>CAJAWW010000001.1 GCA_903946745.1 uncultured beta proteobacterium
CTGGCGCAAAAACCGGTGGCGCTGTATTCGGGTGTTGCCGAGACAACGGTTGAAGCCGAATATCTCAAGACGCTGGTTTTTCATGCCTCGTCGATGGACAATCTGACACCGTTGGAAATCGAGGTGGCGGAGCGTTTTGTTGCTTACTTTCTGCCGTTTTTCTCACTGATCCGCGAGGTCCGACCCGAGAATGTGTATTGGGTCGATGCGGTCAAACCCTTGCCGCCGACGCGTCTGGCCAAGCTGCCGGAAGTGACAGCGACCTTGCGATTCTTCAACGGCACGCGCGCCGTGGATGCCGTGCACAAAACGATGGAGCAGATTCGCGCTGACGGCCGCGTGCCGCCGGGCATTCATTTGGGTGCCAACTATGATGTTGTGGCGGTGATGCCGGTGCTTGAACATCTGGCCATGTGCTGGGCGCCCAAGCCGCCCATGCGCAGTCATTCGCGCCACCGGGTCAAATCACCGCTGACAGTGGTGCATGGGCTCAATGATATTCATAGGTCATTGTCTGGTCGCGGTTCTGGCGGCGGCACTGCGAATGGTGCCGAGACCTGGCTGGTTGACGATGTCAGCCAGGGCGGCATGGGGGCATTGGTACCGAACGCGGGTACTGACTGGATACGTATTGGCGTGTTGATCGGCCTGCAGCCCGACGGGGGCGATAACTGGTTGTTGGGTGTGGTGCGACGCTACCAGCGCGGCGGTGCCGGCGATGGTGCGGTGGGTATCGAAACCCTTTCCAAGACGCCGCGCGCGGTGATGGCCGATGCCGGTGGCTTGCAAACCGAAGGCATTTTGCTCGACATTCCGGTGGTGGGCGAATACGCACGCATGGTGATTCGCCCCGAAGCGCTCGAAGAAAAAGTGGCGCTGCTCTTTACTCTGGACGGCATGGGTGCCCGCTTGCACCCGCGTGAAACCATCGAGACCGGGGGCGGCTTCATCGTCGTGAACTTCTTCGTACAGAGCTTCAGTTAAGCACTGGATGCGGCAAAGTCATGGCCGCACCCGTCGAAATCCGTATTCCGAAATACCCGCCTTGCTGGGACAGTTGCGGCTCCTGCCGTACCGAGCAGGTATTCATCCAGAGCGTGCTGGTAGGGCCGGGGGATAAGGTGAAGTACGATGACACCGTGCTGGTGCTGGAAACCGGCAAGGTCGCCGTGGATATCGGGGCACCTCAGGATGGCACCATCATTGCCGTGTATGTCGAGACCAACGACCCGGTTGACGAGGGCGATCTGGTCGCCCTGCTGGAAGTTGATGCCTGAATCGTGGCGGTTGAATCATCCTGAAAAACTCAGATATCACCACGGGGAACACGGGGAACACGGGGAACACGGGGAAATTCAATGCATTGCAGCGCGCGTCTAGCCCACTTGATGGGTTGTTGTATTGCCGACCGTAAGATTTTGTTTTTCCCCCGTGCTCCCCGTGCCCCCCGTGGTCATCTGCCTTTTCTAGGTTAACTGTGCCGGTTGCGGTGGCCGGATCGCTGATTTTGGTCGAAAGGCATTGACCACCGCCGCGTTGGTTTCAATATACGGCCCGCCGATCAGATCGATGCAATAAGGCACGGCGGCGAAGATGCCGGGCACTATTTGTCGGCCTTCGGCATCCTTGACGCCTTCGAGCGTTTCCTTGATTGATTTCGGCTGTCCCGGCAGGTTGAGGATCAGTGCCTTGCTGCGAATCGCACCCATTTGGCGCGACAGGATCGCCGTCGGCACGAACTGCAAGGAAATCTGTCTCATTTGCTCGCCAAAACCCGGCATCACCTTGTGTGCCACGGCCAGCGTGGCTTCCGGCGTGACGTCGCGCAGCGATGGCCCGGTGCCGCCGGTGGTCAGCACCAGATGACAACCTACTTGGTCGCACAGTTCGATCAGAGTGTGTTCGATGATTGCCTGTTCATCGGGAATCAGACGGGTTTCCATGCGCCACGGCGAGCTGAGCGCCTGCGCAAACCACGCTTGCAGCGCCGGGATACCCTTGTCCTCATAGACACCGGAAGAGGCGCGGTCGGAAATGGAAACAAGGCCGATAAGCAGTTCGTTGTTCATGATTTTGCAGTCAGGGTGTTGAAAAGTTTCCCGAGGTATTCACTGAGTGCGGTGCGACTGCTACCCAGGCTGCCACCTGGTAAAAATCCAATTAATAGTGATCCTGCCGGGCGCGTAAATATTGTGGGTGCGGGGGTCACGCTGAAGCCTTCGCGCTCGAATAGCGGCACGGCTCGCGGCAGGTGGGAACTGTGGCTGACCAAGGCGATCCGATTGATGCCGGCGGTTTTCAGCAACGGCGCTGAAAGCTGTGCATTTTCGGCCGTATCACGAGACACCGCTTCGACCCAGCGCACTTTGATGCCGAATTCAGCCTCCAGTGCAGCCTTCATCAACTCGCCTTCTGGCCGACCTCCAAAGGGCGATCCGCTCGTCACCAGCAGCGGCAGCCCCGATTCCCGCGCGAGCTTGGCACCGTAGCGCACCCGCTCCAGCGAGGCACCGGCGATGGTGTCACCGCCATATTCCGGGGCATCGTAATAGGTGCCGCCGCCGAGAATGACGATGGCTTGTGCCTTGGCGAGTTGCGCCGGGGTGATGGGTGGATAGGTTTCAAGCCGTGCGAGTAGAAAATTCCCGGTCACCGGCATCGACAGCACCAGCAGCGCAACCAGTGCGGTGGCTGCCAGAGTGGTACCCCCGTAGCGCCAGCGTCGACTTTTACTTTGTGCCAACCAAAGGCCGAAAAGCGCGAGCAAAATCGGGCCGGTCGGCGGCAGAATCAGTGAGGCGAGGAGCTTTTTGATTAGAAACATGGGCCAAAGGTGGGGCTGATCGCGATTTATCCGGATGACAAGGCCGCTATTATCAGGGCAATTTGCCACATGTCCGATTCTTGACTGATCTCACTTGACCGAAGCCACTTGACTACATGCCACCTTCGTTTCCTCTTGCTGCAACGCGTTGCCTTTTTATTGACACCGGCTTTCCATCGGTGTGGAAGCGTTGCGGCTGATGGACTTGGAGGCGCTCATCGGTATCGGCTGGCGCGATCTGGTTCTGGTGATCGCGGCGCTGCTGGGCGTGTATCTGGTGTTGTCGGTGATGCGTTTGTTTCAGATCGATGGCAGGCGTCGCCGTTCTGTGTCGATGGAGCGCGAAACGCCAGCGATGCCAGATATGCAAGAAACGCAAGGGGCGTATGAGACATTCAATTATGCGCATGGGGATGACGAACCGCATGTGGGTGAGGCACAGCCGCCGGTGTTTGCCAGCGAACTGGCGCGATCCAATGTTGAGGCCGAGGTGATGCGCTTGCATCGTGAAGCGGCACAGTTGCGCAACGAACTGGCACGGGTGTCAGAAGAGGTTTCGCATCTCAAGGCGCAGCGCAACGTATCACCGCTGTATGACGAAGCGATGTCGCTGGCGCAGCAGGGTATGCCGGCTGCGGGTATTGCAGGGCACTGTGGCATCAGCGTGGGCGAGGCGGAACTGGTCGCTGCGCTGGCGCGTAACGAATCCGAATTCAAACCTCAGGAAGATGAAGAGGACGGCAATGAGCGATATACCGGAACAGGCCGAAGTTAACACGGAAGACGCCCTCAAGCGGCGTCTTCTCAATCGCATCGCCATTGCCGCTGTGACGGTGGTGGGCTTGCTTGGCAGCCTGGCGATGTTCGATGCCATCAATGCGCCGCAAAAGCCGACAGCGGCCAAGATCGCCGCATTGCCGCCCAAGGCAGAAACCAGAGAGGAGCCCAAGCCAGCCGAGGTGGCACCCGCCACGCCAGCGGTCGAGGCGCCCAAAGAGGCAGACGTCAAAACCGAGGTCTCTACGGCACCCCCGGCACCCCCGGTACCCGAATCCACCGTTTCCCCCGGCGCACCGATATTGCAACCCCTGCCGGCAGAAAAGACCCTGACCCGTCCGGCGATCACCCGTCCGGCTCTCGCGCGTCCATCCGAACCCGTGCCGCCCGCAACCTCGCCGGCTGCCCGTCCGGAGGCACGCGAACTGACCAAGGCGCCCCAAACCTCACTCGCGCCGACCTCGCCACTGGCCACGAAGCGCGCCCCCGCCTCGCGACCGCTCACGCAGGCAGCAGAACGCCAGTTTGCCTTGCAGATGGGTGTCTTCAGCAATGTCGCGAATGCCGAGGATTTGCGCGCCAAGCTGGAACTCAATGGCATACCGGCAACCGTCGAGGCGCGGGTGCATGCCGGACCGTTTGCCAGCCGTGAAGAAGCGGATGCCGCCCGCGCCAAACTCAAAGAACTCGGTCTGGACGGCGGCTTGATGATTACAATGAAGAAATGAACAGGGAGACGAGATGAATATTGACAGCCCGCGCTATGGCTCTCTTGACGTCGAGCCCAGCCGCATTATTGAATTTCCGCGCGGCCTGGCCGGGTTTGAGGATTGCCGCCGCTTCACCCTGTTCCATCCCGAACCGGAAAGTGCGCAGACCGACGCTGCGCCGCGCTATTTCATTTTGCAGTCGCTTGACGACCCCGGTGTGGCGTTTCATATCGCCGATCCGGCGCTGTTCGACTTCACCTATGAAATTACCTTGTCGGACGAAGATACCGCGATGCTCCAGATCACCGATCCGGCGCAGACCGCCGTGGTGGTGATTTTGACCAAAGAAAGCGCCGGCCAGCCGCTGCGCGCCAACTTGAATGCGCCCTTGGTCATCAACCTTGAATCACGGCGCGGCTTGCAGCATATGTTTGCACGCCTCGATTACCAGCTTGCTGCCGAATAATACGGATACGAACACGACACCCGCCATGAACCGCAAAATCATCTCCACCCCCGCCGCCCCCGCTGCCATCGGCATCTACTCGCAGGCCGTGCAGGTCGGCAATACCGTTTATATGTCCGGCCAGATCGGCCTCGAACCGGTCAGCATGCAGATGGTGGAAGGCATCGACGCGCAGATCGTGCGCGTGTTCGACAACCTCAAGGCCGTGGCCGAAGCCGCAGGTGCCACGTTGAATGACGCCGTCAAGTTCAACATCTACCTGACCGATCTGGCCAATTTTGCCAAGGTGAACGAAATCATGGCGCGCTATGTGGTGCCGCCCTACCCGGCGCGTGCTGCGGTGGGCGTCAAGGAACTGCCGCGCGGCGCGCTGGTCGAGGCGGACGCCATTCTCGTCGTTGGCTGAAAAAAAGCCCGGCGGTAACACGCTTGCCGACCGGCTGGCGCGCCTCGGCTTGCGCACGGATGCCGAGCTGATCCTGCATCTGCCGCTGCGTTACGAAGACGAAACCCGCATCACCGCCATTCGCGATGCACAAGCCGGCGTCGCCGCGCAGTTCGAGGTCACGGTGGTGGATTGCGAACTGGCTTATCGCCCGCGCCGTCAGTTGCTGTGTCGTGTCACCGATGCCAGCGGCGCAATGCTGTTGCGCTTCCTGAACTTTTATCCCAATCAGCAAAAAGTGCTGCAAGCGGGTGCGCTGCTGCGCGTTTTTGGCGAGCCGCGCGGCGGCTTTCTGGGCGAAGAAATCATCCATCCGCGGGTGCAGGTCATCACCGCCGGCACGCACTTGCCAGATTGCCTGACGCCGGTCTATCCGACTACCGCCGGGTTGGGACAAAGCACCTTGCGGCGTCTGATCGCACGGGCGTTTGAGCGTATCCGCATCGACGACACGCTGTCCGACACCCTGCCCGTGAGCTTGCGTGAGTCACTCGGCCTCATGCCGATTGCCGAGGCGATCGACCAATTGCATCACCCAACCCCCGATATTGCGCAGTCGCAGTTGGAATCGCGCAATCATCCGGCATGGCGGCGGGTGCAGTTTGACGAATTGCTGGCGCAGCAGCTCTCCTTGCGTCGCGCTTATCTCAGCCGCCGCGCGCGCGGCGCACCGCAACTGGTGGCCACCGGCACACTCACCGCCGCACTGTTGCACTCGCTGCCGTTTGCACTGACGGGCGCGCAGCAACGGGCGTGGCAAGAGATCGCCCACGACTTGCGCCAGCCGTATCCGATGCAACGCCTGTTGCAAGGCGATGTCGGCAGCGGCAAAACCATTGTCGCTGCGCTGGCCATGCTGCATGCGGTCGAGGCCGGGTATCAGGCCGCCCTGATGGCACCCACCGAAATTCTCGCCGAACAGCACTACCGTAAGCTCGCCGCCTGGATGGCACCGCTGGGGTTCGAGGTGGTGTGGCTGAGTGGCAGCATGAAGAAAAAAGACAAGCTTGCCGCGATCGCAAAAGTCGACGCTGGAACTACGGCACTGGTGGTGGGCACGCACGCCCTGATTGAAGAAGACGTGCGCTTTGCCCGGCTGGGGTTGGCGATTGTCGATGAGCAGCATCGCTTTGGCGTGCGTCAGCGTCTGGCACTCAAAGAAAAAGGGGCTTTCGCGCATCAACTCACCATGTCGGCCACGCCGATTCCGCGCACCCTGGCGATGAGTTATTACGCTGATCTTGATGTGTCGGTGCTGGACGAACTGCCGCCGGGGCGCACGCCGGTCACCACCAAACTGGTCTCTGAAGCGCGTCGCGATCAGGTGGTGGCACGCATGCACGACGCCTGTCGTGCCGGCGGGCAAGCCTACTGGGTCTGCCCGCTGATCGAAGAAAGCGAGGCGTTGCAACTCAAAACCGCGCAGGAAACCTATGAGCGACTTTCCGCCGATTTGCCCGATCTGCATATCG
Source organism: uncultured beta proteobacterium (assembly GCA_903946745.1). Lineage (GTDB taxonomy): Bacteria > Pseudomonadota > Gammaproteobacteria > Burkholderiales > Rhodocyclaceae > CAJAWW01. The sequence goes on from CAJAWW010000001.1 coordinate 6,695, forward strand.
GGTTGGTGCATGGCCGGCTCAAAAACGACGAAAAAGCCGCCGTCATGGCCGCCTTTACCGCCCACGAAATTCAGGTGCTGGTGGCCACCACGGTGATCGAAGTCGGTGTCGATGTGCCGAACGCCAGCCTGATGGTGATCGAACATGCCGAGCGCTTTGGTCTCGCGCAGCTGCACCAATTACGCGGCCGCGTCGGGCGTGGTGCCGCGCAGTCGGCCTGTATTTTGCTCTACGCCCAACCGCTGGGCGAAACCGCACGGGCGCGGCTGAAGATCATTTTCGAGAACAGCGACGGCTTTGAAATCGCCCGCCTCGATCTCGCCTTGCGCGGCCCCGGCGAATTCATCGGCGCGCGCCAAAGCGGTCTGCCACTACTGCGCTACGCCGATCTGGAAGACACTGTGCTAGTGGAACAGGCACGCGCCGCCGCCGAAGAGTTGTTGCGCGACGCCCCCGAACAGGCGGACGCGCATCTGCGCCGCTGGCTGGGCGGGCGTGAGGAGTTGTTGAAGGCGTGAATGCGGATCTCTGAGTCATACCGTGACGGATGGAGCCTGCTACTTTTATCGACTTTCTTCCAGCTACTTGGAAGATAGTCTTGACTTTATTACAAGTAGCTGGAAAATAGTCGTGGTGAAACGCGCGCTTATCTCTCTCATTCAAGCCGATCTTGCACGCAAGATGGTATTTCTTTCTGGCCCCAGGCAGGCAGGGAAAACCACACTGGCGCGCGAATTGGCATTGTCGTGGCCGGATGCCCAGCTGCTGAATTGGGATGTTGCTGCGGATCGGCGGGTGATTCTCGATCAAAGCTGGTCGCCGGCGGCGCGCCTGGTGGTGTTTGACGAACTGCACAAAATGGTCAACTGGAAATCCTGGCTGAAAGGGGTGTTTGATGGCCGCCCGCCAGAGCAGGCGCTGCTGGTTACTGGCAGTGCGCGATTGGATACCTTTCGTCAGTCGGGCGAATCACTCGCGGGTCGTTATTTCTCATGGCGCTTGCATCCGCTGACGGTGAGGGAATGGGTCGATGTCTCGGCTGCCACGCCGGAAGAGGCGTTGCGGCGCATCCTTGAGCGCGGAGGATTTCCCGAGCCCTTTCTGGCGACAGAAGCCGCCGAGGCAGAGCGCTGGCGGCAACTGTATCTTGAAGGCTTGATCCGCGACGACATTCTGGAATTTTCCCGCATCGGCGAATTGCGCGCCATGCGGCTTTTTGTCGATCTGTTGCGCAGCCGTGTGGGTTCCACCCTGTCCCTGGCGTCCATGGCGCGTGACCTGCAAGTATCACCGACGACGTTGGGGCGCTATCTGGAGATTCTGGAGGCGTTGCATATCGTATTCACCGTGCGTCCGTTTCATCGCAATATTGCCCGCGCTTTACTCAAAGAGCCGAAAGTCTATTTCTTTGATACCGGGCTGGTGCAGGGCGACGAGGGTGCGCGTTTTGAGAATGCTTGCGCCGGCATGTTGCTCCGTCACGCCCACTTCCTTCAGGATTCGGCCGGACGCGACATGAGCTTGCGCTATGTGCGCGATAAGGAAGGACGTGAAATTGACTTTGTCCTGTGCGAGAAAGGGGAACCGCTGGGGTTTGCCGAATGCAAGCTGAGTGATCCGGCGGTACCGGCTTATCTCGCCGCCACGGCCGCGCGCTTTCCGGCGGCCGGGGCAAGTTTGTTGGTGCGCTATCTGCGGCAGCCAGAGCAGCGGGGAAGGGTATCGGTCGAACGCGCGGCTGATTGGCTGGCGCGCCTGGCTGCATGATGTCCTGCGGTGGCTCGTTCCGGCAGGGTGGCTAAAGCGGGTTTTGAAACAGTAGGGAGACTGATCGACTGTGAAAGATTTAGCAGGTATTCGTGAAAAACTCGATCACTACGAGCGGCTGATGCGGCTCGACAAGCCCATTGGCATTTTGCTGCTGCTGTGGCCGACCTTGTGGGGCTTGTGGCTGGCAACCGCCGGGCGGCCGCATCCGATGCTGGTGTGGATTTTTGTGCTCGGCACGGTGCTGATGCGCTCGGCCGGGTGTGTCATCAACGATTATGCCGACCGCGATTTTGATCCGCATGTGGCGCGCACCAAGGATAGGCCGCTGGCGGCGCGCACGGTGTCGGTGCGTGAGGCGCTGCTGCTGGCGGGCGGTCTGGCCTTGTGTGCGTTTTTGCTGGTGCTGCCGATCATTCGTGAAGTGTGGTGGCTGACGCTGATTGCGTTGTTTCTGGCGGTCAGTTACCCATTCACCAAACGTTTTTTTGCCCTGCCGCAGGCGGTTCTGGGGGTGGCGTTTGGCTTCGGTATTCCCATGGCGTTTGCCGCCGCGACCGGGCAGGTTGGCCTGCTGGCGTGGACGCTGCTGGCCGCCAATGTGTTTTGGGCGCTGGCTTACGATACCGAATACGCCATGGTCGACCTTGAAGATGATCTCAAGATCGGCATCCGCACGGCGGCCATCACCTTCGGGCGCTTTGATGTGGCGGCGATCATGCTTTGCTATGCGGCGACGCTGGTGATTCTGGGCGTGGTTGGCTGGCAACTGCGTTACGGCGCGGGCTATTTTTCCGGCATCCTCATTGCCGCAGGGCTGGCGGGGTATCACTGGACGCTGATCCGCGACCGCAGCCGTGAGGGCTGCTTCAAGGCGTTCCGCCATAACAACTGGTTCGGTGCGGCGATTTTTGGTGGAATCGTGGCCGAACTCAACCTGATGCCCTTGCTGCATTAAACTTGTCAGATGATTGCTTCCGACCTGCGCGATTTCATCGCCCAACTTGAACAACTCGGCGAACTCAAACGCATCCGCGTTGAAGTCGATCCTTATCTGGAAATGACCGAGATTGCCGACCGCGTGCTGCGCGCAGGCGGCCCCGCGCTGTTGTTCGAGAACCCCAAAGGGCACGCCATGCCGGTGCTGGCCAACCTGTTTGGCACGCCGCGTCGGGTGGCCTTGGGTATTAGTGCGGGCATGAGCGGCGCTAACAACCCGGGTGACGACTGGAAAACCGCGCTGCGCGAGGTGGGCAAACTGCTCGCCTATCTCAAGGAACCGGAGCCACCCAAGGGTTTGAAAGACGCGTGGGCCAAGCTCCCGGTGCTGAAGCAGGTGCTCAACATGGCACCAAAAGTCGTGTCTTCCGCGCCGTGTCAGGAAGTGGTGTGGGAGGGCAAAGACCTTGATCTGGCGCGTCTGCCGATCCAGACTTGCTGGCCGGGCGATGCGGCACCGCTGATTACCTGGGGGCTGGTGGTGACGCAAGGGCCGCAGGGTTTGCCAGGCTCGAAGCCGCGGCAGAATTTGGGCATCTACCGTCAGCAGGTGATGGGTGCCAACAAGCTCATCATGCGCTGGCTGGCGCATCGTGGCGGCGCGCTGGATTACCGCGAACATTGTGCGGCGCAGCCGGGCGTGCCCTTCCCGGTGGCGGTGGTGATCGGTGCCGACCCGGCGACCATTCTCGGTGCGGTAACACCGGTTCCCGATACGCTGTCGGAATATCAGTTTGCCGGTTTGCTGCGCGGCGCGAAAACCGAGTTAGTGAAATGTATCGGCTCTACCCTGCAAGTGCCGGCGCGTGCTGAAATCATTTTGGAAGGTGTGATCCATCCGGGCGAAACGGCGGCCGAAGGCCCCTTTGGCGACCACACCGGTTACTACAACGAGGTGGCCGATTTTCCGGTGTTCACGGTTGAGCGCATCACCCTGCGGCGCGACCCGATTTACCATTCCACCTACACCGGCAAGCCGCCGGATGAACCGGCGATGCTGGGGCTGGCGTTGAACGAAGTCTTTGTGCCGTTGCTGCAAAAACAATATCCGGAAATCGTTGATTTCTATTTGCCGCCTGAAGGCTGCTCGTACCGCATGGCGGTGGTGAGCATCAAAAAGCAATACCCCGGCCATGCCAAACGGGTGATGTTCGGCATCTGGAGTTTTCTGCGTCAGTTCATGTACACCAAGTTCATCATCGTCACCGACGACGATGTGGACGTGCGTTCCTGGCCGGAAGTGATCTGGGCGCTGACCACGCGCGTGGATGCGGCGCGTGACACGCTGATCGCTGAAAATACGCCGATTGATTATCTTGATTTCGCCTCACCCGTGGCGAGCCTCGGCAGCAAAATGGGGATCGACGCCACCAACAAATGGCCGGGTGAAACGACGCGCGAATGGGGTCGTCCCATTGTGATGGATGCAGCAGTTAAACAACGTGTGGATACCCTTTGGCAGGAGCTTGGACTATGACCGATTTTGATAGCAAGGGTGAGGTGATTGTGAGCTCCGACCCACTGGACGGCCAGCGTGCCTGGTGCCATGTCATGTATGCCCTGCACGCCTTGTCAGCGGCGTCGGGCATTCTGACCTCGGCCAGCATCATTGGTGCGTTTGTGTTTGGTTGGCCGTCGATCATTGCCGTCATCATCAACTATGTAACGCGCGAGCGCGTGCGCGGCACCTGGCTCGACAGCCACTGGCGCTGGCAAATGCGCAGCTTCTGGTATGCCGCACTTTGGCTGCTGGTGGCCGGCGCACTGACCATTACGTTGATCGGCATTCCGTTTGCCGTGATGGTGATTGTCGCAACCGGTGTCTGGGTGCTCTACCGCGTGATTCGCGGCTGGATGATCCTGCTGGATCGCCGCGCCATGCCGCTGCCGCCGGGAGCTTCGTCATGAGAATTGTGATTGTCGACGACACCCCGATCAACGTGACCTTGATGGAGGCCTTGATTCGCAAAATTCCCGGTTGCGAGCCGGTGTGTTTTACCGAGTCTGTGGCTGGTCTGGAATGGTGCATCGCGCACGAACCCGATCTGGTGATTGTCGATTACATGATGCCCGCGCCCGATGGCATTGAATTCATCCAGCGCCTGCGCCAAGTGCGGGAACGTGATGATGTGCCGATTCTCATGGTCACCGCCGACCATGAAAAGGAAGTGCGCTATCGCGCGCTGGAAAATGGCGCGACGGATTTTCTCACCAAGCCAGTCGACCGCATCGAGTTCACCTCGCGGGTCAAGAACATGCTGGCGATTCGGCGTAGCCACTTGCTCTTGGCGGATCGTGCGGCGTCCTTGTCGGAAGAAGTGCGGCAGGCCACGGCCGAGATTCTGGCGCGCGAACGCGAAACCATTTTTCGGCTGGCGCGCGCCGCCGAATTTCGCGACCCGGAAACCGGCGCGCACATTTTGCGCATGGCGCATTATTCGCAACTCATCGCCGCGCACCTGGGCTGGGACGAAGCGCAGCAAACCTTGCTGCTGCAAGCCGCGCCCATGCACGATGTTGGCAAACTGGGCACACCCGACCATATTTTGCTGAAACCCGGCAAGCTGGATGCCGACGAGTTTGAAATCATGAAGCGGCACGCCACCATCGGTTGGGAAATTCTCAAGGATTCATCGTCGTCGATCATGCTGGCGGCGGCCGAAATTGCGCTGGCGCACCACGAAAAATTCGATGGCAGCGGCTATCCGCAAGGGCTGGCTGGCGAGGCGATCCCCATCATGGGGCGCATTGTCGCGGTGGCTGACGTGTTCGATGCGCTGACCTCTGTGCGACCCTACAAACTGGCGTGGGAAACCGAGCGCGCGTTTGCCTTTCTTGACGACGGTGCGGGCACGCATTTCGATCCGGCGTGTGTGGCCGCATTCAACGCGCAGCGTGAGGCCGTGCTGGCGATTCGTGAGCGCTACCAGGACGAAACCGGCAGCGGACATTATTGATATGCGCAGAATTTGCGTGACACGTTACACATGAACCGCCTGCAAGCCATTCCAGACCGGTTGATCCCGCGCCAGTTACACCAACAACTGGCGCTGCTGTTTGCCTTGTTGTTCGCCGCCTCGATTGCGCTCTACGCCAAATACACGGGTGAGGAGCAGTATTCGGCCACGGTGGAATTACTGCAACGAAACGCGCTGGCCTGGACGGTGGATGCCGCTGCCGATATGTCTGAATTGCGCGGACAGGCACCGGCCGAGTTGTCCGTGCGTCTGGAACGCATGGCGCGCAATGCCGGGGCGGATGTGCTGTTGCTGGTGGATCTGAATGGTGCGCCGTTGGCAAGTTCGTTGGTAAGCCCGTTGGCCGGCGCATCCGCCGCGCAGATCATGCCGCCGGCGGACGCCAGTCCGAGCATTGCGCTGGGCGGTGAGCGGCGCTTTGGCCAGAAAACGGCGCAAGGCATCATCGCTTGGGCGCCGGTTGAAGAGGGCGGGCGTCGCGTCGCCTGGGTGCGCGGCGAATTCGATACCCGGCAGGCCGATGAAGTGCGCGAGCACATCATCCAGGACAGTGCGCTGGTCGGCCTGATTACCATTTTGACCGCCTCGCTGCTGGTGCTGGTGTTCTTGCGTGCGCCGCTGCGGGCGCTGCGTGAGGCCACCGATTTTGCCAACCGGCTGGATCGTGACTTCGGCAGTGTTATCAAGACGAGCAAGACCGCGACGGAAATTTCCGAACTGACGCAGGCGCTCAATTGGGCGTCGCTGCGCCTGTATGACCAGAATGCCGCCCTGATCGATGGCGAAAAACGCAAAAGCGCAATTTTGGAATCGGCGCTCGATTGCATCATGACCATTGATGGCATGGGGCGCGTTACCGAGTTCAACCCGGCGGCCGAAGATACTTTTGGCTACAGCCGCGCCGAAATGCTGGGTGAATCTCCGGTCGAGCGCATTATTCCGCCCGGTGAGCGGGCAAGGTTCAGTCAGATGAAAGAGTCTGCCGACAACGCCGGCAGCGGCCGGGGCATCGGTCGGCGGTTTGAGGTCATCGCGATGCGGCGCGACGGCAGCGAGTTCCCCGCCGAGGCCGTGGTGGCACCCATCGAGATCGATGACCAGCGCGCCTATACGGTGTTTTTGCGCGACATCACGCTGCAAAAAGAAGCGCAGACCGTGATGCAGGCTTCCAAAGAGGCTGCCGAGGCCGCCAATGCCGCGAAGAGCGATTTTCTGGCCAACATGAGCCATGAAATTCGCACTCCGATGAATGCCATCATCGGCATGACCGATCTGGCGCTTGACACGTCCTTGAATCCTGAGCAGCGCGAATATCTCGAACTGGTCAAATCCTCGGCCGATGCGCTGCTCGATATCATCAATGAAATTCTCGATTTCTCCAAGATCGAGGCCGGGCACCTGAAGCTTGAGAACATCTCCTTCAGCCTCGCCGAAGCGGTCGGGGCAGCCATCCGCACGTTGGTGTCGCGCGCCCAACAAAATGGCTTGCAGATGGAATTTCACATTGCCCCGCAACTTGGCGATACCTATCTGGGCGACCCGCACCGACTGCGCCAGATATTGCTCAATCTGCTGAGTAACGCCATGAAATTCACGCATCGTGGCCGTATTGATGTCATGGTTGCACCGAATGCTGACGACCCCTCTCTGCTGCATTTTTCGGTGAGCGATACCGGGATCGGTATTCCGCCGGACAAGCAGCATCTGATTTTCGAGGCATTTTCTCAGGCGGACAGTTCGACCACGCGCAAATATGGTGGTACCGGGCTTGGGCTGGCGATCAGCCAGCGCCTGGTGCAGCGCATGGGCGGGAAAATTTGGGTCGAGAGCGTGGTCGGTGTCGGCAGTACATTCCATTTCCTGATTGCTCTGACGCCTTCTGAACAGGTCATTCACGCAGTGCCGGCCGTGCCGGTCGACGTGTCGCCCAGCGTGCACCATCGGTTGTCAATTTTGCTGGCCGAAGATAACCCGGTCAACCAGACGCTGGCACGCCGCGTGCTGGAAAAGCTTGGTCACACCGTGCGCGTGGTTGACAATGGCGCGGATGCTTTTGCCGAAGTTCAGGCGCAGCGTTTCGATGTAGTGCTGATGGATGTGCAGATGCCGGTGATGGGTGGATTTGAGGCAACGGCGCGTATCCGGGCGCTGGAACAGACCACCGGGCAGCACATTCCCATCATCGCCATGACCGCGCATGCGATGGAAGGTGATCGGCAAAAATGTCTTGATGCCGGCATGGACGACTATGTATCGAAACCGATCCAGACTGCTGCACTGGTTGCAGCCCTCGGCGGCATGGAATCTTCGACGAGGATGACACCGTCGCCCACCGCAACCACCGCAACCCGGCTTTACGAGCGCGCGGCGATGCTGGAAAATCTGGGTGGCGATGAAGACCTGTTGCAGCAACTCACGGCCATTTGTCTGCGCGATTTGCCGCCGGCCATCGATGCGTTGCGGGCAGCGTTGGCGGCGGGCGAAGCGGACGGCGCGAAGACGGCGGCGCATACCTTGAAGGGTATGGTGAGTAATTTCGGTGCCGCGCCCATGGTGGCGATGCTGGTTGCCATGGAGCAACCACTGCGGCAGGGCGATGTCGCCACTGCGGCATCAAATTTTGATGCAGTGGCGGCGCTGGCCGCGCAATTTCAAGACGAACTGACCGCATGAACCGCTTCAATCGCGATAGCATCACCCGCAAAATGTTGCCGCCGCTGGCACTGGCCGGTTTGGCCATGCTGATCGTGGTGCTCGTCATTCTGTTTCGGGTGCGCGATCAAGCACTGGAGGCGGCCGGCGTCGCCACGGCCAAGGCGGTTGCCAGCCAGGTGCTCAGTTTGCGGCAGTTTTATACCGCCGAGATTGCCACCCGCGCTGCTCAGTCAGGGATGCATCTGGATTCCGATTTTGAACATCGCGCCGGTACGCTGCCGTTGCCCGCAACCTTGGTCAAGGCGCTGGGCACCAGCATCGAGCGGGACTATCCGGGCATGTCGCTGCGCCTTTACAGCCGGCTACCTTTTCCCAACCGTGCCGCAACCGAGGTTTATGACGACTTCGAAACCCGTGCGCTGACCGCACTGGAGGCTAATCCCGAACAGGCGCAGGTATGGATCGAAAAAATCGGCGGTCAATTAGGTGGCCAGATTGGTGGCCAGCGCCGTGTGCGCTACGTCGTTGCCGATCGCATGCAGGCAGGTTGTGTGGCATGTCATAACACACGCAGTGATTCGCCGCGCCGTGACTGGAAGGTGGGTGACGTGCGCGGTGCGATTGAAATCACGGTGCCGGTGGAAGATGTGGCGAACGAAGTTGAACGCGGCATTCGCAGTGTCGCACTCGCCGTGCTGGTCGGGTTTTTCGCCATGGGCAGCGTTGCCACGCTGGCGACACGCCGCGCGGCTCGGGCGTTACAGGCCGCCAACAGCGAACTTGAAGCCAGGGTTGAGGCGCGCACGGCCGATCTGACGCAGGCTAACGCGCACATGCATCAGGCCTTGCAGCAGGTGGAGCACAGTGAACCGCTTGCTGCACTGGGCAGTTTGGTCGCCGGTGTGGCGCATGAACTCGGCTCGCCGCTGGGCAATGCCAGTACGGTAGCCAGTGCGCTGACCGACAAGATCAAGGCACTCGGCCAAGGCATTGCCGCAGGCAATTTGCGCAAGTCCGAGCTTGAGGCTTTTATTGCGGATGCGACGGAAGCCGGCACGCTGTTGCGGCGTAATCTGGATCGTGCTGTCAAACTGACGGGCGACTTCAAGCAGGTGTCAGCAGACCAGACCAGCCTGCGCCGGCGCGAATTTAATCTTGCCGAGCTGGTTGCTGAAACACTGCACACCATCTCGCCCGGTTACAAGCATTATCGGGTGAGCGTCAGCGCGGATATTCCAGCAGATATTGTGTTCGATTCTTACCCCGGTCAGTTGGAACAGGTCATTATCAATCTGGTGAACAATGCGGTGCTGCACGGGCGCAACGGTGATGCGGCGCTGACGGTGAAGATTGTTGCCGCGCTTGTGACCGATGAAAACAGTGTGCGACTAAGCTTCAGCGATAATGGCCGCGGCATGAGTGCCGAGGTGGTGGCGCAGGCGTTTGAGCCATTTTTCACCACGCGCCTGGGGAGTGGCGGAACCGGGCTGGGGCTGCATCTGGTGCGCAAACTGGTGCACGACACGCTCGGCGGCCATCTCGACATGACCTCAGCGCCGGGGCAGGGCACCTGCTTTGACATCACCCTGCCACGGGTGGCACCGGTGGTTAGTTAGTCTTTGTCAGATTAGCCCGCTGACGAAGCCTTCTGCGCCTTTTCGATCAGCTCAATTTTGTAACCATCCGGGTCTTCAACAAAGGCGATCACGGTGCTGCCACCTTTCATCGGGCCGGCTTCGCGGACGACCTTGCCGCCCTGTGCTTTCATTGCCGCGCACGCCGCATAGGCGTCATCAACGGATACTGCAAGGTGACCAAAACCGCTGCCAAGTTCGTAGTGTTCAACGCCCCAGTTGTGCGTGAGTTCGATCACCGCGCCGTTGGCTTCGTCTTCATAGCCCACGAAAGCCAGTGTAAATTTCCCTTCCGGGTAGTCATTGCGGCGCAGCAGGCGCATGCCGAGAATGTCGGTATAGAAAGCGATGGATCGGTCGAGATTGCCGACGCGCAGCATGGTGTGGAGAAGTCGCATGGAAGTCCTTGAGGGAGTGAGTCGGTGATGAAGTGTAGCGCGTTCGCCATTATGGGATGCGCGCGCTGCGGCATAATTGCGCGATGATGCGAAGCGTAGTGCGATCATTGGAGCGTGTATGACTCAGAAAGCTGCTGAGGGCAGTCATCTGGGGATTGTGGTCAACAACCCCGCAATCATGCGCCGCATTAACGTGAAGCGTGGAACAAATTCGTTAAACATTGCCTTCTCCCACCCTCATCATCAGGGGTGGACAAATCGCCATGACCGTTAGTACGCAAGGCGGGTGATGGTCAGCCTTGTTTGTCGACGTGCGCTGACGGTCCCGCCTCAAAACACGTTCTCAAAGAATCGGCAACGTGGTCGCCTGTTGTCGCAGGGTGGCGCGGGCGGATTTCCATTCGGGGTAGAGCGTGCCGACGACCTGCCAAAAACGTGCGCTGTGGTTCATTTCGATCAGGTGTGCCACTTCGTGGGCGACGACGTAATCGCCCAGTGCAGGGGGCAGATGAATCAGCCGCCAGTTCACGCGGATGCCGCTGTCGCGGCTGCAACTGCCCCAGCGGGTGCGTGCCGACGAGATGCCCAGTTTGGGCGCGGGTAGCCCGAGTTGGTCGGTGTAGCGCCGCAGCGGTTGTTCAAAGTGGGTGAGCGCCCGCTTTTGCAGCGCGCGTGTGGCCAGTTGGGACAGATCGGCATCGGCGCGCGCTTCGAGCAGCAGCGTGTCACCCACCCAGCGCACGCGGTTGGCACCCGGTAGTACGCGCACTTGCGCGTGCCCGCCGAGCAGCGGCAACTGTGCGCCATCCCGGATGGCGAGGTGGCGCGGCTGCCGGGTTTGCGTCAGTTCGTCGAGTTTTTTCAGCACCCATGCGCCGTGTTCCAGCGCGAAGGCCTCGATCTGGGCGCGGGGCAGACGCGCTGGGGCGTTGATGCGCAGACCGCGTTCGTCGATGCGCATTGTCAGCCGGCGGGTGCCGAGCTTTAGCTGGTAATCCACGATGCGGCCAGCAATCAGCAGATGGCGCGTTTTGGGTTCCGGCGCGGGCGGCGGCAGACGGAAAAACAGCCCCAGTTGTTCCAGCAGCATGGCGGGGGCGGCTTGGATCAGGCTCAGGCCAGTGCGATGTCGAACAGATCGAAACTGCGTTCTTTCGGTGGCAGTGTGGCCATGGCGCGGGTGATAGCCGCTTCGATCACGGCCGGCGTTTGTTCGATCAGCCGCCAGTTGCAGCGCAGGGTCTCGGCGTCTTGCACCTCGACCCAATGGCCGCGTGCCGCAAACGACAGCACGAGACGCGGCGCTTGCCGTGTGCCCAGCGTCGACTTTTGTGCAATCAACGGTGTGAGATAGCGTTTGGCTTCTTCGCGCAACCAGGCTTCGGCGCGGTCTTGAATCTGGCGTGGTGTTGCCAGCGGCGGCAGCGGCAGGTAGAGCGTGCCCCCGGCGCGCAGGGCTTCGCGGTGCTCGCTGCCGAGCGCCAGCGTTAGCGTGCCGCCGAGAAAGGCGATTGCGCTACCCTCATGCCAGCGCTGGGCTGGATCGGGTGCGTTGGTATCAAGCTTGAGATTCAGTTGCGGGTTGCGTTGGGTTTTCATGGGTGCTCCCGTAAAGTTGCGGGCTGATGCGGGTCATTTCGGCCTCGATCCAGGCTTCGGCGCGGCGCAGCACTTCGCTGGCGCTGAGACCGGTGGGATCGATAGCCGGGCCGATGCTGACGGTGGCGGTACCGGTGCGTTTGAACAAGGCATTGCGGCCCCAGAATTCACCCGAGTTGAGTGCGACGGGAACCACGGGCGCGCCGGTTTCGACCGCGAGGAAAGCACCGCCCGCCTTGTAGCGGTGCTTGTTGCCGGGCATCGAACGGGTGCCCTCGGGGAAAATAATCACGGTGTAGCCGTTATCGAGCCGATCGCGCCCTTGTGCGACAAGATCTTTCAGTGCCTCTTTGCCCGCCTTGCGGTCGATGGAGATCATGGGGGTGACTGCCAGCGCCCAGCCAAAAAATGGCAGGTATCTGAGTTCCTTCTTCCAGACATACACGGTGTCTTTGAAGATTTCCTGCAGAATCAGCGTTTCCCAAGCCGACTGGTGCTTGCATAGCACCACGCACGAACGGGACGGAATGTTCTCGGCGCCGATCAGCCGGTAGGGAATGCCCAATAAATGCTTGACCAGCCAGATGGCGAAACTGACCCAGGGCACGACCGCGCGACGGCGCCAGCGGTGCGGCAGCGGAAAGCACAGCATCACCAGCAGCGTATAGGGCGGCGTCACCAGCAGCAGGATCAGCATGAACAGCAGGGAACGCATGGCGGCCATCGGCTCGGATTCTGCTCAGGTGATGATGTGCGTGACCGCCGCGGCGAGGTCGGTAAAGATCGGCGTGCCCGCAGGTAACTCGGGGTCTACTTTGGTTTTGTTACCCTTGCCGGTCAGCACCAGCATCGGTTGCGCACCCATGGTGGCAGCGGCCTGAAGGTCGCGCAGACTGTCGCCGATGGCCGGCACACCGATGAGGCTGACGTTGAAGCGCGTGGAAATTTCGCGGAACAGCCCGGTCTTGGGCTTGCGGCATTCACAGTTGTCCGCCGTGGTGTGCGGACAGAAGAAGATTGCGTCGATATGTCCGCCCGCCAGCGCCAGTGCTTTGGTGAGTTTGTCGTGAATGGCGTTCAGCGTATCCATCTCGAACAGCCCACGGCCGACGCCGGACTGATTGGTGGCGACCACCACGCGGTAGCCGGCCTGATTCAGCCGCGCAATGGCGTTGAGGCTGCCGGGGATTGGCCGCCATTCGTCCGGCGACTTGATGTACTGGTCGGAATCGTGGTTGATGACGCCATCGCGGTCGAGGATAACGAGTTTCATGGATTCATTTCACCACGGCAACGGTGACGGGCATGGCCGGAACACGCGGCGAATCGCATCGAACTTCGCCGCGTTTCTTTGTTCAGGCAGACAGTCGCGAAATGTCGGCGACGCGATTCATCAGCCCGGCCAGTTGTGCCAGCAGAGCAAGGCGGTTGGCGCGGGTGAGCGGTTCTTCGGCATTCACCATCACGTTGTCGAAGAAATCATCCACCGCCCCGCGCAGCCCGGCCAGCGTCTTCAGCGCGCCGGTGTAGTCACCACCGGCGAGTTGCGATTCGATGGTGGGTGCAATCGCGGTGACTTGCGCAAACAACGCTTTCTCGGCTTCTTCTTGCAGCAGCGCAATGTCTACTTTGCCGGTGGCTTCTGCATCGGATTTTTTCAGAATATTGACGATGCGCTTGTTGGCCGCAGCCAGCGCGGCGGCTTCGGGCAGTGCGGCGAACACTTTGACC
>CAJAWW010000002.1 GCA_903946745.1 uncultured beta proteobacterium
GATAGTGCCCATCAGCGCGCCACCCAGAGCACGAACACCGGCACCAACGCCATCAACGGCGGGCATCAACGCGTTCATACCGAAGGCGACGACCACCGGAACCAGCACCGGCAGCAGCGACGGGATCATCATTTCCTTGATGGCAGCCTTGGTCAGCATATCGACGCAGGTGCCGTATTCCGGCTTGGCCGTGCCTTCCATGATGCCCTTGATGTCGCGGAACTGACGACGCACTTCAACCACCACGGCACCCGCAGAACGACCCACCGCTTCCATCGCCATCGCAGCGAAGAGGTAGGGGATCAGGCCGCCGATGAAGAGACCGATAATCACGGCCGGATCAGACAGGTCGAACACGAACTTGATACCGGGTTTGGCGGCTTCCAGACCATGCGTGAAGTCGGCAAACAACACCAGTGCAGCCAGACCGGCGGAACCAATGGCATAGCCCTTGGTCACGGCCTTGGTGGTGTTACCCACGGCATCCAGCGGATCGGTGATGCCGCGCACGGAATCCGGCAACTCGGCCATTTCGGCAATGCCGCCGGCGTTGTCGGTGATCGGGCCATACGCATCCAGCGCAACGATGATGCCAGCCATCGACAGCATCGACACGGCAGCAATCGCGATGCCGTACAAGCCACCCAGCGCATAAGATGCCCAGATCGCGGCGCAGACCGACAGCACCGGCCAGCCCGTTGCCTTCATCGAAACGCCCAGACCGGCGATGATGTTGGTGCCGTGACCGGTGGTCGAAGCTTCTGCAACGTGGCGTACCGGCGCAAACTCGGTGCCGGTGTAGTACTCGGTGATGTACACCATCAGGCCGGTCAGAATCAGACCGATGACGGCCGCACCATACAGGCGCATCACCGAACCACCGCTGATCTTGAGCGCATTGTCAAGCAGGTGATCGTCGATCATCCAGCCGGTGAGCGGGTAGAAAGCGATCAGCGCCATCAGGCCGGCGACGATCAAACCCTTGTACAGCGCGTTCATGATCTTGGCACCCGGGGTCGTCTTGACGAACATCGCACCGACGATCGAGGCAATGATCGAGAACCCACCCAGCACCAGCGGATAAATCACCGCCGACTCGGCCATGGCTGCGTTACCCTTGAACAGCAGAGCGCCCAGCAGCATGGTGGCAACGATCGTCACCGCGTAGGTTTCGAACAGGTCAGCCGCCATACCGGCGCAGTCACCCACGTTGTCACCGACGTTGTCGGCGATTACAGCAGGGTTGCGCGGGTCATCTTCGGGAATGCCGGCTTCGACTTTACCCACCAGGTCGGCGCCGACGTCGGCACCCTTGGTGAAAATGCCGCCGCCCAGACGGGCGAAGATGGAGATCAACGAAGAACCGAAGCCCAGACCGATCAGCGGATGCACGATGCTTTCAAGGCTGGCGTTGGCACCGCCCATCATCTTCAGCACGCCGTAGTAGCCGGCAACACCGAGCAGACCGAGGCCAACCACCAGCATGCCGGTGATGGCACCGCCACGGAAGGCCACATTGAGCGCCTCATTGATGCCGACACGGGCGGCCTCGGCGGTACGCACGTTGGCGCGCACCGAGACGTTCATGCCGATGTAGCCGGCAGCACCCGAAAGAATGGCACCAATCAAAAAGCCAATCGCGGTAGTGGTACCGAGAAAAACCCAAATGACGACGGCCAAAACGCCACCCACCACAGAAATCGTGGCGTATTGGCGGTTGAGGTAGGCTTGTGCGCCTTCCTGAATCGCAGCGGCAATTTCACGCATGCGGTCGTTACCCGACGGCTGCGCAACAATCCACTGACTCGAAATCCAGCCGTAGGCGATTGCCGCCACCGCACAGATCAATGCAAACATCAAACCTGACATACACTGCCTCCCCTTAACAAAGTGATGAATTTTATTCAACAGCCGGTTGTTTCAACCTGCTCTTATACATGCGCTTATCTGACTAACCTCTAATCATCGCATAATCTTACTCATCGAATCAACTTCATGCTTTATTTGGGCATGTATTTCCCACGGAAGGAGTCAACAATCCATGCTGCATGGAAAAGTTCTGGTCGCCCAGGGAGGCGGCCCGACCGCCGTCATCAATCAATCGCTGGCCGGGGTCGTGCTTGAAGCGCGAAAGTTTCGCAATGTAGAACTCGTTTATGGCGCCTATCATGGCGTTTCAGGCATCATCAATGAAGATTTCCTCGATCTGACGCAGGAAACCAGCCACAACATCGAAATGGTGGCCAGCACGCCCTCATCGGCACTCGGTTCGACCCGCGACAAACCTGATCTCAAATATTGCCAGGAAATCTTTCGTGTTCTGCAGGCTCACGGCATCGGCTATTTTTTCTACATCGGCGGCAATGATTCGTCGGATACGGTACGCATCGTCAGCGAAGAAGCAAAAAAGGCCGCCTATCCACTGCGCTGCATCCACATCCCGAAAACCATCGACAACGATCTGGTCGGCAACGACCATACGCCGGGCTTTCCCTCGGCAGCGCGTTTTGTTGCGCAGTCCTTCATGGGGGCTAATCTCGACAATGCAGCACTACCCGGCGTCTATCTGGCGGTCGTCATGGGGCGTCACGCAGGCTTCCTCACGGCAGCGTCGGCACTGGGGAAAAAATTCCCCGACGACGGCCCGCACCTGATCTACATCCCCGAGCGCACTTTCAACCTCGACCAATTCATCGGCGACGTCAAAGCCACCTACGACAAATATGGCCGCTGCGTCATCGCTGCTTCGGAGGGCATCCACGACGAACAAGGCGTGCCCATCGTCACCCGGCTATCAAGCCAGATCGAGAAAGATGCACATGGCAACGTGCAGCTCTCAGGCACCGGCGCACTGGCCGATCTGCTGTGCAACGAGATCAAGGACAAACTCGGCATCAAACGGGTGCGCGGCGACACTCTGGGCTATCTGCAGCGTTCGTTCATGGGCTGCGTATCCGACGTCGACCAGCGCGAAGCCCGCGAGGTCGGCGAAAAAGCCGTGCAATATGCCATGTGGGGTGACTGTGACGGTTCGGTGGCCATCCGCCGCACCGGTTTCTACTCCGTTGATTACCAGTTGGTGCCGCTGGACTCCGTCGCCGGAAAAACGCGCGTGATGGAAGATGAATTCATTGCATCGAACGGCACCGATATCACCGATGCCTTCCGCCTGTATCTGCGCCCCTTGCTCGGATCCGGACTGCCTGATGCCTACCGGCTGCGGCTCAACAAGGTGGCAAAAATCCTGCGCTGAACAGTGAAAAGTCGACGCTGGTGATACGGCAAAACCTTCAATTTTGTGATCTCGACAAAATTGCGCATGCACTGCTCATCAAGGCTCACCGAGGCTAATCTGGACTCTCTTTGGCTAGATTTTCTCGCAACGCATCTCTGCAGCACGCGCATGCGCTGTAAGCCCCTCGCCATGCGCCAGCGTGGCGGCAATCGGTCCCAGCGTTCGCGCGCCAGCGGCTGAAACTTCGATCAGGCTGGTGCGCTTCTGGAAATCGTAAACACCCAGCGGGGAGGAAAACCGTGCACTGCGTGAGGTCGGCAACACGTGGTTCGGCCCCGCGCAATAATCGCCCAGCGATTCAGACGCATAGTGCCCAATAAAAATGGCACCCGCATGGCGAATTTTTGCTTCCAGCGGAGTCGGATCGGCGACCGCCAGTTCCAGGTGTTCCGGGGCGATGCGATTGGCAATCACGCACGCCTCATCGAGATCGCTGACCTGAATCAACGCGCCGCGCCCGGTGAGCGATGCCGTAATCACCTCACGACGCGGCATGGTTGGCAACAACCGCTCAATACTGGCGGCCACCCGTTCAATAAAACCCGCATCCGGACACAACAAAATCGACTGCGCCAGTTCGTCATGCTCGGCCTGCGCGAACAGATCCATCGCCACCCAGTCCGGATTGGCACTGGCGTCCGCAATCACCAGCACCTCAGAGGGTCCTGCCACCATGTCGATGCCCACCACGCCAAACACGCGACGTTTGGCGCTCGCCACATAGGCGTTGCCGGGGCCGACAATTTTGTCCACCTGCGAAATAGTCTGCGTACCGTACGCCAGCGCCGCCACGGCTTGCGCGCCGCCAATGGTGAACACTCGATCCACCCCGGCCAAGCAGGCAGCGGCCAGCACCAGCGCATTTTTCTCGCCGCGCGGCGTGGGCACTACCATGATGAGTTCCTGCACACCGGCCACCTTGGCGGGCAGCGCATTCATCAGCACGGAGCTTGGGTAGGCCGCCTTGCCACCCGGCACATACAGACCGACACGATCCAGCGCGGTGATTTTCTGGCCAAGGCGCGTGCCGTCATCCTCAATAAAACTCCACGATTCCATGCGCTGCCGTTCGTGGTACGCGCGCACGCGTGCCGCTGCGGCTTCCAGCGCCGCACGTTGCGCTGCGGGCAAGCCATCGAGTGCAGCCTGCAATTCATGCGGCGGCAGTTCGAGTTGCACCATCGACGCGGCATCGAGATAGTCAAAACGACGTGTGTATTCCAATACCGCAGCATCGCCCAGCGTCCGGACACCAGCAAGTATCTCGGCGACGGTGCGTTCAATCGCCTCGTCGGTGCCATTATCGAAGTGCAGCAAGGCATCCAGGGTGGACAGGAACTCCGGATCACGGGTGTTGAGGCGACGCATCACCAGGCTAACCGGGCTCACTGAATCGCTCCGCCAATCGCGTCAATCACCGGTTGCAGCACTTCCCGCTTCATTTTGAGCGAGGCCTGATTCACCACCAGCCGCGACGAAATGTTCATGATTTCTTCAACCTCGACCAGATTATTGGCCTTCAGCGTGCTGCCGCTGGACACCAGATCGACGATGGCTTCAGCCAGCCCCGCCAGCGGTGCCAGTTCCATCGAACCGTAAAGCTTAATGAGGTCGACATGCACGCCCTTGGCCGCAAAATGCTCGCGCGCTGTGGTGATGTATTTGGTCGCAATGCGCAACCGCGCCCCGCGTCGCACGGCGGCGGCGTAGTCGAAGCCGGCCGGTGCGGCGACACACATCCGGCATTTGGCAATGTTCAAATCGAGCGGCTGATACAGCCCGGCACCGCCATGCTCGATCAGCACGTCCTTGCCGGCGATGCCCATATCGGCCGCGCCGTACTGCACGTAGGTTGGCACGTCCGACGCACGCACGATCACGACGCGCACATCGTCACGATTGGTACCAATAATCAGCTTGCGCGATTTCTCCGGGTCTTCGGCGGGGACGATGCCGGCGGCGGCCAAAAGCGGCAAGGTTTCTTCAAAAATACGGCCTTTGGATAAGGCGATGGTGATCTGGTTCATGGCGGCGGATTTTACCTTACCGCCATCACTGATCGCTGTATTCAACCCACCAAAAGCCTGTCCACGATAGGTGCCCATTGAACGCTCACCCCCCGGCAGCACATCGATCGGGGTCTCTCCGACAAGCGCCACGATCTGCGGCCGACCGTAGGCGTTGCCATCGTAGCGATAAATCGTCAGAACACGATCCGTGGGATGAATCAACCAGTATTCGCGCACCCCGGCACGCTCGTAAGCCGCCAGCTTGATGATCTGGTCATGGCTTGCCGAGGCTGGGGAGATCACTTCCAACACCCAGTCCGGCGCGCCGCGAATGCCGCGTTGCGTGACTTTATGCGGATCGCACACCACCAGTGCGTCGGGTTGCACCACGGTATCCACTGCGTCATCATTAGCTGAATCGTCGCGCGCCAGCAGCACATCGACCGGTGCCAGCAAAACGCGGCCGGGGTGACCTTCGAGCAAATTCCGAATCTGCCGCCCAATCTCGAACGCCATCGTCTGGTGATTGACGGACGGTGCCGGTGCCATCATGAATGCGGCGCCGTCGATCAGTTCGTAGCGCACATCCTCCGGCCAGGTGCAGTAGTCGGCATAGGTGTAGTAGTGCTCATCGCGCAGGGCGTAACCCATGATGCTCTCCCGTAAAGACATTTGTTGCGGTCAGTCTATGCAAAACCCGGGCGACTTTCATGCAAAACGCTTTTGCATTCCCGTGTCAATGTCGGCCGCTACTTCACCCGCTGCACCCGTGCGCCCAGCGCAGTGAGCTTCTGATCCAGCGCTTCGTAACCGCGATCGAGGTGGTAAATGCGTTCAATCAAGGTTTCCCCTTGCGCCACCAGACCCGCAATCACCAGACTGGCCGAAGCGCGCAGATCGGTGGCCATCACCGTCGCGCCTTCGAGGTGCGACACACCTTTGACGAAGGCGGTATTGCCGTCGATCTTGATGTCGGCACCGAGGCGGATGATTTCCACCGCGTGCATGAAACGGTTCTCGAAAATAGTTTCGCGGATCACCGCCGTGCCTTCAGCCACCGCATTGATGGCCATGAACTGCGCCTGCATGTCGGTCGGAAAGGCCGGGTAGGGTGCGGTGCGGATACTCACCGCCGTGAGTCGCTGTGGTGCTTTCAAACGAATTGCATCGCGTTCAAAACTGATGTCGCAGCCAGTGTCCATGAGCTTGTCGATCACCGCATCGAGATAGGATGCGGATGTTCCGGTCAGACGAATATTGCCGCCCGTGGCGGCTGCGGCGCACAGATAGGTGCCAGTCTCGATGCGGTCGGGCATGATGCGATGCGTAGTGCCGTGCAACGCAGCCACGCCCTGAATGCGGATCACGTCGCCACCGGCACCGGAAATACGCGCGCCCATGGCCACCAGACAATTCGCCAGATCGACCACTTCAGGCTCGCGCGCCGCGTTTTCGATCACGGTTTCGCCCTCGGCAAGGCAGGCCGCCATCATCAGGTTTTCGGTGCCGGTCACGGTCACCATGTCGGTAAATAGCCGTGCGCCTTTGAGTCGCCCGCCCGCTAAGCCTGCGCGGGCATGGACATAACCGTGTTCCACCGAAACTTCGGCACCCATCGCCGTCAGCCCCTTGATGTGCTGATCCACCGGCCGCGCGCCGATGGCACAGCCGCCGGGCAGCGACACGCGCGCCTCACCCGTGCGCGCGACCAAGGGCCCCAGCACCAGAATCGAGGCGCGCATGGTTTTGACCATTTCATAGGGCGCAACCGGATTGTCGAGGCTGGAGGCGTCCAGAGTCACCGTATCCCCAGCGTCGACTTTTGAAGTGTCACCACCAGAAGTACCGCCACGCACACGCTCAACCTTGACACCCATTTGCGCGAGCAGTTTGAGCATGGTGCCAATGTCATTCAGGCGCGGCACGTTGGTGAACGTAACCGGCTCACGCGTCAGCAAGGCCGCGCACAGAATCGGCAGCGCGGCGTTTTTCGCACCGGAGATGGCAACCTCGCCGGAAAGCGGCGTGCCGCCCGAAATCAGCAGCTTATCCATTGTTTTTCCACTCGTCCGGAGTCAGCGTCTGCATCGACAGCGCATGCAGTTCGCCGCTGTCAAAATGCGGCTTGAGTACCGCATTGACGCGCTGCTGGCGCTTGACGCGATTGAGGCCGGCGAACTCTGTGCTGACGATAACCGCCGAAAAATGCTGTCCGTCGCCATCGACGGCGAGATGTTCACAGGGCAAGCCGGCGGTGATCCAGGCTTCGATTTGTGCGGGTGCAAGCATTCTGACTCCTTCAGGTGCGCAGCTTGTAGCCACGGCTCAATAAATTCAAACTCAACACGGCAAGGGCGGAAAAACAGCCACCGCCCACCGCAAGACTGATCCATGGCGAGACATCCGATACGCCGAAAAAGCCGTGGCGAAAGCCATCGATCATGTAAAACACCGGGTTCCAGTGCGACACATGTTGCCAGAACGCCGGCAACGAAGCGATTGAGTAGAACACGCCCGACAAGAACGTGAGCGGCATGATGAGAAAGTTCTGGAACGCGGCGAGTTGATCGAACTTCTCCGCCCAAATGCCGGCGATCACGCCCAGGCTACCGAGGATACCGCCACCCAGGATGGCGAACAGCAGAATCCACAGCGGGTAAATAAATTGCAAGGGCGCGAACCACATCGTCACCGCCAGCACGCCAACGCCAACCATCAAGCCACGAACAATGGCCGCCAGCACATAGGCTGCGTAAAACTCGTGATGAGAAATCGGTGCCAGCAGGGTGAATACGATATTTCCCGTCACTTTGGACTGGATCAGCGACGACGATGAATTGGCAAAGGCGTTCTGCAAGACCGACATCATCACCAACCCGGGGATCAGGAATGCGGTATAGCTAACGCCGTGAATCTGCACATGCCCCTCCAGAGCGTGCGAAAAAATCAACAGGTAGAGCACCGCCGTCATGACCGGCGCGCCGACTGTTTGCGATGCGACCTTCCAGAAGCGCAGCACTTCCTTATAGAACAACGTAAAAAAAGCTCCGTGCAGGCGCGGCATCATGTCAGTGCGCCTGTCCGTGCATGACACGGATAAACACGTCTTCCAGATCGGGCTTACCAACGTCAAGGTCGTCGATGGCACAGCCGGCATTGCGAATTTCCGCCAACAAAGGTTCGATCTCGTCAAAACGATCAAACGGCAAAGACCACCATCCCCCGCTTTGCTGCGCGCGCAATGCCACGGCCGGCGGCAATTCACCCCGGCAGCGCAAGCGCAGCGTATGGGTGGAGAATCGTTGCAGCAGGTTCTGTGTGGTATCCAGCGCGACGATACGCCCACCCTGCAACATGGCAATGCGACCACACAGGCTTTCGGCTTCCTCCAGATAGTGCGTGGTCAGGACGATAGTATGACCATCGGCATTGAGACGGCGAATGAAGCGCCACAGCATCTGGCGCAACTCAACGTCGACGCCGGCAGTTGGCTCATCGAGAACAATGACCGGCGGCCTATGTACCAGCGCCTGCGCCACCAGTACGCGACGCTTCATGCCACCGGAAAGCGTGCGCATGTTGGCGTTCGCCTTGGTAGTCAGGTCAAGGTTCTCCAGAATCTCATCGATCCAATCATCGTTATCGCTGATGCCGAAGTACCCCGACTGAATCTGCAAGGTTTCGCGCACGCTGAAAAAAGGGTCGAAGACCAGTTCCTGTGGCACCACGCCAAGTTGACGACGCGCGGCACGATAATCGGTGAGCACGTCATATCCCATGACACTAAGACTGCCCGAATCCGGGCGCGTCAGCCCGGCCAGTGCGGAAATCAGCGTGGTCTTGCCGGCACCATTGGGGCCCAGCAGACCAAAAAACTCACCCTGAGCGACTTCCAGATCAACGGCGTTGAGCGCCTGTGTCGCATCAAATCTTTTACAGACTTGCTGAATACGGATTGCGACAGACATACAGAAAGTTTACGGGATCAACGAAACCAGCCGATTGAACGACCGGCGCGTGCTCAGGGCTGCGGCAACAGATCGGCGACGCCGTAGACGGCAGCGAGACTCAGCAGATTGTGCGGGAGATTTAGCAAACGAAATGGTTTGCCGGTTGCCTTGGCAGCACGCATCCAGGCAAAAATGACTGCCAGCGAGGATGAATCGAGTTCAGTGACACCCGCCAGATCAAAAACCGGATTGGCAGCACTGCTGACCGCTGCCGAACCCTCGGTGGTCAGCGCAGCGGCTGCCGCCATGGTCATGGGGCCTGAAACCTCGACCTGATCGCCCGTAACGCGGATCATTTCTTGACCGCAGCGGCCTCGCCGGACTTGTTCTTTTTTTGCAGCACGGCAATCAGGCCATCGATACCGTCATTGCGGACAGTGGTCTTGAATGTGTCCAGATAGTTGGCCGTCAAACTGACACCATAAACCTTGATGTCGACCACTTTCCAGTCCGGGCTGCCCTTTTCAAGAAAGTAGTCGAGCGGAATCGGCTGGCCGCTGGATTGCTTGATCTCGGAGCGCACACGCACTTCGGTATCCCCGGCATTCATCGAAAAAGGTTTGAATTCGATGGTCTGGTTCTTGTAGCCCGTCAAGGCGGCGGAGTAAGTGCGAACCAGCAGGGTGCGGAACTCTTCGGTCAGCGCCTTTTGTTGCGCCGGCGTTGCATCGCGCCACGATTTACCGAGTGTCGATTGGGTCATGCGGACAAAATTGAAATACGGCAGCACCTTGACCTCAATCAGTTCAACCGCCTTGCGGGTGTTCCCACCCTGAATATCCTTATCCTTGCGGACGATATCCAACACCTCGTTGGTGACGTTTTTGACAAGGATGTCCGGCGCGATCTCTTGCGCTGAAACGGTGACAGCCATCAGTAGGCCGGCGATCAATGTGACGAAGGATTTCATGTCCTGTTCCTGAATGGTCGTTTGCTTATAACGTGATGCTTATTTGTTACCGGTTGCGTCGGCAGACTCGGCTTGCAACTGCGCAACCACAGCCGGCGCAATCGTGGCAACAGGCTCGGCGGCAACAGGCTCGTAGCCCGCAGCGGCGATGGCCGGACGTTCCAGTTGTTCAGCATCCGCTTCGGGGTCCACCTCGCGTGGCGGGTTGCCATCATGAATCAGGCTACGACGGCGCTGCAAATAGGCATCGCGCAAATAAGAGTATTTGTCCAGCGCCGCTTCCTCGATGACTTTGTCAGCCGGCAGCAAGGTGGCGCGATCATCCACAATACGCAGCGCCACCAGCGAGTTACGTGTTGCTACGTTGCCGATATTGGAGATGGGATCCGCCACGATGTCGAGCACCAGACCGACCGCATCGCGCGTGGTGCGCGGGCCGAACACGGGCAACACGACATACGCGCCGTTGCCCGCGCCCCAGCGACCAAAGGTTTGGCCGAAGTCTTCATCGTGCTTGGGTATACCGGTGCTGCTGGCGACGTCAAACAATCCGAGAATACCCACCGTGGTGTTGATGACCACACGCCCGAAGTCGCCAAAGGCATCGCCAAACTTGCCCTGAAACAGGTTATTCACACCAATGAAAATATCACCGATGTTGCCAAAAAAGTTGGAGACACCGGTACGCACGGGGGAAGGCAATACCGCCTCATAGCCGCTGGCGACCGGCCGGATGATAGCGCCGTCGAGCCCCTCGTTGAAGGCGAACATGGCACGATTGAAGCCCTCGACCGGATCCTTGGGATTACCCGATGTCGCACAACCGGCAACGAAGAACGCTGCAAACACAGCGATCACGAAAGACCTGAGGCAAGACTGCAATGATGTTTTCATCGACAATTTTCTATATGAATGCGTGGATTACTTCTTTTCCGTATCGTCGGCGGCCTTGCTGTACATAAACTGGCTGATGAGCTTTTCCAGAACAACGGCTGACTGGGTCTTTTTGATGACACCGCCCGGCTTCAGCATTTCGGTATCGCCCCCCACTTCAAACCCGATGTACTGCTCGCCCAGTAATCCCGAGGTATTGATGGTTGCAAAGGTGTCCTTGGGAAACTGGAAGCGTCCATCAACCTGCATAGTCACCACCGCCATATAGTCTTTTGCATCAAAGCGGATGTCAGAAACCCGGCCAACCACCACGCCAGCACTCTTGATCGCAGCGCGCGGCTTCAATCCGCCGATGTTATCAAACTTGGCCTGAATGGCGTAGGTTTCCCCGCTGCTGGAGGTGGTCAGGTTGCCCACTTTCAGAGCCAGAAACAACAATGCAGCCAAGCCGATGGCAACAAAAAATCCGACCCACAGGTCGAGCGTGGTACGACTCATGTCAAGCCCCTCTAAACCTGAAGGCGGTGAGAACGAAGTCGGCAGCCAGAATGGCCAGCGACGAGGTAACAACAGTGCGGGTGGTGGCGCCAGAAACGCCTTCCGCAGTTGGATCGGCATCATAGCCTTCAAATACAGCCACCCAACTCACGATAACACCGAAAACAAAGCTCTTGATTACACCATTCATGATGTCTTCACGAAAATCGACCGAGGCCTGCATCTGCGACCAGAACGAGCCTTCATCGACACCAATCAGTTGCACGCCGACCAGATAACCGCCAAAAATGCCCATGGCGGAAAACAGCGCGGCCAGCAGCGGCATCGCCACGACACCTCCCCAGAAGCGCGGCGCAACGACGCGCGCAATCGGATCAACCGCCATCATTTCCATGGCCGACAACTGTTCGGTGGCTTTCATCAGGCCGATTTCTGCCGTAATCGCCGAACCGGCACGGCTGGCAAATAGTAGCGCCGATACCACAGGCCCGAGTTCGCGCACCAGTGAGAGCGATACCAGTACGCCCAGCGCCTCAGACGACCCATAACGCTGCAAGGTGTCGTAGCCTTGCAATCCGAGCACCATGCCGACAAACAAGCCGGAAACCAGAATGATGATGAGCGACAGGACGCCAGTGAAATAAATTTCCCGGATCGTCAGGTGAATGCGACGAAACGCCGTACCGGACGACAGGAAGATTGCCAAGAAAAAACGACTGGCAAAACCCAGACGCCAGATTCGGCTGGTGACCTTGTTACCGAGGCTAATAAAAGCGCGTGAAATTGCGTTAGACACGGCGCACCGCACTTTCCATCAATTCTTCACCATACGAAGTGCGCGACGGGTAATGGAACGGCACCGGGCCGTCAGCCTCACCCCAGACAAACTGATGAACATAGGGTGCAGTGGAATGCTTCATCTCTTCAGCTGTGCCTTCAGCAACGATTTTGCCTTCGGAGACAAAATAGACGTAATCGACAATTTTCAGGGACTCCTGCACATCATGGGTCACCACGATTGAGCTGGCACCCAGCGCGTCATTGAGCTTGCGGATCAACTCACCAACGATGGACAGCGAAATTGGATCCAGGCCGGCAAATGGCTCGTCGTACATGATGAGCATGGGATCCAGCGCGATCGCCCGCGCCAGCGCCACCCGCCGCGCCATGCCGCCGGACAACTCGGCGGGCATTAAATTGTGTGCGCCACGCAAGCCGACCGCGTGGAGCTTCATCAGCACCAGATCACGGATCACAGCCTCGGGCAGATCGGTATGTTCGCGCATCTGAAAAGCAACGTTGTCGAACACGGACATGTCGGTGAAGAGTGCGCCGAACTGGAAAAGCATGCCCATGCGCCGACGAAGATTGTAAAGTCCTGACGAATCAAGATCATGCACAACCTTTCCGTTGACCAAAACCTCGCCCGAGGTGGGTTTGAGCTGGCCGCCGATCAGGCGCAGGGTCGTGGTCTTGCCGCAACCGGAACTGCCCATGATCGCCACAACCTTACCGCGCGGGATCTTGATATTGATCCCGGTCAGTATTGGCCGGCTGTCATACGAGAAATTCAGATTGCGAATTTCGACAAGCGATTCCTGAGACATGATTCCGCTGGGGATTCCCGGATAAAAATTTGCGCGATTCTAGCAGAATCATTCACATCCATCGCTGACAACACGCAACAGAAAACACAGCGTCGTCTTCTCCCGCCAAAAAGCGGGGCAAGAGCGCCTTTGTGCTTCGAATTGAACGTTAATTGCCACTCAAACGGAACGTTGAGAACAGAGCGGGTGGGCTATGATGGACTCATTTATCGGTAAATATGCAACATTAAACGTGCCACGCTGCATGAATCGCCGTGACTAAACTCTGTGAATAAACCTACCGACAAAACCTCGCTCCTGATTGTCGACGACGACCCGCTGATCGCCGACTCGTTAAGCTATTTTCTCAGCCGCGACTACCACGTCACCACCGCCGCCACCCGCAAGGATGCGGTCGCCCTGTTGCGCAGCCGCATTGACGATACGCCGGGGCTGGCACTGATTGACCTCGGGCTGCCCCCGACGCCCCATCGTCCGGACGAAGGTTTTGCGCTCATTGCCGACATTCTCGCCCACACGCCGGGCACGCGCATCGTCGTGCTGTCCGGTCAGAGCGACGAGCAAAATGCCCGTCACGCCCGCGCGCTCGGTGCCACCGAATTCGTCGCCAAACCCGCCGACCCCGAACACCTCCGCGACCTATTGCGCCGAGTGCTGGCATTTCGCGACACCGCACCGCAAGACGCTGATGGCATTGTTGGTAACAGCCCGCCCATCCACACCCTGCGCGCGCAACTGCGGCAATTTGCCCGCTCGCCATTTCCGGTACTCATCGAAGGCGAATCAGGCAGTGGCAAAGAGCTTGCTGCGGCGGCGCTGCATCGGCTCTCGGAACACGCAGACCAGCCCTACTTGGCGTTGAATTGCGCCGCGATCTCTCCTAGCCTGGTCGAAGCAACACTGTTCGGGCACGCCAAAGGCGCCTTCACCGGATCAGCCGGTGCGCGCAGTGGCTATTTCGAAGAGGCATCGAACGGCACGCTATTTCTGGATGAAATTGGCGAACTACCGCTAGAACTCCAGCCAAAACTACTGCGGGTGTTGGAAAACGGTGAGTTTTACCGCATCGGTGAAACCCAGACCCGTCGCTCATCGGCGCGTATTGTCGCCGCCACCAACCGCGACCTGAAAAAAGAGGTGCGCGAAGGCCGCTTCCGTGCCGATCTGTATCACCGCCTGTCGGTATTTACCGTCAACGTGCCGCCACTGCGCGAAACCAACGGCGACAAACTGCTGCTGCTCGAACACTTCAGCAAACTCTACGCGGAACAGGCACGATTGCCGGGCTTCCACCTCACCGAGGCCGCCGCACAGCGCCTGCTCGCCTATCCATTTCCCGGCAACGTCCGTGAATTGCGCAATATCGTCATCCGACTGACCACTAAACGCGCCGGCCAGGCCGTTGATGTTGAGGCGCTTGAAAGCGAACTCGATGTCGACCTGCAAGCACCACGCGTTAGCGTATCCCCAGCGTCGACTTTTGCCAACGACGACAGCGACCTGATCGCACTGGCACTGAACGAATTACAGCAATCGCGTAATTTCAATCTCGACCAGACGCTACGACGCTGGGAAGTCGCTTACATTGAAGCCGCCCAACAGTTGGCGCATGGCAACATGAGCCAGACCGCGCGACTGCTCGGCATCAACCGCACCACCTTGTACAACCGCGTCGAAACCCTGGGGCGCGACAAAAAAATGCTGGTTTCACAATAAACTACCACGCCATGAAACCCATCCTCCATATGGCCACGGCAACTCTCGGGAACAGATAACGCATGTATCTGGAACACTTCGGCCTCAACGAGGCACCTTTCCGCATCACGCCGCATACCGATTTCTTTTTCGATGGTGCCAATCGCGGCGCAACCCTCGATGCACTGATTTATGCTGTCACCCACGACGAAGGCATCGTCAAGGTCAGCGGCGAAGTTGGTAGCGGCAAAACCATGCTCTGTCGCGTGCTGATGGAGCGCCTGCCCGATACCGTCACCATCATTTATCTGGCCAACCCGTCGCTGTCGCGCGAAGACATTCTTTACGCGATCGCCGACGAACTGCGTCTCAACCTGCCCGAAAATGCGCGCACTTCCGCAGTGTTGCGCGCACTACAAGATCACCTTATCAAATCCTTCAGCGAAGGTCGCCAGGTCGTCGTGCTGATCGACGAAGCCCACGCCATGCCGGCAGAAACACTGGAAGAAATTCGTCTGTTGTCCAATCTTGAAACCAATCGCAACAAACTGTTGCAATTAGTGTTGTTTGGCCAACCCGAGTTGAATGACGTTCTCGGTCGTTCGGACATGCGTCAACTCAAAGAACGCATCACCCATAACTTTGGTCTGGAACCTTTGGTCCGCGACGACATTTCCAACTATCTGGATTTCCGCATGCGCGCCGCGGGCTATCGTGGCCCGAGCGTCTTTGCACCCATTGCCCTCAAAATGATCGCCCAGACCTCATTCGGACTGACACGGCGCATCAATATATTGGCGGATAAAGCCTTGCTGGCTGCATTTTCTGCCAACAGTCACCAAATCGGCGCGCGCGAAATGCAAGCCGCGATTCGCGATTGCGATTTCAGCGACACCCCCGGTAAAGGCCATGAGAGTAGCCAACGGCCACATAATGTTTGGATTACGGCCGGGGCCACACTGATCGGTGCCGCAGTCGCCACGGTGATCGTCTGGAAAGTACTGATGGCGCCGGCTCCTTCTGTACCTTCTGCACCTTCTGCACCTTCTGTACCCACGGCACCGAGTGCTTCGATTGCGCCGGTGGCTGCACCCACCGCACCGGCTGCCGCACCAGTGATACCCGCCGCACCAACCACACCGCCGGCAGCACCGGCCACACCAACGCCCGCCGCACCAACCGCCGCAGAAAAGCAGGCCGCGTCCGGCACGCTGACCACGGAATATCTCAAAACCAGTCGCATCTGGCTTGACCGCACGCCCAATGACCGCTGGTTTCTGCAGCTGGTCGCCAAAGACGAAAGCAACCGCAACCAGATCGAAGCCTTCCTGCACGGTGCCACGGCGGCCGGTGCCAACATGGGCAACGTCCGCGTTTACTTTTCCGAACTCAGCGGCAAGCCAAAATATGGGATCATCTATGGCGAATTTCCTAACCGCGCCGCCGCTCTGGCCGCGGTTAAAACACTGCCCCCCATGCTAAAAGCGACACAGCCCTATCCACGACAAGTTATCCGCTTGCGATAAACTATTGACATCGTCAGAAACTCGTTGCATTCTGCCAATGAAATCATTGTGTTGTAAATGAAATATAATGTATTGTCGTTACATCGCATGGCATCCTGACGCGATGGCCTGACCGGGGATTCGTTTGCAATCAACTCGCCCACATTGTTTTAGCACTTCCTGCCTGTCTGTCATCGGCTTCGCACTCGCGATGGCCGGGTGCGGCGGCATGCAATCACGCCCCATTGCCAAGGGTCACATCCAGACCGAAACCGCACCGGTACCCAACCGCGACATTCCTGCTCCGGTGACCGCGACCACGACCCTGCAACGTCCAAAGGCTGCGGCCAAGGCCGAGTCTTATTCCGTATCAGTCAGAAATGTCCCTGTTCAGGAACTGGTTTTCGCCCTTGCCCGCGACGCCAAACTGAACGTCGACGTCCACCCGGGAATCACCGGCGTGGTCACCGTCAATGCCATTGACCAGACGCTGCAACAGATCCTGACACGCATCAGCAAACAAGTGGATATGCGCTGGGAACTGGACGGGCCGAATCTGATCGTCATGCCCGACACACCGTTTCTGCGCAACTACAAGGTGGATTATGTGAACATGTCGCGCGACGTGAGTGGCACGGTATCGATCAACACACAAATTGCCTCCACCAGCACCAGCGCCACCGGCGGTTCCTCGGCCAGTGGCGGGAATAACTCAACCACCTCGGTAAAAAGTTCCGCGCAAAATCATTTCTGGGAATCGCTCGACAAAAACCTGAAAGACATCCTGCGCGAAACCGACAAAATTCTGCCCGAAGGATCGAGTGAAACCGTCATCGAGCGTTCCGACCAGCAGGCGACCACCGGCACCGGCGCAGCGGGAAGCGCATCGACCGCCAGCAAGAGCGCCACCACCAGTCTGGCCGGCAGCCCCAACGCCGCAGCATTGCAACAATCGGGCAACACGGTGGTTCGTCGCACCACTTTCCGCGAAGCCGCCTCGGTCATCACCAATCCAGAAGCCGGGATCGTGGTGATCCGTGCGACCGGACGCCAGCATGAAAAAATTCAGGAATACCTTGATCTGGTCTTGAGCAGTTCGCGCCGGCAGGTCATCATCGAAGCCACCATCGCCGAGGTCACGTTGAGTGACACCTACAAGCAGGGCATCAACTGGCAGAGCCTGCGTACCCTGCGCCCCGGCGCGCCCAAAGCAGGGTTTTCCCTATCGCAACAGTCGGGGCAGGCCTTACCCGACCCGATCTCTGCCGCATCCAATTCGAGCTTCTCGTTTCTGCTGAATTACATCGCCCCGGGCATGGGTATTTCGTCGACCATTTCATTGCTGGAAACCTTCGGTAACGTCAAGGTGCTCTCCAGCCCCAAAATCAGCGTTCTGAATAACCAGACCGCCATGCTCAAGGTGGTGGACAACATCGTCTATTTCCTTGTCAAGAACGACACCACCACCACCACCACCGGCACTGTCAATAATTTCACATCAACACCACAATCCGTCTCTGTGGGTCTGGTCATGAGCGTCACACCTCAAATTAGCGATACCGGCAACATTCTGCTCAACGTGCGGCCGACAATCTCCAGCCTCAAAGGTGCGGGCAAGACCGATCCAACCCCTGGCCTTGGCACCACCAACGTCATTCCGGAAATTCAGACCCGCGAAATGGAATCGATGCTGCGGCTGGCCGACGGCGAAATTGCCGTCATGGGCGGTCTCATGGAAGACCGCGTCAATTACAACACCAGCAGCCTGCCCGGTCTGTCCGATCTGCCCGGCATTGGCAACTTTTTCCGCAACCGCGATGAAACCAGCACCAAGACCGAACTGGTGATTTTTCTGCGTCCGACCATCATTCACAGTCCCAGCGTGAACGGGGATTACCGCGAATTCAACGCCATGCTGCCCGGCAAAGACTTTGTTCAGCGCAGCCGCAGCGCCAGTCAGGGCACCGCTCCATGAGCCTTCTGATGGACGCCTTGAAAAAGGCGGAACTCGCCAAGCGTCAAAATCGCGATGCGACGGATGAATCACCACGCGTGGAGCCGTCCGGTAGCCTGGCACTGGAGCCTTTTCCAGAAATCACCATGTCGGCCATCGAGCCTGAGCCGCGAACAGCAGCGCAGACTCCGGCGCTCGCCAGTGGCAAATCTGCCGCAGACCCGGCTGATTTCCCCACGCTGCCCGCGCATCTTGAAGCACTCGATGCCCAGTTTCTTGCCGAAACGCAAGCCGCAGCGGCCAAGACGCGAATCACCTCAACACCACTCGAATCCCCCCGCGAACCATCACATGAACTACCGCGAGAGCTTCCGCGTGAGCCCGTGCGCAAGTTGGCCGAACCCAACCCTGTCGTTGAAACAATGTCTCCCGCGCAAAAGGCCGGCAACAGCAAAGCTGACCACGCGGGAAAAGCGGCAGCACAAAACGTTTTCACCGCCAAACAAGCAGAAAAACCAACATCACGCAAAACCTTCGGCATTGTGATCGGCGTTCTGACTTTGCTCGCAGGTGCCGGTATTGGCGGCTATTTCTGGTGGCAATTACAACCCAAATCCGCACCGATCACCCTCAGGATGCCCACCGGCGGTGCAGTTGCACCCACGCCACTTTCTACCGCCGCCCCCCCTGCACAGACAGTTGCCCAAACGGCAGCCCCTGCGACGCCAGTGCCGGCCACGCCAGTCGCAACCGTTGCGGCAAAGCAAGAACAAGAAGTCGACGATGAAACCCCGGTGCCCGCGGCCAAACCAACCCGTCGCAGCCCCGTAGCGCGCCCGGCACCGGAAGCCGAACCCGAAGGCCCGGTGCGCGTGACCCGTGCGCCGCTAAAACTCAATCCGGGGCTGGCGCGCGGCTTTGATGCCTTCAATCGCGGCGATTACCCCGGCGCACAAACCGAATACGAAAACGTGCTGAAAGCCGAGCCGCGCAATACCGACGCGCTGCACGGCCTGGCGGCAATCTCCGTGCGCCAGGGCAAAGGCGAGCAGGCCGACTGGTACTACCAGCGTCTGCTCGAAGCCGACCCGCATGACGCGATTGCCCTCGCCAACCTCATTAACGGCCGCGGTCAGGTCGATCAATCGGTGGCCGAAAGTCGTCTCAAGACGCTGATCGCCGAACAACCGGGAATTGCCGCACCGCTATTTTCGCTGGGCAACCTGTATGCAAGACAAATGCGCTGGAACGAAGCCCAGCAAGCCTATTTTCGTGCGTATGGTGCCGACCCGGAAAATCCCGACATTTTGTACAACCTGGCCATCAGTCTTGAGCATCTGCGGCAGAACAAACTGGCGGCTCAATACTATGCACTCGCCGTGTCAGCAGCGCGAAACCGTGCGGGTGCATTTGATCCGGCACTCGCCTCGGCACGGCTGCGGGCGCTACAGCCATAACGACTCCATATTTCAGACGGGGCTTGCCGCCGTGTCTGAATGCAGCATAATGCTCGTTGTATGAATTCACCGTCCATTACTGCTAACCGACGTCCCATCGGCCAGACACTGATCACGCACGGCGTCATCAGTGAAGACCAGTTGCGCATCGCGCTGCTGGAGCAAATGAAGACCAACCAGCCGGTTGGCAAACTGCTGGTTTCACTAGGCTTCGTTTCCGAAGCCACACTACGCGACGCGCTGGGCGAGTCGATGGGACAAAAGTCCGTCGATCTGGCCAATTCCATCGTCGA
Organism: uncultured beta proteobacterium; assembly: GCA_903946745.1. Classification (GTDB taxonomy): domain Bacteria; phylum Pseudomonadota; class Gammaproteobacteria; order Burkholderiales; family Rhodocyclaceae; genus CAJAWW01. Next base: position 20,128 of record CAJAWW010000002.1, read on the forward strand.
CCCGGAAGCACTGCAACTGGTGCCGCGCGAAATGGCCAAGCGCCACATGCTGCTGGCGCTAAGCTATTCGCGCACCGAGCAACGGCTAAGAATCGCTATTTCCGACCCGAATGACATCGTCGCACTAGACAAACTGCGCACGCTGATCCACCCCGATCTGCTGATTGAATCACTGCTGGCCGGCGAATCAGAAATTGCCCGGGCCATCGACCAATATTACGGCCACGAACTCTCGATTGACGGCATCCTGCACGAGATCGAAACCGGCGAAATTGACTATCGCACGCTCTCGGCCTCGCTCGACGAATACAGCCAGCCCGTGGTACGCCTGGTCGACGCGCTGCTGACCGATGCAGTCAAGCGCGACGCCTCGGACATTCACTTCGAACCGGAAGCCAATTTCTTGCGCATACGCTACCGCGTTGACGGCATCCTGCGTCAAATCCGCGCTCTGCACAAATCCTACTGGGCAGCAATGGCCGTGCGCATCAAGGTCATTAGCGGCATGAACATCGCCGAGACCCGCGCGCCGCAGGACGGGCGCATCTCGATCAATGTCAGCGGTCATCCGGTTGATTTTCGCGTTGCCTCACAACCGACCATCCACGGCGAAAACGTCGTGTTGCGAATTCTCGACCGGCAAAAAGGCATCGTGCCACTCGATCGCATCGGTCTCGACGAGCGCCAGCTCAACATGATGAAGCTGATGGTGGCGCGCCCCGAAGGCATCATCTTGGTCACTGGCCCCACCGGCAGCGGCAAAACCACCACCTTGTATTCGGTGCTCAATCACATCAACGAAGAGGGCGTGAACATCATGACCCTCGAAGATCCGGTCGAATATCCAATGGCGATGATTCGCCAGACCTCGGTGGCGGAATCAGCCAAACTTGATTTTGCCAATGGCATTCGTTCCATGATGCGGCAAGACCCAGATGTCATTCTGGTGGGCGAAATTCGCGACGCCGACACCGCCGAAATGGCCTTCCGCGCCGCCATGACCGGCCACCAGGTATATTCGACCCTGCACACCAATTCGGCCATTGGCGCTATTCCGCGCCTGCTCGATATTGGCGTATTGCCCGACATCATGGCCGGCAACATCATCGGTATCGTTGCCCAACGACTGGTGCGACGCCTGTGCCCCCACTGCCGCAAGCCGTATCCAGCCGAAGTGCACGAATGCAAGCTCCTCGGGGTCGCAGAAAACCAGCCGGCGCCGATTCTCTACCGCGCTGCCGGTTGCGAACACTGCGACTACCAAGGCTACCGCGGCCGCATGACGATCATGGAACTACTGCGGATGGACGGCGACCTCGATGACCTGATCGCCCGCCGTGCCACCACGCGCGAGTTGCGCAACGCGGCGATCGCCAAGGGATTCCGGCCCCTGTCTGATGACGGCTTACGCCGCGTGATCGATGGTTCCACCTCGATCGAGGAGGTCGGTCGCGTGATCGATCTCACCGAGCGCATGTAGTGGCACTCTACAGCTACAAGGCCGTCAGCCCGGCCGGTCGCATGGTGTTCGGCCGGCTGGAAGCCATCAATCTCATCGATCTCGAAATGCGCCTGAAGCGCATGGAACTCGACTTCATCAAGGGTGACCCGATCAAACAAGGCGGCTTGCTCGGCCGTGTCACGATCACCCGTCAGGAACTCATCAATTTCTGCTTCCACCTTGAGCAACTCGAACGTGCCGGCGTGCCGCTGATCGAGAGCCTGACCGACCTGCGCGACAGCATCGAAAACCCACGCTTTCGCGAGATCATTGCCGGCATGGTCGAAAGCATCGAGGGCGGCAAGACGCTCTCTCAAGCCATGGCCGATCACCCGAGCGTATTCGATCAGGTCATGGTCAGCCTGATACGCGCGGGCGAAGACACCGGCGCATTACCGCAGGTGTTGAACAATCTTCTCGAATCGCTGAAATGGCAGGACGAACTCGCCTCGCACACCAAAAAACTCATCATGTACCCGGCCTTTCTAGGCACCGTGGTGGTCGCCATCACGCTGTTCATGATGGTCTATCTGGTACCCAAAATGGCCGGCTTCATCAAGAACATGGGACAGGCATTACCGCCACAAACCAAGTTTCTGCTGGCTACCTCAGAGTTCTTCGTCAACTACTGGTACATCGTGCTCGGTATGCCGATCATTGCCGGCGTTGGTCTGTTTTTCACCTTGCGTGCAAGCCCGGCCGCACGCTACCACTTCGACGATTTCAAGTTGCGCGTCCCCTACATCGGCAGCATCCTGCGCAAAATCATCCTCTCGCGCTTTGCCTCGGTATTCGCCATGATGTATTCATCGGGCATCACCATTCTCGACTCCATCAAAGCCACCGAAAATGTGGTCGGCAATCTCGTCATCAAAGAAGGGCTGGAGCGCGCCGGCGCGCTCATCTCGGATGGTCAAAACGTTACGGTCGCCTTCCAGAATGTGGCCTTGTTTCCGCCGCTGGTACTGCGTATGCTGCGCGTTGGCGAAAGCACCGGCGCACTCGATACCGCGCTGGCCAACGTCAGCTACTTCTATAATCGCGACGTACGCGAATCCATCGAAAAAGTGCAAGCCATGATTGAACCCGTCATGACCGTCACCATTGGGCTGATTCTCGGCTGGATCATGATGGCCGTGCTCGGCCCGATCTACGACATCATCACCCAGATGAAAACCTGATGAAGACCTGACGCGAAACCCGATGGCTGCAAAAAGAATTCTCCTGCTCGATTCAGCAGGCCTCACAGCGTACTACTGGCATGGCGGCCACGTCCGTCCAGAAGGCGAGTTCCATACCGAATCATCCGGGCAGGAAGCGCTTGGCGAATATCTGCGCAAACATCGCTCAAGCGTTTTTTATCTGCTGGCCGACGTTGCCGAAGAAGGTTTTCAGCTCGAAGACATCCCTTACGTTCAGGGGGGCGACCGCAACGCCCTGCTGCAGCGCCGGCTTTCACAATACTATTACGGCACCACGCTATCGCTTGCGCTCTCGCTCGGACGAGCGCAAGAAGGGCGTCGCGACGAAAAAATCCTGTTCGCCGCACTGACCCGTGCCGAGGCATTTGCCCCCTGGTTGGAGACGCTGCGTAGTGCCGATGCCATTCTGGCCGGCGTCTACTCAATCCCACTGCTGCTCACGGATTGTGGCGCGCAATGGAGTGGCAGCAGCGGGCCAAGCTTGCTTATCAACATCACCCGCGGTGGTGTGCGGCAGAGCTTTTTCAATCAGGGCAAGCTTCAATTTTCGCGGCTCTCACAGCTCGCAACACGCGGTATCGATGAAATCGGCATCGCGTGTGCTGCCGAATCCGCAAAAATTCATCAATATCTGATCGGTCAACGCCAGATTCCTCGTGGCACCGTGTTACCCACACGAATACTGGCTCACCGCGATCAACTCAGCAGCCTGCGCGGGCACTGCCTGAATACCAATGACATCGAGTTTGACTTTATCGATCTCGCGGACACCGCCCGTACTGAAGGCTTCAAGGACAAGCCGACAGACAGTCGCACCGAGACCCTGTTTGTTCATCGCCTGGCGGCTAAAACACCACGTCGTCAGTTTGCTGCAGCCGCCGAACGCAAGCTCTATCATCTCTGGCAGGCGCGCTTTGCCCTCTCCAGCTTCGCCTGGATTGTGCTGGCCAGTTGTCTGATTTTTTCCGGAAAAACGGCGCTGCATGTATACGAGCTACAGCAAAATATTGAAAAACTGACGGCGCAGACCGCCGCCGACAATCATCGCTACAAAGCCATTCTGGATGGCCTGCCCAAAGTAGCCCTGACTCCTGACAATCTGCGTGGTCTGATCGCGCGCTATGACGAATTGCAAAAACGCAACCCGAACATGGCGCCCACACTCTTGCATCTCAGTCACGCCCTGACGGAAATGCCCAAGATCGATCTGGTGCGCATAGACTGGAAAACCGGTGGTGAGAGCACTGTGGGGGCAGCAAACACGCCACAGACCGCTGCCACGACTGTCGTTTCAGGCGGTCCTGTGCTCGACAGCCTCGACGTCACGGCACAGTTGCCGCTCGGACTTACCAATGATCTGCGCGCGCAACTCGCACTGGTGGAAGCCTTCACCGCCCGATTGCGCTCAGCACAATTCGATGTCAGGATCACCAGCATGCCGTTTGAAATTGAATCGGCAAAACCGCTGAGGAGCCGCGTTGAGCAGCTTGCCGCGCAAAACATCCAGGCACCAAAATTCTCACTGCGCATCATCCGAAAGCCCTGAGGCGCGCATGAAACTCCAATCTGCGGACATCAAACGACTCAAATGGGCAATCATCCTCGTGGTGACCTTATCGAGTATAGGCGGCGGTACTGTCTTCGGCACTCACTGGCTGCACAAAGACACCGACCGAAAATATATTGCAGCAACAGCCGCCCGCAAAGACATCGAGTCACGCCTGACGCGGGCACGCGACGAAGAACTGGAACTGCGCGAGAAAATTGGCCGCTATCAGAACTTGGCGGCACAGGGGCTCATCGGCACCGAAATGCGTCTGGACTGGGTCGAGGCCATTGATCGCGTCAAAGCCACACGGCGCATTTTCCGGCTCGAATATGAGTTCGCCCCGCAGCGCCTGGTGGACGCCACCATTTTGCCCGGCGGCGCGACTGCCGGCGGCTTCGAGTTCATGAGCAGCCAGTTGCGCCTAAACATGGACATGCTGCACGAAGGCGATCTCTTCAACTTCATTGCCGATTTACGCAAAGAAGTGCGCGCCATCATTCAGGTGCGCGCCTGCGCCATTGAGCGCATTGGCGCAGAGGACTCACAACGCAGCAACAGCGCCCAGCTCAAAGCCGACTGCACGCTTGAGTGGATCACACTGAAGGAAAAGAAATGAGGCTTCCCGCACGCTTTGTGATTGGGTTCGTACTCGTCATGACCGGCAATGCCAACGCCGCCGACCCCGCCGACGCAGAAGCACTCGGCCGCCTGTTTTTCACCCCCGAACGCCGCACCACGCTGGAGCGTCAGCGCCTTTCCAATATTCAGGAAACGCAAACCTTGCAGGGTGCCACCATCAGCCTCAATGGCGTTGTGCATCGATCCAGCGGGAAATCCACGGTCTGGATCAATGGCCGCCCGCAGCATGAAACCGATGCCGCACGCACCGGTGTGAGCGCCGCCATTACAGCAAAAAACCCCGGCAGCGCCATGCTCACCGCCGGTGAAGAAACACCCGCCCGGCTGAGCGTGGGCGACTCCCTGAACCGCGCCACAGGGCAACGCGACAACCGGTTGGGTGGCGGCGTTGTCGTCGCACCTCGCCAACAAAGCGCAAAGCCATAGATTCCACGTTAGCGACTGCTTGCCATTCAAGACCAGCCACGATTTCAACCGTCCCGCCAGCGTCGACTTTTTGCCAGACCAACCTATTGGACATTTCTTTTTCTGCTCTATAGACTCGGTCTATGTAAAACCCGACAATCAGACAGCTTCGGCACTTGATCCGCACGCTGAATTACGTCGTTTTCCACCCACGCTGCCGAGGAACTCGAAGATGACAATCTCTCCATCCTTGATCTCGAAAACATCATCCTTACGGGGCAAATCTCGGAGCGCCAACGCGACAGTCAAACCCGCGAAAGCAAAGCCCTTGTCTCAGGCATTACCCTCGACGGCAAGCCTGCCCAGACTGTCGTCAAAATCGGCTTCACCGGAAAGCTCATCGTCATCACGACCTATGCCCTCTGAGCATCTTTGTGCCCACTGCGGCAGCTCCTCGGTACAGGTCAAAAACGTCACGCGTAGCTTCGGCAAGGCCTCCGCCTTACTGGTCATCGAGGCCATTCCGATGTTCTCCTGTCCCAATTGTGGCGAGTCCTATTTTTCAGCCCAGACGCTTCATGAAATCGATCGCATCAAGGCATTGCGCAAATCCGTTGCCGTTGCCCGGTCAGTCCCGGTGGCGTCTTTTCAGTTGGCTGCTGCCTGACAAGCGTTGGCGCCGGCTCAGGTCTGATTAACGGCAAGATGCTCACCCGGAACATCTCATTCCGGCCGCAACGTCATCAAGGCTTTGTTCTGATCGCCCTGCTGACGCTTCTTGTCATGGGCGGCTTGTTCTTCTTTATCAGCAACCTGACCCCGGAAGCTGCC
>CAJAWW010000003.1 GCA_903946745.1 uncultured beta proteobacterium
AGATTTTAGGCAGGGTCACACCAACCTGCCCCTGATATTTGCCGCCGCGATCCTTGTAGGAGGTTTCGCAGACTTCGTCGGATTCGAAGAACAACACCTGGGCGCAACCTTCGCCGGCGTAGATTTTGGCGGGTAGCGGGGTGGTGTTGGAAAATTCCAGTGTCACATAACCCTCCCATTCCGGCTCGAAGGGCGTGACATTGACGATGATGCCGCACCGGGCGTAGGTGCTTTTTCCCAGGCAAATGGTCAGCACATTGCGCGGAATGCGAAAATATTCGACCGTGCGCGCCAGGGCAAACGAATTGGGCGGAATGATGCAAAAGTCGGCATTCACTTCAACAAAAGAATTCGGATCGAAATTCTTGGGGTCGATGACGGTACTGTTGATATTGGTGAAGAGCTTGAACTCGCGCGAACAGCGGATATCGTACCCGTAGCTGGACGTGCCATAAGACACGATTTTCTGGCCGTTGGCCTCGCGCACCTGACCGGGTTCGAAAGGTTCGATCATGCCGTGCTGTGCCGCCATGCGGCGTATCCATTTATCTGACTTGATGCTCATGAGATCTCCGCAATGGTGAGAATGGTGGGCGTTGATGGTGGGCGCTGCATGGAGGAAACGCCGCAGTATACGACCAGCGGGCGTCCACAAGATGTCAACGCGATGACAGCAAACCCGCAAGCTCGGCAATTCCGGCAGCCACATTGGCACGCGCCAAAACGATCACCGGCACCTTGCCCACATGATGCCTCAGACTTTCCGCCGTGGCAGCGAGCGACACCGTTGATTCCGGGGTTTCATTGACAACAATTGCCGTCACCCCAGCGTCGACTTTTCGCAGTGCCTCCAGCGCACTCAACGTGTGGCTCAGACTGCCCAGATAGCTGCCGGCCACCAGCACGCAGGGCAGTTTGGCTGCCGCAATCCAGTCGCGCACGGTATGGCGATGGTCCAGCGGCGCCATGACACCACCGACCCCTTCGATCAATACCGAGGACGGGCAATCCCCGGCCACCTGCCGGGTAAACGCCACCAGTGCGGCAAAATCGATGCTGCGGCCTTCGGCAGCGGCGGCCATGCCGGGCGAGAGTGGCGCGGTAAAACGCCACGGCGCAATGGCATTCACATCGGGCATCGTCAGCCCACGTCCGAGCGTCGCCAACAACTGGCCGGCATCACTGGCGGCGGGGTTTTCTGCCACGAAGCCGGACAGCACGGGTTTATACGCGCAGGGCACGCCGCCTTGCTCGCGCCAATAGCGCAGCAGGGCGCACACCAGCCAGGTTTTGCCGATATCGGTCCCGGTGCCGGTGATAAAATGCGCGTTCGCATTTTTTGGTTTCATGCGGCCCATTTTAGCGGCCGAATCAGCGCGGTGAGTCGACATGCCCCAGCCTAATTGTCCTGATTGGCTCGACGCCGGATTGCCCCACATCTGGCTGCCCTACACCCAGATGCAGACCGCACCCACTCCCCTGACGGTGGTGTCGACGCACGGCGCACGCATCCGGCTGGCCGATGGCCGCGAACTGATCGACGGCATCTCGTCGTGGTGGACAGCCTGCCACGGCTACAACCACCCGCACATTCGCGCCGCAGTTAACGCGCAGATCGCCACCTTGCCGCATGTAATGTTTGGCGGCCTGGTGCATGAACCGGCGCTACGCCTTGCGCAACGTCTTTGCGCGTTGCTGCCCGGTGATCTGGAGCGCGTTTTTTTCACCGATTCCGGCTCGGTGGCGGTGGAAGTGGCGCTCAAGATGGCGCTGCAGTACTGGCGCAACAAGGGACAGGAAGGCCGCACGCGCTTTGTCTTTTTCCGCCATGCCTATCATGGCGACACTTTCGCGACGATGGCGCTGTGCGACCCCGACGAAGGCATGCACGGCCTGTTTTCCGGCGTCATGCCGCCACAACTGATGGCCGAACTACCGAGCAGTCCGATCATGCAGGCAGCGTTTGACCGGCTGCTGGACACCCACCGCGAGCGCCTTGCCGCAGTGGTGCTGGAACCGCTGGTGCAAGGTGCCGGCGGCATGAAAATGCACGATGCTGCAACGCTGCGCTTCATCGCCGAGGCCTGCCAGCGCCACGGCGTGTTGCTGATTCTTGACGAGATCATGACCGGCTTCGGCCGCACCGGGCACCTGTTCGCCTGCGAAGAGGCCGGGGTGGTACCCGACATTCTGTGTCTAGCCAAGGCGCTCACCGGCGGCACGCTGCCGCTGGCGGCGACCGTGGCACGTCGTCATGTGTTTGCAGCATTTCTGTCTGACGATCCGGCCGCCGCACTGATGCACGGCCCGACCACCATGGCCAACCCGCTGGCTTGCGCGGCGGCGAACGCCTCGCTCGATCTGTTCGAACGCGAACCGCGACTGGCACAGGTGGCCGCCATCGCCGCGCAACTGACCGATGCACTGGAACCCTGCCGGGCACTGGCGGGCGTTGCCGATGTGCGCGTCAAGGGTGCCATCGGTGTCGTTGAACTCAGCGGCGCAATGGATCTCAACGCACTACGCCAGCGTTTCGCCGAACTCGGTGTGTGGGTGCGCCCGTTCGGCAACGTGGTGTATCTGATGCCGCCCTTCGTCATCAGCCGCGACGAATTACAAACGCTGACAACCAGCGTGCGGCGCGTTCTTGCGGAGCGCGCTGCTGACCTGTGAGTCTGCAAAAAGCAATTGACCACGGGGGGCACGGGGAACACGGGGAAAACCAGAAAAAGGTGCGGTGTCTTGAATTTCCCCGTGCCCCCCGTGTCCCCCGTGGTTAACCGGTTTTTTTAGAGTAAGCCCTCAGGTGTTCTTGATGACGATATTGGGGAACTTGCTGGTATGGTCGCGGGCGCGCTCGGCGACCTTGACGGCCACGCGGCGCGCGATGTCCTTGTAGATTTGCGCCACACGGCCGGTGGGGTCCGACACCATGGTTGGTTTGCCGCCATCCATCTGCACGCGGATCGCCATGTCCAGCGGCAGGGCACCGAGCAGGTCGACCTTGTAATCGGTGGCCATGCGCCCGCCGCCGCCAGAACCGAAAATATGTTCTTCGTGGCCGCACTTCGAGCAAATATGGATGCTCATGTTTTCGACAATGCCCAAAATTGGCACGCCGACCTTTTCAAACATTTTGAGTCCCTTGCGGGCATCGAGCAAGGCGATGTCCTGCGGCGTGGTGACGATCACCGCGCCGGTCACCGGCACCTGCTGCGACAGCGTCAATTGAATGTCGCCGGTGCCCGGTGGCATGTCGATGACCAAATAGTCGACGTCGCGCCAACGGGTCTCGGTGAGCAATTGTGTCAGCGCCTGGGTGACCATCGGGCCGCGCCAGACCATGGGTTGCTCGGGGTCGATCAGCAGGCCGATCGACATGGTTTGCAAACCATGCGCGTCCATCGGTTCGAGGCCATTGTTGTCGGCCGCCTCGGGGCGATTTTCGGCAATACCCAGCATCTGCGGCAGCGAAGGGCCGTAAATATCGGCGTCCAGCAAACCCACGGTGGCCCCTTCGGCCGCCAGCGCCAGCGCCAGATTCACCGCCGTGGTGGATTTGCCTACGCCGCCCTTGCCACTGGCCACGGCAATGATGTTCTTGACACCCGGAATCAGTTTGACGCCGCGCTGCACGGCATGCGTCACCACCTTGGAATACACGTTAGCGCTGATGTTGCCAATGCCCGGGATGGTTTTCAGTGCCGTGATGACCGAGG
>CAJAWW010000004.1 GCA_903946745.1 uncultured beta proteobacterium
AATTCTGGCGACCCCACGGGGATTCGAACCCCGGTTCATACCGTGAAAGGGTATTGTCCTAGGCCTCTAGACGATAGGGTCTTCGTCCTTGGTGGAGGTACGCGGGATCGAACCGCGGACCTCTTGCATGCCATGCAAGCGCTCTCCCAGCTGAGCTATACCCCCACAAGAGAGCGCGAATTATAGGGAGGCGACTCGCCGCTGTAAAGCCCCCAAAAGGTTTTTTTACAGCAGTTTGCCCGGATTGAGCAGACAGCGCGGATCCAGCGCTCGCTTTACCGCATGCATCAGATCCATTTCCACCACGCTCTTGTAGCGCAGCACTTCTTCTCGCTTGAGCTGCCCCAACCCATGTTCGGCAGAAATCGATCCACCCAACGCACTGACGAGATCATGCACAACCCGGTTCACGTCGCTCGTCTGCGCGATGAATTCATCATTATTTTGCGTATTTGGTTTTGACAAGTTGTAGTGCAGATTGCCATCCCCAATGTGGCCGAAACAGACAATCCTCAGCCCGGAAAATGCGGCCGACAACAGGGCATCAGCGCGCGTGATGAATTCGGCGATCGACGAAACCGGCACAGCAACATCGTGTTTGATGGAGATACCTTCGATACGCTGTGCTTCCGAAATATTTTCACGCAAGGCCCACAGCGCGTGCGATTGTGTGTCACTGAAAGCAATCACCGCATCTTCAACCAACCCTTCCTCAGCCGCATCCTGCAAGGCCTGCTCAAGCGTGACCGGCAGATCCTCACGCGCGCCGGAGAGTTCAATCAGCACCTGCCATGCCGGGCTGCCAGCCAAGGGCGCGCGCATGCCCGGCACGTGGCGGAGTACGAGTTCCAATGCCGAGCGCCCGACCAATTCAAATGCTGTGACGTGATCTCCGGCGGCACCGCGCAAGCGGCCAAGCAGTTGGACAGCTGCGGCCGGACCAGTCACCGCAACCCAGGCGGTCACGCGCACCCGTGGTTTTGGAAACAGCTTGAGCGTCGCGGCAGTAATCAGCCCCAAGGTTCCTTCGGCACCGATGAAAAGTTGCTTCAGGTCATAGCCGGTATTGTCCTTGCGCAAGGCGCGCAGCCCATTCCATATGCGACCATCGGCCAGCACCACTTCCAGCCCCAGCGTAAGCTCACGCGCGTTGCCGTAGCGCAACACCTGCACGCCACCGGCATTGGTGGACAAGTTTCCACCAATGGTGGCGCTACCTTCCGCGGCAAGCGAGAGCGGGAACAGGCGATCGGCAGCAGCGGCAGCATCTTGGACTGCCGCCAGCGTGCACCCGGCCTCAACTATGATGGCATTATTTTCGGTATCGACAGAACGGATTGCGTTCATGCGTCGCAGACAAACTACCACTTCACCGCCGACCGGCGTGGCCCCCCCGCACAAACCGGTGTTGCCCCCTTGCGGAACAATGGCGACATTTGCCGTCATACAGGCGTCGACTATTGCAGCGACTTCGGTGACATTTGATGGAAGCACGACGCAGTGCGCCTGACCGGTATAGCGGCCGCGCCAATCGGTGCAAAAGGGCGCGACATCTGCCACCGATGTCAGCACATGGCGTTCGCCAATCAGACTTTGCAGCGTGCCAATCAGGGCGTTCATGCGATGAGTTCGCAGTCGACCCCGGTGTCAGGCAGCGAGCGTGCCGTAGAGGTCGTGCACGTCGCAATCGGTGACGGTTATTTCGGCAAAGTCGCCAACGTCCAGATCATGGCCATCGGTGATGTACACCAGCCCGTCGATGTCGGGTGCGTCACCTTGCGAACGGGCAATTGCACCGTCTTCGTCAATCTCATCGACCAGCACTTCAATGCGCCGGCCAATCCGAGCTTCAAGACGCACCGTCGAAATATCTTCCTGGTGCCGCAGCAAGCGCATCTTGCGCTCTTCGCGCAGCGCTTCGGGCAAGGCATCCGGCAGTTCGTTGGCGCTCGCACCAGCAACCGGGCTGTAGGCAAACGCGCCGACCCGATCAAGTTGCGCTTCATCGAGAAAGTCGAGCAGTTGATTGAATTCCGCTTCGGTCTCGCCGGGAAAGCCGGTAATAAAGGTGCTGCGAATCGTCAGATCAGGGACAACCCGTCGCCATGCTGCGACCCGTTCCAGCACTTTTTCGGCAGAGGCCGGGCGCTTCATGAGCTTGAGAATGCGCGGGCTGGCATGCTGAAACGGCACATCAAGGTAAGGAAGTATCTTGCCTTCGGCCATCAGCGGTAACAGATCATCAACGTTCGGATATGGATACACATAGTGCAACCGCACCCAAATACCAAGTTCACCAAGCTCGCGACAGAGTTCGAACAGTCGCGTCTTGACCGGCTTGCCACCCCAGAATCCGGTGCGATATTTGACATCGACGCCATAGGCACTGGTGTCCTGCGAAATAATCAGCAACTCGCGCACGCCGGCATCAACAAGCACCTCGGCTTCACGCAGAACATCGCCAATCGGCCGCGAAACCAGATCGCCGCGCAATGACGGAATGATGCAAAAACTGCAGCGGTGATTGCAACCTTCAGAAATTTTGAGGTAAGCGTAGTGATCCGGTGTCAGACGAATGCCTTGGGGCGGCACCAGATCGATAAATGGGTCGGTCACCGGGGGCAAGTGCAGATGCACCGCATCCATGACCTCCTGCGTCGAATGAGGCCCGGTAACGGCCAACACGCTGGGATGGACGCCACGGACGACGGCATTGCCGGCGGCGTCTTTTTTGGCACCAAGACAACCGGTGACAATAACTTTGCCATTTTCGGCAAGCGCTTCACCAATGGCATCGAGCGATTCTTCAACTGCCGCATCGATGAAGCCGCAAGTATTGACGACAACCAGATCGGCACCGTCATAACTCCCGGTTATTTCATAACCCTCGGCACGCAAACGGGTCAGAATCTGCTCAGCGTCAGAGGCCGCTTTAGGGCAGCCCAGCGATACAAAGCCAACCGTGGGCGTGCGGGCGGGTGTGCGGGACTCGCTGCGTGCCATAAACCGCTACTTCTTTCCTTCGGTGTCTTCCGGTGCCACATACCCCCCGGGGAACATCTTGCGCGTCTGTTCCTGCAGGCTTTCTTGCATCTGCTCAAACATTTTCTTGTTCTGATCGACGTAAGTGCCCATCATGTGCTGCATCGCCGGGCCCTGAAAGTTAAGGAATTGCGCCCATAAATCATGGCTGCTGCCGGCGTTATCGCCATAGACGGCCTTGGCTTGATCCTTGAGTTTGCCCTGCATCTCGGCAAATGCATGGATGTTGTTTTCAATGTAGCGCCCCATCATTCCCTGCATGGCGTTGCCATAAAAACGAATCATGTGCGACAGCAAATCAGAAGAGAACATTGGCGCACCGCCAGCCTCTTCTTCGAGAATGATCTGCAACAAAATGGCGCGGGTCAGATCTTCGCCCGTCTTGGCATCCACCACCTCGAAGTCTTCGCTGGCAAGCACCAGTTCCTTGACGTCGACCAGCGTAATGTAGCTACTGGTCCGCGTGTCGTAAAGACGACGGTTTGGATATTTTTTGATCAGGCGGCGCTGCTCGGCCATTGCACTCTCTCCATTGTTCTACGTTTTTGCCGGAGGTCCGGCCTGACATTCAATGCGACTCAGCGCACCAAAAACATCCCCCGCAGCAGCGAGGAATGTTTTATCCGGCAGGCGACATCAACAGAAGTGCATGCCACCATTTATGTTGAGCGTTGCGCCCGTCATGTAGCCGGCAAGATCTGAGGCCAAGTAAGCGCACAGGGCACCAATTTCCTCAGGCTTACCAAGACGGCCCACAGGGATAGTCGAGACGATGGCATCACGAACTTCCTGCTTGATCGCCATGACCATGTCGGTGCCGATATAACCCGGCGCAATGGCGTTAACCGTGACACCCTTCTTGGCCACCTCAGCGGCAATTGACTTGGTGAAACCAAGAATGCCGGCTTTGGCAGCCGCATAGTTGGCCTGACCGAACTGACCCTTGACGCCATTCACAGATGACATGTTGATGACACGTCCCCAGCCACGATCAGCCATGCCCGGCAGCACATGGTGAGTGAGATTGAATACCGAATCGAGATTGGTCGACAGCACCGCATCCCACTGGCCCTTGTCCATTTTTTTGAACATGGAATCACGCGTGATGCCGGCGTTATTCACAAGTACATCAATGGGACCAATTTCGGACTCGATCTTCTTGACGACTGCGGCACAGGCGTCGTAATCGGTAACGTCTGCTTCTGCAACGAAGAAATCAAATCCTTCGGACTTCATTTTTGCCAGCCACTCGTCTTTGGGCGCAAAGCCCGGAAGACAATTTGCTGCAACGGTGAAACCATTTTGAGCCAGCGCCTTGCAGACTGCGGTGCCCAGACCGCCCATTGCGCCCGTTACCAATGCCACTCTTTTTGCCATTTTGCTACTTCCTGTGACGACGAAAAAACTTTGCTGCGAATGGCGCGCGCTGCAATCGCACGCCATTCGCACGGGCAATCAGAACATGTGCTGACCGCCATTGATTGAAATGTTGGCACCCGTTACAAAAGCGGCCTCTTCCGATGACAAATAGGCCACCAGACCCGCTACTTCATCAGGCTTGCCGAGGCGATTTTGCGGAATCTGCGGAAGAATCTTGCTATCAAGCACCTCCTGCGGAATCGCCATCACCATCTTGGTACCGATATAGCCCGGGGAAATGGTATTGACCGTCACGCCCTTCTTGGCAACTTCAAGCGCCAGCGCCTTGGTGAAACCGTGCATACCGGCCTTGGCTGCGGCATAGTTGGTTTGACCGAACGCACCCTTTTGACCGTTCACCGAGGAAATATTGATGACGCGACCCCAGTTGCGCTCCACCATGCCATCCATGACCTGCTTGGCCATGTTGAAAGCGGAATCCAGGTTGGTATGAATGACCGCATCCCAATCGGCCTTGGTCATCTTTTTGAAGGTCATGTCACGCGTGATGCCGGCGTTGTTAACCAGCACATCCACCGGACCGAGTTCTTTGGTGACTGCATCAACGCAGGCCTTGCACGAATCGTAATCGCCCACATCGCAGGCATAGGCCTTGAAGCCGTAACCCATGTCATTCATGGAACGCAACCATTCCTGCGCGGTCTTGTTGCTGGGGCTGTAGGTGGTGACCACCTTGTAGCCCAGCGCGGCCAGCTTGATGCAGATTGCTTCACCCAGACCACCCATCCCGCCGGTTACCAGAGCTACTTTTTGCATTTGAATCTCCTCTCTAATTTTTCGTATGGGGGCGGGCTGTCGTCGGTTCCGGGCACGCCCCTGCCTGCACCGGACTGGCTATTATGCCTTTTCCTTGACGTAACGTCCGGGTGCGGGTTCGATGGCGGCGTGACGCTTGTTACCAAGCTTTGTCCGCGCAGCAATCTGCTTGCCGTTGAAACCCTTGAGCCACTCGGCCCACAGTGGCCACCAACTGCCCTTGTTTTCGGTTGAAGTCTCGAACCATTCATCGGCATTGGATGAGTCACTGGCACTCGTCCAGTAGCTGCGCTTATTCTTGGCAGCGGGATTGATAACGCCGGCAATGTGACCCGAAGCACCGAGCACAAAAGTGGTCTCACCACCCAGCAGACCACGGCCGAGGTAGGAAGTCTTCCACGGCACGATATGGTCTTCGCGGCTGGCCAGCAAGAAGGCCGGCATGTCGACGCGGCCGAGATTCGCCTTGACGCCACACATTTCGAGCTTGCCGGGAACGCGCAGGCTGTTTTCCAGATACAGATTGCGCAGATACCAGGCGAGGAAAGGACCCGGCAGATTGGTTGCATCCGAATTCCAGTACAGCAGATCGAACGCCGGCGGCTTATTGCCCTTGAGGTAGTTGCCGACGACGTAGTTCCAGATCAGGTCATTGGCACGCAAGGAAGAAAATACTGTGGAGAGTTCGCTGCCACGCAACAACCCGCCCTTGCCGATGGTGGCCTCACGCGTGGCGACCGAGTTTTCATCGACAAAATAACCAATTTCACCGGTATCGGAGAAATCCAGCAGTGTGGTCAGCAAAGTCAGCGAGGCTACGGAATTGTCGCCACGTCCACGCGCTACCGTCAATGCGGAACTCAGCAAGGTGCCGCCAACGCAGAAACCGAGAGCATTGATCTGATCGGTGCCACAAATATCCTTGACAACACCGATGGCGGTCAGTGCGCCCTGTTCAATGTAGTCATCCCACGTCAGATGTCCCTGCGCTTCACCGGGGTTGCGCCACGACACGAGGAACACGGTGTTGCCTTGTTCGACGGCGTAGCGAACGAACGAATTTTCCGGTTGCAGATCGAGAATGTAGAACTTGTTGATGCAGGGTGGCACGATCAAGCATGGGCGCTCGCCAACCTTCTCGGTCAGCGGCGTGTACTGAATCAGCTGGAACAGTTCGTTTTCGAACACGACCGAGCCGGTCGATGCGGCAATGTTACGACCCACCTCAAAGGCGGCATCGTCAGTCATCGAGATGCGACCCTTCTCAAGATCACCGATCAGGTTGGCAATACCCTGCCGCAGGCTCTCGCCATTGGTTTCAAGCGCCGTTTTGATGAACTCTGGATTGGTCGCAACAAAGTTCGATGGTGACATCGCATCGATCATCTGACGCGCGGCAAAACGCATCCGATTCTTCGACAAACCATCGGGAACCGGCGCGGCTTCAGCCAACTGGCGCATGTAATCCGAATTCAGCAGATACGCCTGGCGCAGATAGTCATACACCGGGCTCTCAGCCCAGGCCGGATTGTCGAAACGACGGTCTCCCGCCTGTGGCACCGCAATCGCCGGTGCCGGCTGGTCGGGCGTTTTGCCCAACATACCCTGCCACAAGGCGGTGTGCTTGGTCATCCAGTCTTGTTGCAAGGCCTTAACCGCATCCGATTCGGCACTCCAGGCAGCCGGATTGACACCCGCCGGCATCGCCGGTTGCTGCTGTGCGGCAGTGAATTTGGAGAGATTTTCAAACATGGCAGTCCCCGCCTGCAGCATCGCCTGCATTGCGGCATTGGGATCAGATTTTGGATCAAAATTAGAAGACATGACAACTCCCTTTACAGCATCTTTAGATGTCGTTATTTTGCACTGCAGCATTTGCGCTGTCAAGAAATCCGGGGGCAAAAATCGCATCGCCTCCGGCCGTAGAATGACGGCATGTATGTAATCGCGATCGCGTGGCTCTACGTCACGCTGCTGATGGCCGCCACCGAGACCAGCATCGTCGCCGGGGTGCTGACTTTTACTTTTTATGGGCTGGCACCGCTGGGATTGCTGTTGTGGCTTTTGGGCACTCCGCAAAGAGGCCGTCAACGTGCAACGTTACGAAAGCCTCTACTCCAGCCAGATGCAACTGGCCATGCGACCGGTGATACCGTCACGCCGGTAGGAAAAGAAATCGGCATGGTCGCGCACGGTGCAAAAGTCGACGCTGACGATACGGTGGAGACCCAGCGCCTGTAGACGCTGCCGGGCCAGAAGCGGGATATTGCAAAGCCATTTGCCCGCCTGTGTGGGAACAAAGGCATCTGCTGCCGCTGGATCGTGCGCAACAAACGCCGCGCGCACGTCGTCACCCACCTCAAACGCCGCAGAGCCGATCGCCGGGCCAAGCCATGCCATCAACTGCCCAGGCGGTGCATTCATCGCCGCAACTGTTGACTCGATCACGCCCGCAGCAAGACCGCGCCAACCGGCATGCGCCGCCGCCACCACCTGTGCGGCCTCATCGCACAGCAACACCGGCAGACAGTCAGCGGTTAGCACCGCGCACACCACGCCACGCTGCCGCGTAAAACTGGCGTCGGCGGCGTTGTCTGATGCGGCGTGAAGCGCATCCACACAGCGTGTGCCATGAACCTGTCGCAACCAATGCGGTGCCGCAGGCAGATGGCGGCGCAGCAGTGCGCGATTGGTTGCAATCGCCGAGACTGCGTCGCCCACATGATCGCCCAGATTGAAACTATCCCACGGCGCAGCACTCGCACCACCGCGCCGCAATGTCACCAGCGCCCGCACCCCGGGCGGAGCAAGCCATTGCGGCGTCAGAAAACTACCGGACAACTTGCGTGCGCCGGAGTTCATCGAGCAGGGCAGAAAAATCGGCCGGTAGCGGTGCCTCCCAGCCCATCTCGGCATGCGTCAGCGGATGTATCAGCGCCAGTTGCCATGCATGCAGTGCCTGACGTGAAAACGCATCGAGTAGGGCATCGCCGCTACAGGTCTTGCCGTACACCGGATCACCAACCAGCGGATAGCCAATCGATGCCATATGCACGCGGATCTGGTGGGTGCGACCGGTTTCAAGCCGGCATTCAAGCAGCGTAGCGCGCGCAAAGCCCTCGCGCACGCTGTAGTGAGTCCGTGCCTCCCGGCCGCCAACACGCGCCACCGCCATGCGCGTGCGATGCACCGGGTGACGCCCCAAGGGCGCATCCACCGTACCGTCACGCGCCACGTTGCCCAAAGCCAGCGCCAGATAATGCCGCTTGACGCTGCGCGCCTGCAACTGACGCACCAGATCGGTTTGCGCCGGCAGCGTTTTGGCGACGACCAGCAAGCCGCTGGTGTCCTTATCCAGACGATGAACGATGCCGGCACGCGGGATATCGGCCAGTTGCGGCGCGTGATGCAGCAGCGCGTTCATCAATGTGCCGGAGGCATTGCCATTACCCGGATGCACCACCAAGCCTGCCGGCTTGTCGATCACCATCAGCGCCGAATCCTCAAACACGACATGCAGCGCAATATCTTCCGCCGCATGCGCAAAAGTCGACGCTGGGAGCACGCCGAACGCTACGCATTCGCCACCCATAACCTTATGCTTCGGATCGGCCGGCGCGCCATCGAGCGTAATCAACCCGTCCCTGAGCCACGCTTGCAGGCGGCTGCGCGAATGCTCGGGGTAAAGTTGCGCCAGCGCTGCATCAAGACGCGTTCCGGCGTACCGCACAGGAACCTCGGACAGCAAGGCGTCATCAAGGCATGGGCTATAATCGGCCGGACTTTTTTTCGGGATGTTCACCATGCGTAGTGTATCGACATTAGGTGGTATTTTTGGCGGTTTTCTCAGGATCAGTGCCCTCATCGGGGTAGTGATGCTTTCCGCATGCGGAGCACCGGCAGAGTACGACGAAACCATAAGCTGGTCGGCCAACAAGCTCTACACCGAAGCCAAAGAAGCTATGTCGGATGGTGCCTACGACAAGGCCATCAAGTACTTCGAGAAACTCGAAGCCCGCTTTCCCTACGGTCGTTATGCACAACAGGCGCAACTCGAAGTGGCCTATGCCCACTTTCGGTCACAGGAAACAGGTGCTGCCGCCTCGGTCATTGCCGCCTGCGACCGCTTCATCCGGTTGCACCCGAATCATCCCAACGTTGACTATGCCTACTATCTCAAGGGGCTCGCCAACTTCAACGAGGACTTGGGATTTCTGAGTCACGTCAGCCGCCAAGACGTCACCGAGCGCGACCCGAAGGCGGCTCGCGAATCCTTCGAAGCATTCAAAGAACTACTGCGCAAGTTTCCCGAAAGTCGCTACGCGCCCGACGCCACCGCACGCATGAAATATCTGGTGAATGCGATGGCCGCCGGGGAAGTCCACGTCGCCCGCTACTACATGAAGCGCGAGGCCTACGTTGCCGCCGTCAATCGCGCGCAGATCGCAGTCAAGAGCTACCCTGAAGCACCGGCGACAGAAGAGGCTCTATTCATCATGGTCAAAGCCTACGACCTGCTCGGCATGACCGACCTGCGCGACGATACGGAACGGGTGATGCGCAAAAACTTTCCCAAAAGCGAGTACTACACACGAGGCATCAACCGCAAAGAAGCGTGGTGGAAACTTTGGTAGCCACGCAAGCGGCCGTTTTGCACCGCTCCCCCAAGCTTACTTTTTCGCCGCGTTAGCCTTGTCACACAAAAAAGCGTTGTCAATCTCGTTGGCAACCCTGAGGCTGTCCTCATCGAGCCCCCCCTTGGCCAGAATCGCACGCCCCTTCTTGCACAGGTTTACGTTCTTGTCCGTGCCATCGCCACTTGAAAACACCACCAAACCATCCCGAATCTGACGTAACACCCCCCCCACGAACCCGCTCTTGACCATCAACTCCAATAACTCCTCGGCTCGAACCGGGTCGGCGCTGGAGTTGGAGAATGACCCCAGAAATCCGCCTTCAATGTAAAGGTCATAGGCCATCGCGCGCGCACGGTTGCTGCTGACAGCCCCGCGCTCAAGCAGTCTGATGGCAATTTTCCGCTGCTGATCTTTGCTCATCTCGCGCAGCGCATCGGGCATATTCTCTCCGGTGATTAACGCAGCCGCATCGGCACATACGTCACCACTGCCTTGATCGCAGCCGCTCGCATTGCACTGCGCCTTCAATTTGGCAAACAACTCGTTGCTTGGATTCGCGACCGCAGCGACCGGCGCCGACTGGCCTGCCTCGGTTTCCTGCGCGTGAACAATCGGGGCTGCACATTGAAACGCCGCGAGCGCGGCAATAATTGCTGTCGTCCGAAAATGCATCTTGATCTCCTGCTTGGGTTTGAATAATGGATTGCTTGGGGAAAACTGCCCCCTTGGCGCTTCGATTCTACCGGTTTGCACCGCGCTGTCGCCGGCTCTCGAACAGGCAAATACCGGCTGAGACCGATACATTGAGGCTCTCGACACTGCCGTGCATCGGGATGCGTGCCAGTTCGTCGCAGGTTTCGCGGGTCAAACGGCGCATACCGTCGCCTTCCGCGCCCAATACCCAGGCGCACGAAACCTTCTGATCGACCGCGTACAGTTCGCGCTCGGCACCCCCGTCAGCGCCAATCACCCAGATGCCGCGTTCCTGCATTTCCCGCAGACTGCGGGCAAGATTGGTCACCACCACATATGGCACCGTATCGGCCGCGCCACTGGCGACCTTGATTGCGGTGGCATTCAAACCGCAGGCTTTATCTTTCGGTGCAATGACCGCATGCGCACCGGCGGCATCCGCCACGCGCAAACAAGCACCCAGATTATGCGGATCGGTAATGCTGTCCAGCACCAGCAGCAAGGCAGGCTCTGTCAGGCCGTCGAGCACATCGTCCAGCGTGACATGCTTCGCTTGCGCCGCAACCTTGGCCACCACGCCCTGATTGCGTGAATTTCGGCCGGTCGCACCGGTCAGGCCGTCGAGCCGCGCTGCATCGGTCGGTACCACGCGCACACCGGCGGCTTCAGCGAGTTTCAGCAGATCGCGCATACGCCCATCCTGACGGCCTTCGGCGACGAGGATTTCCTTCACATCATCGGGTGCGTGGCGCAGTTTGGCGGTAATAGCGTGAAAGCCGTGAATCAGACGTGTCTCAGACATGGAGGGAGCCCTGAAGAATGCGCAGTTCGCGCTGCGGATAGGGAATGCCAATGCCGGCCGCCTGAAAAGCGTGCCAGATGGCGAGATTGATGTCGGAACGGATCGCCAGCGTACCTTGCTCAGGATCCTTGATCCAAAAACCGAGTTCCAGATTGAGTCCAGACTCGGCAAATGCCGTCAGCAGTGCCGCCGGTGGTGGATCAGCGAGCACCCGTGGCTGCGTTTGTGCCGCCTGTACCAGAATCGCCATGGCATGCTCGACATCGCATTCATAAGACACCTGCACCTGCAGGGCAAAACGTACCCGGTGATCGGTATACGACTCATTCTGTACCACTGAGCCCACCAGCAACTCATTGGGTACCAGCGATTCCACACCGGTGGTGTTGCGCAACACCGTGTAACGCGTGGTGATCTGCGTGACTTCGCCGCGATCAGCACCGACCGAGATTACGTTGCCGAGTCGAATTGATCGTTCCAGCAAAATGATGAAACCCGACACATAGTTGCTGGCAATCTTCTGCAGACCAAAACCAAGCCCCACACCGAGCGCGCCACCAAACACCGACAACGTAGTCAGATCGACGCCGACCACGGGCAAACTGATGAGCACCGCCACCACCAGCAACAGTGCCTTCACCAACCGTGACAGCACCACCCGAAAATTATCATCGAGACCCGCCGCACGATTCAACCGTACCTCGGCCGCGTTGCCAAGCCAGAGCGCGCACAGCACCGTCACCAGTACCATTGCCGTTCCCTGCAGCAATTGCCATGCGGTCACGTGCGCCTTGCCCACATGAAATCCCCAGGCGTCCAGCACCTTAATCAGATCGGGCAGCACGCCGACGAGATGCAAAGCGACAACGCTCCATACCAGCAGCGCAAAACCGCGCTCGAAATCAGCGAGCCACGCAGCCCCTGAAAAGCTATGCCGCAGGATGTAAAACACGGCGCGGATGATGGCCAGCGAACCCAGCAAGGACATTGCAAGACTCAGCAACTGAACATGAATATGCGGATACAGCAAACCGCGCGAAATAGCCACCAGCACCACACCGGCCACCGGAAACACAAGGCGGCGCAACCCGCCGCGCCCCAGCGCCCGCGCACGGCTCAAACCGTCTGCGGAGGTTCCGGTACGTTCGCGCACCACGCCCTCCGCCAACTTGGCCAAACCGAGACAACACGCGAGCACCAAGGCCTGCCACAAGGTGTCCGGATGCTGCGCCTCGGTCACGACGCCTTGCCACAGCGCAGCAAAATCAACGGCCATCGATACCTCCGGCCCCATAGGGCTGTGCGCCCTCACGATGACGTTGCCAATTCGCCAGATAACGTTGCGCCAGCGCCGGGTTCTGGCGCAGGATCAGCAGATTTTCGGAATTTCGCGCCTGCGCTGACCAAGTGAAGTTGTAGCTACCCGTAATGACAATGGCACCCGCCTCGGCAGCGTCAATCAGCATCACCTTGTTATGTGCCGATGCGTAACGGGTCTCCAGCCAGAGGGATATTCCAGCGGCCGCGAGTTTGGGCAACTGCGAATTGTCACCTTTGCGCAACATCTCCTGATCGGCGAGGATGGCGACCGCCACGCCGCGCGTTCGTGCCGCGAGCAAAGCCGCCGCGATGGGGCGACTAGTGAGCAGAAAAGCCTGCACATGGATGCTCTGCTGCGCCTCGCCGAGCGTGCGAATAATCGCACCCTCGGCGTCATCCCACGGGGTGAAGTAGGTCTCGATGGTTCCAGCAGCAGGCAGCGCTGGCGTAACGGCAAAAACCGGTGCCGTTGCACAACACAGCATCAGCGCAAAAATCCACCTGCGCAAAGTCACTGGGCGCGCTCCAGCACCGCTGCGTAAAAGCCGTCCGTGCCATGTACCTGTGGCGACAGACGCATATCGTCACCGCAGGCAATGCTGATCCCCTGCGCCGCGAGCACCTCCTGCGCCGACAAGCGCTGATAGTGCGGATTCGCGGCCAGAAACGCATCGACGATGGCTTCGTTTTCCTCGCTGAGAATACTGCAGGTCGCATACACCAGACGCCCACCTGGGCGTACCAACTTGGCCGCTGCGGCCAGAATGTCAGCCTGCTTGCGCGCCAGTTCAATGATGCTCTGTTCGGTCTGCCGCCACTTCAAGTCCGGATTGCGGCGCAAGGTACCCAAACCTGAGCAAGGCGCATCGACCAGCACGCGATCTATCTTGCCCGCCAGACGCTTGACACGCGTATCGTTCTCACCAGAAATTCGGGCCGGATGCACGTTGGACAGCCCGGAGCGCGCCACCCGCGGCTTCATCTTCACCAGCCGCCTTTGAGAAACGTCAAACGCATAAAGCCGACCAGTGGAACGCATCAGTGCGCCCAGCAGCATGGTCTTGCCCCCGGCACCGGCACAAAAGTCCACCACCATCTCGCCTCGTTTCGGTGCCAGCAGATAACCAAGCAGTTGCGAGCCCTCATCCTGCACCTCGATTGACCCATCAAGAAACAGCGGATGTTTCTGCAATGCCGGCCGGCCCTTGAGGCGCACGCCTTGCGGCGCATACGGGCAGGCTGTGGCCGTCAGGCGTTCGGCAGACAGCCGCGCCAGCACCGCATCGCGCTCGGCCTTCAGGGTATTGACGCGTAAATCGAGTGGTGCCGGCGTGCTCATGGCGCGTGACAAAGCCTGCAACGCCTCCGCCGACATGCGCGTCGCCAGACGCTCGGTGAGCCAGTCGGGGAAATCAAGTTGTTCGGCCAACGTCATTTCAGGTTCAGCTTGCGCACGAATCACGTCGAGCCATTCCGCCTCGCCGGGTTGTAACGCTTCACCCAGTTGCCGGTGCGACAAACCCTGAATGCGCGCCAGCGACAACAGCACCAGCTCACGCGGCGTGGCCTTTCGCGGCCGTTTCAGCGAAGGATCCTGCCGCGCCATGGCTTCCAGCCGCCGCTTGCGCCGCAGCACGGCATAAGCCGTTTCGGCGATGAAAGCACGATCATGCACGCCGCTACGATGACGGCGAAAGAATGCCGACAGCGTGGCATCCGCCGCTTGCGAAAAGTTCAACAGCTCGGCTGTCGCCTCCACCGCAGCGTTCAGCAGCGGGGCACTCAATCCTTCAGTCATAGTTTCTCCCCGAGGCTAATTTCCTCGGCCAGTTGATCGAAAATTTCGCCCTTGCGATCGACGAAACGAATCTTGATCGGCAAGCCACGAAAATCGCTGGCGATCCACAAATCGATCGTGTCGCTGCCATTTTTGGCACTTAACCGTAGGGCACGACGCTCGCCTAGCCCGGTGGTCACGGTTTCCTCACCGATCACATCAAAACGATAACGATCCACCTTGCGCCCGGTGGCAATTACAAAGGAAAGATTGCCACTGCGTGGTGCCTGAAGCACCGCCTGATAGTACATCGAGAGCATATCCTGTGTGCCGGGCAGCAGCGGTTCTTCGCGCCCGGCGTAGCGCACCAGTGCCGCTTCCCAATCGAAGCTTGCCGTATCCACAGCACCCACGCGCTCGTGACGAAACTCTTTCGGCCGCAGCCCTTCAGCACTCACATCGCCACGACTTTCCTGCACCACGCGTGCCGGTTTGAACAGCGCGGCAAGGCCGGTGGTTTCGGTCACGCTCTTCAACGCATAGGTAAAACCATCCTGAGACCAGGTATGCACGGATTGCCCAACCACAAAACCGGCATCGCCACGGATGATGGCATAACGCACGCGGCCCCTGGCCGGCAAGGCGATATTGGCCGGCGGCGCAGCGACGGGCGGCGACGGACTGGCCGCCACAGGTGGTGCTGATGGGACGGGCGGTGCTGCGGGTGCTGGCGGCGTAAAAGTCGACGCTGGGGATACGGTGCTTGAAGACGCAACAACAACCGGCGTCGCGCTGGGTGGAGGTTGAAGTGCGGGCTGGGGCTGGGGCTTGGGCTTGGGCTGGGGCTGGGGTTGTGGCTTGGGCGCAGTGACTGGCAAAGGTGCAGGCACAGGAAGAGGAACAGCGACCGGTGCAGGCCTCAGCACCGCAGCCAGCATCGGTGCCGGCTCTGGTTCCGGATCATCCAGCCCGGGCAGAGACCATGCCGGCCCGACCAGCGCCGCGAGGTGCATCAGCGCCGAAACCACCAGCGCCAGCGCGACCGGCCACTCAATCCACTTGCGGCGCATGCAGGGAACCGGTAACCGGCACCTCACCCGACAAAACTACCCGACCGCCTGCAAGAGACAGGCGTCCGTCCAGAAACCAGCGTGCAACGCGTGGATACAGTTGATGCTCTTCCACCAGCACCCGCGCCGACAGGCTTTGCTCATCGTCACCCACCCGCACCGGCACGGCTGCTTGCGCCACAATCGGTCCGCCGTCGAGCGCCGGCGTCACGAAATGCACGCTGCAACCATGCAGCCGTACGCCGGCCGCCAAGGCCTGACGATGCGTATGCACGCCAGGAAAGGCGGGCAACAAGGATGGATGAATGTTCAGCATGCGCCCGGCAAAGTGTTCGACAAAACCGGCAGTCAAAATGCGCATGAAGCCGGCGAGCAGAATCAGATCCGGCGCGTGGCGGTCGATTTCAGCCGCCAGCGCCGCATCGAAGTCTTCCCGCGCAACAAAGCCACGGTGATCGACCGTCGCCACCGGAATACCACGCGCCGAGGCAATCGCCAGTCCGCCCGCTTCCGGCCGGTTGCTGATGACAGTCACGCATTCGCCCGGATGCAGTGCGTCGAGCAGCGACACCATGTTGCTGCCGCGTCCGGAAATCAGCATCACGCAACGTTTCATCGCAGCCCCGCCACGGGAAGGAATATGGCACTGCCCACACTCTGGGCCATGCGCGCAATCGTGCGGTGCCCTTTGTCGGCCATCAACTGGGAAAGCAGATCAAGATTGCCGATCATTTTGCCAAACTCGCGCTCGAAGCTCAGGTTGGACGCCTGCGGTGGCAGTGCCATTTCATTGGTCAGCAGCAACAACTGCCCGGCACTATCACGCGAACCGGCCAGTTTCCACGCGGCAATTTCGAGATTGCGCGCACTGTTGTGTAGCTTTTGCGGATTGAGTTCGTCAAACATGAAAAATTCTGTTTTTTCTTCAAACGCCAGATTCAGCATACCGCCAACGCCGGCAATAAACGCGGCCACACGATCGCCCGGATAGTCTTCGCGCAGCGCCAGCAGAACCAGATCGGTGCCCTTCTTGTCCACATATTTGTCGCCAATTTCTGGCAGACGCCAACCCGTGCGCGGATCAAGCAAACGGTCAAGCGCCACCTCGATACTCGCGTGACCACCCTTGCGCCACTCACGCGGATTGCGACGATACAGTTTTTCGGCCAGAACGCGGATGCTCGTGAAAATCTCACGCCGATGCAAATCGGCCACCCGGTCGACATCACTCTTGGCGATCTGCTTGGGGTCGAATGTGCTCACCGAATTACTCACGGAATCGGTCATGGAACTGCCTGCCGCACGACCTGCATCCAGGGTCTGCAGGCAACCGGTCAGCAGCATCAACGCGGCACCGAGCATCAAGACCCCTTGCACGCTCATGCCGTTCGGGCACTGAAGCGTTGCCGAAACCAAGCGTACAGCAAGGGCGTGAGCGATAACCCGATAATGCCGAAAATCACCAGCGTGAGATTGGACTTGATCCACGGCAGATTACCAAACCAGTAGCCGGCCAGACACAGCGAGGTGACCCAAAACACACCACCCACCACATTGAACAGCGTAAACCGTGCCGGCGTCATCTCGGCGACACCGGCCACAAATGGCGCATAGGTGCGAACAAAGGGCATGAAGCGCGCAATCACGATGGTTTTGCCACCATGCGTTTCATAAAACGCATGCGCCTTGTTGAAAGCCTCGCGATTAAAGAAACGTGAAGTCTCCCAGCGAAACACACGTGGCCCGAACCAGCGGCCAATGCGGTAATTCACCCCGTCGCCAAGAATCGCCGCGATACACAGCAACACCATCAACAAGTTCACATCAAACTCGCCCCCGCTGGTCGCAGCCAGCGCCCCGGCGACAAACAGCAGCGAATCACCGGGCAGGAACGGCGTCACCACCAGACCTGTCTCGCAAAATATGATGACAAAAAGAATGGCATACAACCACACACCATATTGCGACAGTAGCGCAGCAAGGTGCTTGTCAAGGTGCAGCATGAGGTCAATAAACTGGGGAAGGAATTCCACGGGAGCCGCCAAAGATAGAAAGGGGCGATTTTACCGGAAGCTATAATTCCTTCCCATGCAAATCACAGCCAGCCCTGCCCTCATCCGCGCTCTGCCCGACCTGCTCATCAGCCAGATTGCTGCCGGCGAAGTGGTCGAACGACCGGCCTCGGTGCTGAAAGAACTGATCGAAAACAGCCTAGACGCCGGTGCCACCAAGATCGATGTCAACCTTGAAGAAGGCGGCGTGCGCCTGATTCGCATCGCCGACGACGGCTGCGGCATTGCGCCCGACGAACTGCATCTGGCGCTGGCACGCCACGCCACCAGCAAAATCGCCAGCCTGGATGATCTGGAACGCGTCGGCAGTTACGGCTTTCGCGGCGAGGCGCTGGCCTCCATCGCTGCCGTAGCGCGCGTCACGCTCACCAGCCGTCAGGGCACGCAGCCGCATGCCTTCCGTCTGCGCGGAGAGCCGGGAGCCACGCCCGAACCGGCGGCGCTGGCCGGGGGCACGGTGATTGAAGTTGCCGACCTGTATTGCAACACCCCGGCACGGCGCAAGTTCCTCAAAACCGAATCCACCGAATTTGCCCATTGCGACGAAGTGTTGCGCCGCATGGCGCTCGCACAACCGGACGTTGCCTTCACCCTGAGCCACAACGGCAACGCCAAACGCCGTCTGCCCAGCGTCGACTTTTCGCATCGGGTGCGCGAGATTCTCGGTGCCGAGTTTTTCCCCCATGCCCGCCCCATCGATGTCGTCGCCGGCCCGTTGCGCCTGTTCGGCCTCGCCGCCCTGCCCGCCTATTCGCGTTCCGGCCGCGACGAACAGTATTTTTTCGTCAATGGCCGTTTCGTGCGCGACAAGTTGTTGATGCACGCCGCACGCCAAGCCTACGAAGACATTCTGCACGGCGCGCGGCATCCAGCCTATGTGCTGTTTCTCGAACTTGATCCGGCCGGCGTTGATGTGAATGTCCACCCAGCCAAAACCGAGGTGCGCTTTCGCGATGCACGCGGCATTCACCAGTTTGTATTTCATGCCCTGCAACGTGCGCTGGCGGTGCCGCTGGGGGCGCAGGCAATCCCGCCGGCAACCACCGCAGCCACGGCCAACACCGACTACACGACCTGGCAGCAAAGCCCGCTATCCATGCCGCAGCGCCCCAGCGGCGTGTCCGAACCGGCCGTTCGCGCCTATCTCGACTTTGCCCACGCGGCCTTGCATGACAGCCCCCCCGCGAGCGAAGGAGCAACCCCAAAACTTGGCTATGCCATCGGCCAGGTGCATGGCGTTTATGTACTGGCGCAAAACACCGAAGGGCTGGTGTTAGTCGACATGCACGCCGCGCATGAACGCATCCTCTACGAAAAATTGAAAAACAGCGTTTCTGACGATACCTCGGGCACCCTCATTACCCAAACGCTGCTGGTGCCGCTGGTGCTTTCCGCCAGCGAAGCCGAAATGGCCACGGCGCATGAACACGCGGCAACCTTGCAAGCGCTCGGCCTCGACATCAATCCGGCCGGCTTGCGCCAGCTCACAGTGCGCAGTCTGCCGGCGCTACTCACCGGCGGCCAGCCGCTCGATCTGGTGCATGCAGTGCTGCGCGAACTGGCCGAACATCCTGCAAGTCGCGTCATGGAAGCCCGGCGCAATGAACTGCTCGCCACCATGGCCTGCCACGGCGCAGTGCGCGCACATCGCATCCTGACATTGCCGGAAATGAACGCCCTGCTGCGCGACATGGAAGCCACCGACCGTGCCGACCAGTGCAACCACGGCCGGCCGACCTGGGTGCAACTCGCCATGACCGATCTCGACCGGCTGTTCATGCGTGGTCGCTGATTCCATCATGCTGCCACCAGCGATTCTGCTGGTCGGCCCCACCGCCAGCGGCAAAACACAACTCGCCTTCGAGTTGGCAACGCGCTTTCCGTGCGATCTCATCAGCATCGATTCGGCGCAGGTGTTCCGTGACATGAACATCGGCACCGCCAAGCCCGATGCCGCCACGCTAGCGCAATTTCCGCACCGGCTGATCGACCTGATCGCCCCCACCGAACGTTATTCCGCCGCGCAATTTCGCACCGATGCGCTGCGCGAAATGGCCGCCATCACATCCGCCGGGCGCATTCCGCTGCTGGTCGGCGGCACCATGCTCTACCTCAAAACCCTGCGCGAAGGCCTCGCCGATCTGCCCGAGGCTAACGCCGCCCTGCGCGCGCAAATCGACGCCGAAGCGGCCGCACAGGGCTGGCCGGCCTTGCACACCGAATTGCAACGCACCGACCCAGACACCGCCGCACGCCTCAAACCCACCGATGCACAGCGCATCCAGCGCGCCATTGAAGTGCAACGCCTCACTGGGCGCACGCTGGGCAGTTTTTTTGCCGAACAACGCGCCCGCAACCCGCCCTACCGCATGCTCACACTCGCGCTGATACCCGAAGATCGCGCCACGCTGCATCAACGCATCGCGCAGCGCTTCGCCGCCATGCTCGATGGCGGACTGGTGGAGGAAGTCATCAATCTGCGCGAAAAATACACGCTCAACGCAGAGCTACCATCGATGCGCTGCGTGGGTTACCGGCAGGTGTGGGAATTTCTCGAAGGTCAGTTACCGCAGAAGGAACTCTACGAGCGCGGCCTGTTCGCCACGCGCCAACTGGCTAAACGGCAACTGACCTGGCTCAGAAGCATGGAGTATCTGACGCGCATCGACCCGCTGGCCGGCGACCCACTACCCGCCGTGCTCGATGAAGTCAGGCGCTGGATCGACTGAAAAGTCGACGCTGAATCAACGGTGAATCAGGTGACCACGGTCTGCGCCTGACCCTCAGCGCGCGCCGCGATGTTGCCGATACGAAACACCGTTTCACCCGCTGCCGTCAGCAGCGCACTGGCACGCGCCGCGTCAGACTCAGCAACGATCACCACCATACCGATGCCACAATTGAACACGCGGTGCATTTCGGCATCTGCGACATTACCTTCGCGCTGCAACCACTGAAACAACGGCGGCAGCGGCCATGTCTGGCTGTCGATCAGTGCCGTCAACGGTTCGCCCAGCACGCGTGGAATGTTCTCGGTCAAACCGCCACCGGTAATGTGCGCCATACCCTTGACCGGCACCGCTTCCATCAACGCCAACAAGGATTTGACGTAAATCCGCGTCGGCGCCATCACCGCGTCGGCAAACGCCACACCGCCCAACTCCATGGCCAGATCAGGCTGCGCGCGCTCAATAATTTTGCGGATCAGCGAATAACCATTTGAGTGCGCGCCCGACGACGCCAGCCCCAGCACCACGTCGCCAGGACAGATGGATTTGCCATCGATAATTTTCGATTTCTCCACCGCGCCCACGGCAAAGCCGGCCAGATCGTATTCGCCATCCGGATACATGCTCGGCATTTCTGCCGTCTCGCCGCCAATCAGCGCACAACCGGCCAACTCACACCCGCGTGCGATGCCTTCCACCACCGTGGCCGCCGTATTAACGTCCAGCCGGCCACAAGCAAAATAATCGAGGAAGAACAGCGGCTCGGCACCTTGCACCAGAATGTCATTGACACTCATCGCCACCAGATCCTGCCCCACCGTATCGTGGCGGCTCCAGTGAAACGCCAGCTTCAGCTTGGTGCCTACGCCATCGGTACCTGAAACCAGCACCGGCTCACGATATTTTTTCGAAATCTCAAACAGCGCGCCAAAGCCGCCGATACCGGCCAGCACCTCCGGCCGCATGGTGCGGCGGGCAGCGGGTTTGATGCGTTCAACAAGCGCATCGCCGGCATCAATATCAACACCCGCGTCGCGGTAGGTCAGTGCATTAGTAAGCGTAGCAGCAGCAGTCAAAATGAAATCCTCGGAGGCGCCATGGCTAAGAGGCGCAGGTTGGAGCCGGATGCGGGATAATTGCCGGCGTCGCGCCAATTAACGAATGAATCAATCACCCAGCAATCGCCAAAGTTTACCGGAAATGAACCTGACTCCCACGAACGATCACCACGAACGGCTACAAACCTTCCTCTGGAGCGCCGCCGGGCTCGCCATTCTGGCGCTGCTGTATGCACTGTCCCCGATTCTGGCACCCTTCATTCTGGCCGGAATTTTGGCCTATGTCTCTCGTCCGCTTGTCGAACGACTCACGCAACTCGGATTGCCGCAATTCGCTGCCGCGCTGCTGATTCTGCTGGGATTAGGGCTTCTGGCCGCAGGCCTAGTGTTGATTCTGCTCCCGCTGCTCTATCAGGAAGGTATGATTCTGGCCAGCCGCGCACCAGAAGCCATGTCACTGATCAATGAAAAACTGCTGCCCTGGTTGCGCCAGCATTTCGGCCTGCGATTGCACCTCGACCCCGCCTCGCTGCAAAAACTTGCCACCAACAACTGGGATACGGTGCAAGTTATTCTCGAACGCATCTACGATTCGCTCAAAATCGGTGGCGTGGCACTGGTTGGCGTGGCGGTCAACCTGCTGCTGGCACCCGTCGTGCTGTTCTACCTGCTGCTCGACTGGCAGCATCTCATCGCCCGCCTGAACCATCTGATTCCACGCGCATGGCACAGTAAAGTGAACAGCATGGCGAGTGATATCGACTCGGTGCTCTCGCAATACCTGCGCGGACAACTGCTGGTGATGCTGGCACTGGCAGCGTACTACGCACTGGCTCTATGGATCGCCGGAATCCCCTCAGCCCTGCCCGTAGGGTTGGTCACCGGCCTGCTGATTTTCATCCCGTATCTGGGTTTCGCCACCGGCCTGATACTCGCGCTGCTGGTGGCAGCGCTGCAATTTTCCGGCCTCGGGCCGATCATCGCCGTACTGATCGTCTATGGCATCGGCCAGATACTCGAAGGTTTCCTCCTGACACCCTACCTTGTCGGCGAGCGCATCGGCCTGCATCCGCTGGCGGTAATCTTTGCCCTGATGGCCTTCGGCCAGTTGTTCGGTTTCATCGGCGTGCTGATTGCCCTGCCCGCATCGGCAATGCTGCTGGTCGCCCTGCGCGAAGTGCGTGCGCTATATCTCGCCAGCCGTTTTTACCAGGACAACGCATGAGTGTGCAGCAACAAATGCTGCTCGACCTAAAACCGGAGCAGCAACCGACGCTGGACAATTTTGTCGCCGGCAGCAGCGTCGAACTCGTCGAGCGCCTGCGCATGCTCTCCCGCACGCGTGACTGTGAAGCCATCTATCTATGGGGGCCCTCCGGCTGCGGCAAGTCACACCTATTGAGCGCCACCGCCAACGCTACGGCTACCTGTCGCAGCACGTTACGCCCGGTCACACATCTGCACGGCCATGAGATGGGCGGCGACTTCGCACCAACGCCTGGCAGCTTAATGGCCATTGACGACGTTCAGCAGCTCTCGCCAGCAGCGCAGATCGCGCTCTTTCGCAGCTTCAACTCCGCGCGCTTTCTCGGTCTATCCCTGCTGCTGTCGGGCGACCAGCCCCCACTGCGTCTCGATCTGCGTGAAGACCTGCGTACCCGCATCGGCCAAACCCTGATCTACGAAGTGCAACCCTTGTCCGACACTGAAAAACGTACCGCCCTGACACGCCACGCCATCGAACGCGGCATGCTGATGGATGCCGGTGTCGTCCAATACCTGCTGCGGCACGGGCGCCGCGACCTACCCTCGCTGATGGCCATGCTCGATGGCCTCGACCGCGCCTCGCTGGAACAAAAACGCCCACCCACCCTACCGCTGCTGCGCGAATTGATGCAAACCCCGCTGGATCTCGAACACTCATGAACCTTGCTCTCTTCGACCTCGACAACACCCTGCTCGCCGGCGATTCGGATTTCGAGTGGGCACAATTTCTGATCGCCAAGGGCGTACTCGACGCGGAAGTACATGAAACCCGCAATATCGAGTTTTACGACCACTACAAAGCCGGCACCTTGGACATCCATGCCTTCCTCGATTTTCAGCTGGCACCCCTGGCACGCCACGAGCGCAACCAACTCGATCAATGGCACGCAGAATTCATGGCCGCACGCATCGTACCCATCATTGGCGACGCCGCACGAAAACTGGTCGCGAAGCACGCCGACGCTGGCGACCTGCTCGCCATCGTGACCGCCACCAACAGCTTTGTTACCGGCCCCATCGCCCGCGAATTTGGCATTCCACACCTGATTGCCACCATTCCTGCACAGGCAGCAGGCCACTTTACCGGCCAGCCACGCGGGATTCCTTCGTTTCGCGAAGGCAAGATCACCCGCGTCGAAGCGTGGCTAGAATCACTCGGCCTGTGGTGGGGAAGTTTTGAAAAAAGCACCTTCTACAGCGACTCGCTTAACGATCTGCCTTTACTGGAAAAAGTCACGCACCCTGTCGCCGTCGACGCCGATGCAACACTGGCAAGACATGCCCACAAACACGGCTGGCCGCAAATGACACTACGGGGTGATGAAAAACTGTCATAATCCAAAAAAGATTAACCCAATAAAACTCGGAGACGCTGACCCATGAACCTGACGCTACTGGTAGTAGACGATTCGAAGATATCTCGCAAAGTCAACATGACGACGCTACGCGAAGTATTGGGCGAGCAGATTCGCTGCATTGAAGCCGTAAGCGGCGAAGATGCACTGGCAACCCTAGCCGTTCAAAAAGTTGACCTGATGGTGCTTGACCTCACCATGCCCGGCATGAGTGGCTACGACGTGCTCACCGCCGTTAAAACGCGTGGCATCAAGGTTCGCACCATCGTCATCAGCGCCGACATCCAGCCGCTTGCCAAAGAACGCGTCCTGCAACTCGGCGCCATCGCCTTCATCCAGAAACCACTATCCGTCGAATCGCTCAAATCCGAACTAGAGCGGCAGGGAGTCATTCATGGCTGAAGAAATTTTTAATGCTGATGAAGCCGATGTCCTCGGCGAAATGGTCAATATCGCCATGGGCAAAGCCGGCGCAACGCTCGCCGAGGCGTTTTCTGGCTTTGTTCATATGCGTGTGCCAGAGATTCACGCCGTTAATTCCAGCGCCATGAACGAAACACGCGAGCGGTTGATTAAAACCTATGACCGCATCAGCATCATCCATCAGGAATTCTTTGGCGAATTCTCTGGCGATATCGCAGTGATATACGGCCCCGCAAGCTACACAGCCTTGCGCGAAGTTCTCGGTTTCGATGACCGCGATGGTGACGGCCGTCGCCAGCGTGAAGAACTGTTGCTCGAACTGGGTAACGCTATGTCGTCAACCTGCATCACCGAAGTAGCCGCCCAGTTGGGGCTTCGCACCGGAGTACGCCCCCCTCGCATGGCTGTCTTTGATCTAGAGTCAATCGAGGCCGCACAAAAGCTATTCGATGATTCCACCGCGTGGAAAGGTCAGACCCTGCAAATCAGCATCATCTTCCATCTCGAAGCACATCAACTTCCTTTTGAATTGCTATTCACGGTAAATTCAGACTGCATGCCAATGATCAAGGAATCCCTGATAAAGCATCTCTGATGACCGACAATACGCATATCTCACCCAACACCCTTGCGGTTGATTTTCCGGACATTATCGCGAGCCTGCTAACCGTGGGCATCGTGATGGTTGATCGACGCTTCACCATCGTGCTGTGGAATCGTTTCATGGAACTCAACAGCCAGATCCGTGGAGAAGAAGTCTTGGGCAAGAATTTATTCGATGCCTTCCCGGAACTTAACCGGAACTGGCTCGAAAAAAAAATCAAAAGCTGCATCATCCTGAAAACGCCATCCTTCAGTTCCTGGCGCCAGCGCCCTTATCTGTTTCGCTTCAAACCTTCTGCCCTTCAAGATGGCGTCCCAGAATTCATGCATCAGGACGTTTCCATTTTTCCGATTTACGATCACAGCGGAATGGTGCAAGGCGTTTGCATGGCCATCCACGATGTCACCGAACTGGCTCAACAAACCTCCTTGCTTGAACGGATTACCGATCAGGCTGTAGATATCGAGGAATCAAGTCAGCGCGACGGCCTCACTGGGCTATTCAACCGCAAATTTTTCGACGAGCAAATCACTCAGGAAATTCAGCGTACACGTCGCTACAAGTGGCCACTGGCATTGGCCATGGTCGATCTGGATCACTTCAAATCGGTCAATGACACCTATGGGCACAACGCCGGCGACATCGTGCTACGCTCAACCGCAAACCGTCTGCAAGGCATGCTGCGCGCAACCGACACGCTATGCCGATATGGTGGCGAAGAGTTCGCATTGATCTTGCCGCACATCACGCAGGAGCATTCGAAATTCCTTCTCGACCGGCTGCGCAAAGCCATTGAAAGCATGATCGTTGAACTTGATGACGGAACAACAATTTCAGTCACCCTCAGTGTCGGCATCGCCCAATTCATCGAAGGCGTATCCTCCGGCGAACTGGTACGCCGCGCCGATGGCGCACTCTATGCGTCAAAAGCCGCCGGACGCAACTGCGTCACCTGCCACATACCAGCAACGGTAGAAACCGGAACCGACTCCGAATCCTGAAGCATTCCAATGCAGCTCAAGCATTGCAAGGAAAATAGTCGCCCCTCATACCGGTCGCCTGCAAACCATTAAAGCAACTTCTCCGTTACAATTGTGCCTCGCTTGGTTTCGAGCTGAAGTAGGTTCGTTAGCAGAGCATCACATGAGTTCAGCAACTCATTGTTTTGTAGTAACGGAGACGTGGCCGAGTGGTCGAAGGCACACCCCTGCTAAGGGTGCATCTGGGCAAAACCTGGATCCAGGGTTCGAATCCCTGCGTCTCCGCCAGTATCTTCGGATGCTGCTGATTCACAAGTAAGTTCTTCACGATTCCCTAGCCGGTTCTACAAACTGGTGCTACAAACGGGGGTCTCTCCATGCCTGTTTCAACATACATCTGCCTCAATCGGCATGATGCGTACTGCTTTCGCGTTGTAATTCCCAAAGAACTGCGTGACCACTTCCCCAACAAGCAAAAGGAGATTTGGCGGACATTGGGTAACCGCACGAGGAAGTCAAGATTGCAACCCTGTTGCCGCGACGATTCGGGAGTTCCTGTTTTGGCGTAACAGAATTTGCA
>CAJAWW010000005.1 GCA_903946745.1 uncultured beta proteobacterium
CAACCAGTCACTGGCTGGTGTCATGGTTCCCCATTTATCAACACCCGAGCCGCATACCCGTGGGCATGGGCGAAGTGGTGCTCGACATTACCGACCGCAAGCGCGCCGAAATTGCCCTGCGCGATTCGGAAGACCGCATCCGCCGCCTTGCCGCGCATCGTGAAGGCCAGCGCGAACAGGAATACCGGCGACTCGCACGCGAATTTCATGACGAACTCGGTCAGGTGCTGACCACCGCACGCATGCATTTGCAACTGCTCGACCGCAGCCTCAATCAAAGCAGCGCCAGCGAAAACCCCGCCAGCGCAACCATACAAACCATCGACGGCATGCTCGGTGAGGCCTATCGCAGCGTCAAAACCATCGCCTCGGACTTGCGTCCAGCCGCAC
This sequence comes from uncultured beta proteobacterium, assembly GCA_903946745.1. GTDB lineage: Bacteria > Pseudomonadota > Gammaproteobacteria > Burkholderiales > Rhodocyclaceae > CAJAWW01. Next base: position 391 of record CAJAWW010000005.1, read on the forward strand.
TCAATCTCGGCCTGACCGCTGCCATCGAGTGGATTGCAGCACGCGTGCTGACACCCGCCGGCATCCAGTTCACGCTGGCGCTGGCAGCGGCCGCCGATGAGCTCGATACCGACCGTTCAACCGCACTGTTTCGCATCGTGCAGGAATCACTGACCAACATCGTGCGCCACGCCGCCGCGCGCAACGTGCACATCTCGCTGCGACGGCAGGGCACACAGTTAATTGTGGTAATCGAGGATGACGGCTGCGGGTTTGATGCCGACGCCGTCGACCGTAGCGCACACTTCGGCCTGATGGGCGTCGCCGAGCGTGCCGAATTCCTTGGCGGGACGCTGGACGTCGATAGCGCACCGGGCGAAGGGGCCCGCATCGCCATCACCCTGCCCTGCCAACTTGCTGCGACCCGCGATAAGCCATGATCCGCATCATCATCGCTGACGACCACACCCTGTTCCGCGTCGGCCTGCGCCAGATGCTGCATTCCTACGCCGGCCTTGAAGTCGTCGCCGAAGCCACGCAGGCCGCCGAAACCGTTGCCGCTGTCAAAAAAGTCGACGCTGATCTGCTGGTGATGGACCTCACCATGCCCGGCACCACCGGCACACGACTAATCGAGCAGGTGCGTGAAGCCACGACCACGCTACCGATTCTGGTTCTGAGCATGCACGACGAACCCGCCACCGTGCGCCGCGCCCTGCAAGCCGGTGCCAACGGCTACATCACCAAAGAATCCAGCCCGGAGACACTGCACAGCGCCGTGACGCGCATCGCCGCCGGCGAACGCTACATCGACCCTGCCGTGGCCTCGTCGCTGGCCTTTGAGTCTGTCAATCGCGTGGTGCAATCACCGCACCAGAGCCTGAGCGAGCGCGAGTGGCAGGTGCTGAAACTGATTACCGAAGGCCACGCACTGGCGCAAATTGCCGAGCAGTTGCACATCAGCCCGAAGACCATCACCACACACAAGACGCATCTGATGGAAAAACTGGGCGTCGCCAATAATGCGGAGTTGATTCGTTATGCGCTGGAGAACCAGCTGTTCGCGTGAAGGCACGCAGCAACGGGTTCAGACATATTGCCCACCCGCACATTCCAACCCGACTGCGCGAATTTTTCGGTTCTTTGAAAACTCGGTCATCGTCG
>CAJAWW010000006.1 GCA_903946745.1 uncultured beta proteobacterium
CAGCAGATCGAGTTCATGGCGTTCCAGCAGATGCGCGGTTTTGCTGCCGGGTGCCGCGCAGGCATCGAGCACGCGCATGCCGTCGGCGCAATCGAGCAGGCCGGCGGCCAACTGCGCGCCGGGGTCTTGCACCGAACACAGCCCCTCGCCAAAACCGGGAATGCGGTCGACCGGCAGGGGTTTGTCGAGCAGGATGGCGGTATTGTCGGCGGGGTTGCCGATGGGTTTGCCTGCAGTGTTGCCTGCAGTGTTGCCTGAAATTCGCCCGGCAATGCCGGCAGCGGTTAAGGTGGCCAAAAAGTCGACGCTGGAGACACGCCGATGATTGACCCGCAAGGCCATGGGCGGGCGCATGTTGCCAGCGCTGAGAATGGCTTGCCAGGCATCGGGATGATCTTTGCGTACCCGTGTTTGCCACCAGCCCGGATGCCGCCAGCGTGCGGTTTCGTTGGCGTCGGCATCCGCGCACAGGGTGTCGGCACGTCGCTCAAAACTGCGCAACACGCCATTGGTCAGCCCTTTGAAGTTGCCCCCGGCAATGCGTGCGGCAGCACCGACTGCCTGGTCGACGGTGGTGTGTGCGTCTTCCGGCCGGGCTTCCAGACGCGTTAGCGCGGCTAGCAACAAGCCGCGCACGGCGGCATCTTTCACCGGGCTGGTCATCAACTGGCTGAGCAGAAAATCGCCACGGCCAAAATCACGCAAGGTGGAATACGCTAGATCCATCGCCGCCGCCCGCGCCGCGCCGGTGAAGGGGCTGGCGGCCAGCGCACTGTCGAGCGTGCGGCCGTGAATGACGGCGTTGAGTAATTCAGCGGCACCGAACAGGGCATCGGCCAGTGTGGCGGAACGGTTAGTGGCGTGGGCGGCGTGGGTGGCAGAGCGGTCGGGAGCAGTCATGGCAGCAGTCTAGCGTCGCTGCGATTTAAATAGTGGCAACAGTAATCACACGGGGGTCAGGGCGTGCCCGCATAAAAAGTCGACACTGGAAACACGGCGGCCACCCGGTTTTTGCAGTTCGGTGATGCACAGCGCGCCTTCGCGACAGGCAACGACAATGCCGCCAGCGTCGGCGGCCAGGATCGTGCCCGGCGTGCCTTGTCCGGGCACGGCGGTAGCACTCCAGACTTTGACGGTGTCGTTGCCCAGCGGCAGTGTGACGCCGGGGAAGGGGTTGAAGGCGCGGATTTTGCGCGCCAGTATTTCGGCGGGGTGGTGCCAGTCGAGCTGCGCTTCGGCCTTGTCAATCTTGCGGGCGTAGGCGACGCCGGCTTCGGGTTGCGTCACCGGCGTCAGCGCATCCAAACGGCTCAGTGCAGCGACAATCAGTCGTGCACCTTGCTCGGCAAGGCGGTCGTGCAAGCTGGCTGCCGTGTCCCCGGCGTCGACTTTTAGGCTTTCTGTCAGCAGCATGGGTCCGGTGTCCAGCCCCGCTTCCATCTGCATGATCGTGACTCCGGTTTGTGTGTCACCGGCTTCAATGGCGCGCTGAATCGGTGCGGCACCGCGCCAGCGTGGCAAGAGCGAGGCGTGAATGTTCACACAGCCGCGCGCCGGCAAGTCGAGCACCGCCTGCGGCAAAATCAGGCCGTAGGCGGCGACCACCATGAGATCGGCCGCAGCTTGACGGATGGGTTCGTGGTTCGCTGCATCACGCAGTTTTTCCGGCTGAAAGACGGGGATGCCGTGCGCTTGCGCCACGGCTTTTACGGCGGAATGCTGTAGCTTCATGCCGCGCCCGGCAGGCCGGTCGGGCTGTGTCAGTACCAGCGCGATCTGATGCCCGGCGGCGATCAGCGCTTCCAGCGCACGGGCGGCAAACTCGGGTGTTCCCGCAAAAATTAGGCGCATTGTGTTGATCCTAGAAAAGGCAGTTGACCACGGGGAACACGGGGGGCACGGGGAAAAACAAAAGCTTACGGCAGGCTATGCACTGAATTCCCCGTGCCCCCCGTGTTCCCCGTGGTTAAACCGGGGTTTTAAGATTGTTCGCCCACGCTACATCGCCCGCGTTTGCTTGGCGAGCTTGCTCTTGATGCGCGATTGCTTGAGGCGCGAGAGATATTCGACAAACACCTTGCCAACGAGGTGATCCATTTCGTGCTGAATACACACGGCCAGCAAGCCGTCGGCCTCCAGGTCGAAGGATTTGCCATCCAGCCCGAGTGCGCGCACGCGAACATGGTCGGCGCGTGTCACCATTTCGTAGATGCCGGGCACTGACAGGCAACCTTCATCACCTTCGCAGGTGCCGGATTTTTCGAGTATCTCGGGGTTGATGAGCGTCAATAGTTGTGAGCGATCTTCGCTGATATCGATCACAATCAGCCGCACATGTTGATCGACCTGTGTCGCGGCCAGTCCGATGCCGGGGGCGGCGTACATGGTTTCGGCCATGTCGGTGGCGAGCTGACGAATGCGCTCGTTGACCGCGGAAACCGGGGCGGCGGTCTTATGCAAGCGGGGGTCTGGATAACGCAAAATCGGCAATAAGGCCATGAAACAGCTCTTGAAAGAATTGATGCCCGGAGAATTGTGGGGCAGAATCGGGCGGATTAGAGGAATTCGGTCGGGAGATCACGACATGCGACGCATTATATCTGCGCTGGTTATCAGCGTTTCAATCGGACTATCACCGGCCCATGCGGCTCCACCGCTCGAATTGGCCAGCGGGGCACCCGATCGCCACATTGTGGTGCCGGGCGACACCTTGTGGGGTATCGCGGCAAAATTCCTCAAGGACCCCTATCGCTGGAGCGAACTGTGGAAGCTGAATGCCGACGACATCAAGGTGCCGCAGCGCATTTATCCCGGGCAGGTGCTGCTGCTCGACAAGAGCGGTAAAGAACCACGGCTCAAGCTGGTCACGGTGCGTGAGCAGCAGCGTGAATACGTCGAGCCGATCCGCCAGCCGATTGCGACGATCCCGCCCCAGGACATTGAACCCTTCCTGTCTGAACCCAAGGTGCTGGATAAAGCGGCGCTTGAGGCCGCACCGCGCGTGATCGCCATTCAGGACAACCGGGTGATTGCCGGCACCGATGACATGATTTACACCACCCCGGTCAAAGGCAACGAAAAAGTCTGGCAGGTATTTCGTCCCGGCCGCGAGTTGATTGACCCTGACAGCAAAAATAAGGACGTGATCGGTTACGAAGCGCAGTTTTTGGGCACCGCACGGTTGGTCGGTGCCAAGGATCCGGCAAGTTTCAAGGTGCTGAATTCAAAACAGGAAATCAGTCGTGATGATCGTTTGATCCCCGCGCCGCGTCAGGATGTGGTTAGTTACATTCCGCACGCCCCGACCACGGATATTCGCGCCAAAGTGTTGTCAATTTATAGCGGCATCAATTTCAGCGGCCCGCAGTCGGTGGTGGCGTTGAACAAGGGCAAAGCCGCCGGGCTTGAACCCGGCCATGTGCTGGCCGCCGATATTGCCGGTGCCACCGTGGATGACCGCTACGACGGCAAAAAAGCCACCTACACACTGCCGGATTTGCGCAATGGACTGTTGTTTGTGTTCAAAGTGTTTGACCGCGTCTCCTACGCGCTGGTGATGAGCGCAACCCGCCCCGTGTCGGTCGGCGACACGGTTCGGACGCCCTGAGCGCTGCCGTGGCGGCCAGCGAGGATTTCGCCCGCTGGTTGGATGGGTTGCGCGGTTGGCTACGCTTAACGTTGATTCCGGGTGTCGGCGGGGAAACCCGCCGCGCTCTGCTCAAGGCCTTCGGGCTTCCCGATGCAATTTTTTCAGCCGGACACGAAGCGCTGTCGCAGGTCGTCGGCCCGGCGCTGGCCGCACGGCTGCGCGAGCATGACTGCGAGGCGGCGATCGATGCGGCGCTGGTCTGGGCGCAACAGCCGCAGCACCGGATCTTCACGCTGGCCGATGCCGACTATCCGCAAGCACTCCTGACCGCCGACGATCCACCGGTGCTGTTGTATGCCCGTGGTCGAATGGAAGTGCTGGCGCGGCCGATGATGGCGGTGGTCGGCAGCCGCAATGCCACGGCGCAGGGCGAGCGCGATGCCGAGGCGTTTTCGCGGGCGCTGGGTGAGGCCGGGCTGGTGGTGGTGAGTGGGCTGGCGCTGGGTATCGATGCCGCCGCACATCGGGGTGCCCTGGCGTCTGTGGCCGGCACCGTGGCGGTGATCGGCACCGGTGCCGACCGTTTATATCCGGCACGCAACGAGGCGCTGGCGCGGGCGATTGTCGACAACGGCGTCATCCTCAGCGAATTTCCGCTGGGCACCCCGGCACTGGCGGCCAATTTCCCGCGTCGCAACCGCATCATCGCCGGCCTGGGGCTGGGCTGTCTGGTGGTTGAGGCGGCGCTACGCAGCGGCTCGTTGATTACCGCACGGCTGGCTGCCGAAGCCGGACGCGAAGTGTTTGCCATCCCCGGCTCAATCCACTCACCGCTGGCGCGTGGTTGTCATCAGCTAATCCGGCAGGGTGCCAAACTGGTCGAATCGGCCAAGGATATTCTTGAAGAACTGCGGTTTGCCGAACCCGCAACGATCGATAGCGCGCACGCCGCAATTTCTGGTAAAAACCTGAGCAGTGAGGGGAATCCTGAAGAAGAGCGTGTGCTTGCTCTTCTGGGGCACAGCCCCTGCACGCTTGAAACTTTATCGATCAGAAGCGAGTTGACGCCCGCCGCGCTTCTTGCCATCCTGTTACCGATGGAACTGGCCGGCCGCGTGGCCCAACTTCCCGGTGGTCTTTACCAGAGCCTCCACACATTGCCATGATCGATATTCTTGTTTATCTGTTTGAAAATTACCTCCCCGAGGCCTGCCCGGAGCCCGCCATTCTGGCGAAAAAGCTTTCGGCGGCCGGCTTTGAGGCAGACGACATTTGCGCTGCGATCACTTGGCTCGATGGTCTGGCGGGCGACATCCGCACGCCTTGCGCGACCCCCGATATTCGCGCCATTCGCATTTACGATGACGAAGAACAAGCGCGTTTGCCGGTGGAGTGCCGTGGTTTCATCGCGTTTCTCGAATTGCATGGCGCGATCGACGCACCGCTGCGCGAAGCCATCATCGAACGCGCGTTGGCGCTGCCCGGTGACGAAATCAGCCTGGATCGCCTCAAGGTGATCGTGCTGGCCGTGATCTGGCGTTTCCGCCATGAAGTTGATGCATTGATTCTCGAAGAACTGCTTGCCGAAGAGCATGACGACGAAGATTTTGACCTTGATGAAGGGGTAGTTCGTCTTTTACTAAACTAAGGCTGAACTGAGGCTGAACCGAATTTTCGCCCCCCCATTTTTGCCAACGCTTGCCTAATGACGAGAGCCGCGCTTATGATGCGCCGCTCTTGACCGTGCTTTTACGGGCGCCACCCACACCCAATGACCAAGCAACTCATCATCGCCGAGAAACCCTCCGTCGCCCAGGACATCGCCAAGGCACTGGGCGGGTTCACGCGCACGGGTGACTATTTCGAGAGCGACGACTATGTGCTCTCCTCCGCCATCGGCCACCTGCTCGAGCTCGCCGTGCCCGAGGAATACGACGTCAAACGTGGCAAATGGACCTTTACCCACCTGCCGATGATTCCGCCGCACTTTGCGCTGAATCCGATCGAGCGCACCGCCGAGCGCCTGCGTTTGCTCACCCGCCTTATCAAGCGCAAGGATGTCAGCGGACTGGTGAACGCCTGTGACGCGGGACGCGAAGGCGAGCTGATTTTCCGTTATGTGGCACAGCACGCGCTGGGCGAAAAACAAAAACCGGTGCGCCGGCTGTGGTTGCAATCGATGACCGCAACCGCCATCAAGGATGGTTTTGCGCGTCTGCGCAGCAATGACGAAATGCTGCCGCTGGCCGATGCCGCACGTTGTCGTTCGGAGGCCGACTGGCTGATCGGCATCAACGGCACCCGCGCCATGACCGCCTTTAATTCCAAAGAAGGCGGCTTCTACAAAACCCCCGTCGGTCGTGTGCAAACGCCAACGCTGGCGATTCTGGTCGAGCGCGAACGCCGCATCAAAGCCTTTGTCTCGCGTGACTACTGGGAAGTCGAAGCTGAATTTCAATGCGTTGCCGGCACCTACAAGGGTCGCTGGTTCGACGAAAAATTCAAGAAACAGGACGACGAGCACGCCCGTGCCGAACGCCTGTGGGAACAAGCCAAAGCCGAGGCCATCCGCAAGACCTGTCTGGGTCAGCATGGTGTGGTCGAAGAAGAAAGCAAGCCCAAGACCGAAGCCTGCCCGATGCTCTATGACCTCACCTCGCTACAACGCGAGGCCAACGGCCGCTTCGGCTTCAGCGCCAAGAATACGCTCGGCATCGCCCAGGCGCTGTATGAAAAGCACAAGGTGCTGACCTACCCGCGTACCGATGCCCGCTGTCTGCCTGAAGACTATCTCGGCACCGTCAAAGAGACGCTTGGAAATCTGGAAGGCATCTATGCCACAAACGCCGCACCGAGCCTGAAAAATGGCTGGGTGCATCCGAACAAACGCATTTTCAACAATGCCAAGATTTCTGATCACTTCGCCATCATTCCCACCGGCGCCGCGCCGAAGAATCTGTCCGAACCGGAACAGAAGATCTACGATCTGGTGACCAAGCGCTTTCTTGCCATTTTTTATCCGGCCGCTGAATATCACATCACCACGCGCATCACCCGTGTAGAAAAACACGCCTTCAAGACCGAAGGCAAGGTGCTCGTTACACCGGGCTGGCTGGCCGTCTACGGCAAGGAAGCCGCCAACGACGAAGAGGAAACACCCAACCTGCCGCCGCTGCAAAAAGACGAGCGCATCTGGGCCAAAGATGTTGAAGTGAAGGCCAAGGCCACCCAGCCGCCGCCGCGCTTTTCGGAAGCCACGCTGCTGACCGCGATGGAAGGCGCTGGCAAGCTGATCGACGACGAGGAACTGCGCGAAGCCATGTCCGAGCGTGGTCTGGGCACGCCGGCCACGCGTGCCGCCACCATTGAAGGTTTGCTGGCCGAAGAATACCTGCATCGCAACGGCCGCGAATTACAACCGACCGCCAAGGCCTTCTCGCTATTGTTTGCGCTGGAACAACTGAAGGTGGACGAAATCCGCTCGCCGGAGCTCACCGGCGAATGGGAATTCAAGCTCAAGGAAATGGAGCACGGCCGCTTGAAGCGCGACGAGTTCATGGCGCACATCACGCAGCAGACGCAGCTGATGGTCGAGCGCATCAAAACCGGCGAATTCGCCGATCCGGATTTCGGCACGCTGCAAGCCCCCTGCCCAAAATGTGGCAGTCTGATTCATGAGGGCTACAAGCATTTCACCTGTGCGAAATGCGATTACAAATTATGGAAAGTGGTCGCTGGCCGTCAGTGGGAACCCGAAGAAATGGAGCAGTTGCTGCGCGAGCGCCAGGTGGGGCCGTTGCAGGGCTTTCGCAGCAAGATGGGGCGTCCGTTCGCCGCCGTCATCAAGCTCGACGAGAACCATGCGCCGTCGTTTGACTTTGGCAACAATGAAGGCGAAGGTGCCGAAGAAGTCGATTTCACCGGTCAGGAAAAACTCGGTGCCTGCCCAAAATGCAACAATGCCGTGTATGAACAGCCGATGGCCTATGTGTGTGAAAAATCGGTGGGGGCGGCGAAAACTTGCGATTTCCGTTCTGGCAAAGTGATTTTGCAGCAGGAAGTCGGCAAGGCCGAGATGCAAAAGCTGCTCGAAACTGGCAAAACCTCATTGCTCAAGGGCTTTGTCTCCAACCGCACGCGGCGCAAGTTCTCGGCCTATCTGGTGCGCGGGGCAGACGGTAAGGTCGGCTTCGAGTTTGAGGCGCGCAAGGCAGCAGCGCCGAAAAAAGCGTCGGCCGACAAAACACCGAAAGACGCCGATCAGGGCGAGGCGTCGCTGGCACCCGAGAAAAAACCCGCTGCCAAAAAAGCACCGGCCAAGGCGGCACCGGTCAAGAAGGCCGTTGCCAAAAAATCACCAGTCAAAAAGGCGCCGGCAAAAAAGCCAGCGACCAAAAAGCCAGCGACAAAAAAGGCTGCGTAAGCAAAAAGCTGCGTAATTTTTCGGCGTCTGCGCTAAATATCAGCCCCGGGATTTTTTGATCTCGATAACAATCTGTTCGTCACCGCATGCCTGCAAGGCGATGCCGAGCCCGATCATTACCCGGCCGGCGAGCACTAGCTCTTCACGCCGCAAGCGCAATTCATGGCCATTTTGCAGCCGCACGAACGTGCCGTTGGTGGATTCGTCCACCAGTACAATTTTTCCCTGACGCAGCGCCACGGTAGCATGGCGTCGGGAGGCCGTGGCCGTGCTGACGACGATCACATTTTTGGGCTCGCGTCCGATCGAGACCGCGGAATTTGTCTCGCTGACAATCCATGATTTGCCCCGGTATACAACGCTGGCTTCGGTGGCCGCAGCGTCATCGGATGCTGAGCAGTCCGAGACAATGGTTTGTCCCTGATCCTGTTTCCACATTGCCTCAATGATTGTGGTCTTGCCCTTGCGCCCTTTGACGGCGGTTGCGTACAGTTGCCGACAGGTCGATTGCATGTACGAAGGCAGCAGATCAAAGGTTTCGCGTGAGGTGAGAATCTGCTCTGGCGTGGCTAGCGCGGTCAGTCGTGCAGCGAGATTCACCGTGTCGCCAAAACAATCGCCATCGGTTTCGATGACCGAGCCAAAATGAAACCCCACGCGCAACTGAATGCCGGCCTTTCCCCCCAGCGTTTTTTCGCAGACGGATTGCATGGCATTTGCGGCCAGCAAAGCCTGCGCTGCCGTATCGAAAACCGACATCAGCTCGTCGCCAATGGTTTTGATGACGCGCCCGCCCTGCGCCCGCGTTTCAGCCTTCAGGCAATCCAGACAATGGGTGACTGATTGCAGTGCTGCGGTGTCACCGTTTTGCTCATACAGCCCGGTGCTTCCGGCAATGTCGGCGAAAAGAATGGCGCGTGGATGTTCCATCAGGTTCCTTGGCGTGCGGGACTGACCAAGTTTTGATTGTAGGGCGAGTGTAGGGCGAGGGCGAGCTAAATTGGGCGCATTAGTGGATTAGTGGATGGGTGGATTACCATATTGACTGATGGCCGTCTTGATGCGCTGAGCCATTCGCCGCCGCCTGATCTTGTATCAGTTGCCTGACCAGCGGCTGGGTGTCGTCGCGCTGCCCCCACTGGTCGAAATACACCAGCTCTTCAATCGGCAGACGCGGTAGCCAGCCAGCGGTTTCGAGCTCAGGCTTGGCAAAAAAGTGGCTCACATAGCCCACGCACAGGTAGGCAATCGGTGTAATGCCTTTGGGAATCGCCAGCGCTTCTTGCAAGGCTGCCTGATTGAAAATGCTCACCCAGCCCACGCCCAGGCCTTCGGCGCGCGCCGCCAGCCACAGGTTTTGCACGGCGCAAACGCTGCTGTAAAGATCCATGGTTTTCATGTGAGTGCGCCCCACTACCACCGGGCCGGTGCGGTTGCGATCACAGGTGATGCAGATGCCGACGGGCGATTCGACGATGCCTTCGAGTTTGAGCGTCTTGTAGATCGCGCGTTTGTCGGCGTCGAACATGTCCGCCGCTTCGGCGTGCGCCTCGGCGAATGCGGCATGCACCCGGCGTTTCACCGCGTCTGAGCGCACCACCAAAAAGTTCCACGGCTGCATGAAGCCGACCGAGGGCGCGTAATGGGCGGCGGTGATGATGCGGCTCAACACTTCGTCCGGCACGGGCTTGGGCAAAAACTGCCCGCGCACGTCGCGCCGCGAAAAAATGGTTTGGTAAATAGCGGCGCGCGCTTCGGCGGTAAAGGCGTGCACATCTTGAGCGCACAAACTCTGCGTGGTGTTGTCAGTCGTCATGGCAATGATTCCCCTTGCAAAAAGTGGGCACGCTGCCGGGCCTTGCAGCGCGCAAACTTTTCAGGCCGGTCTTCTGGCTCGGATTCAACTGCCGGCGACGCCTTCCCGGTTTAATCCAGTGGCGTGTTGTCGCGACATCATCCTCACAGCGTTGGGCACGCAGCGGATTCGCACCGCTTTCCCGATTCTCCCCGCGCTTTACGCTGCGGGACACCTGAAGCTGCGGATGATCTGCGAGACGGGGACGCTTGTCAAAAGATTTCGCTGCGCCGCATGCGCATCGCGCTGCCTTGCACGGGGAGCGGGCGGCGGGCAGGGTGGTGTGCGGGGTGGTGTAGCCAGATGCCGGTCGTCAGGTCAAAAGTCGACGCCGGGGAGGCGGCAGTTCTTGACCCACGGCCGGCGTTGCTTCAGGCGAAGCCGTGGCGGCAAGCATAATGCCATGGGGCTTACGGGGTATAGTCCGAAGCCTGCCGCCCATGAATCTAATCAAATCAAAAAAACGCGTTGCTGACCACGGCGAGGTATTCACGCCCGCGTGGCTGGTCGACGCCATGCTCGACCTCGTCAAAGACGAGTCGGAGCGCATTGATGCGCGTTTTTTGGAGCCGGCCTGTGGCAGCGGAAACTTTATCGTTAAGGTTTTGCAACGCAAGCTTGCGGCCGTTGAATGCAAGTTTGGCAAATCCGACTTTGAAAAGCGGCACTATGCGCTGCTGGCGCTGATGTGTATTTACGGCATCGAGCTACTCGCCGACAACATCACCGAGTGTCGCGAGAACATGCTGGATGTTTTCGTCAGCACCCTGAACCTGCAAGCCGCGGATGATCTCTACCGCGCCGCTTTCTATGTGTTGTCCCAAAATCTGGTGCATGGTGACGCCTTGACCATGTGTGCCAGCGGGGGCGCACCCATTAGCTTTGCCGAATGGGGCTATCTGGGCAAGGGCAAGTTTCAACGCCGCGACTTCCGTTTTGACACCTTGACCCACTCGTCGGCCTTCAGCCAGGAAGGGTCGCTCTTTGCTCACTTGGGCAAGCACGAGATATTCATGCCAACAAAGACCTGGCCACCGATGACGGTGAGCGAGTTGGCGTCGGCATCGGTCAATGAGATGCCGAAGGAACCCCAATGACCGAACAAGTCAGTTTCTCATTGCGCGGGCGCAATCCCGATGTGCTGACCTGCATTGCGAACCTTTCCAATGATGAAGTGTTCACGCCGCCGGAATTCGCCAACCGGATGCTGGACACCCTTGCCGAGGCGTGGGCGGCCAGTCACCACGGGGCGAATCTTTGGGCGGACAAGACGGTGAAGTTTCTCGATCCGTGCACCAAGTCGGGTGTGTTCCTGCGGGAAATCACCAGCCGTCTGACCAAGGGGCTGGCGGACGAAATTCCGAATCTTGACGCGCGTGTCAATCATGTTTTGACGCAGCAGGTGTTTGGCATCGGCATCACCCATCTCACCAGCTTGCTGGCGCGGCGCAGCGTGTATTGCTCGAAGTACGCCAATGGCGCGCATTCCATCGCCAAGGGATTCAACAGCGATGCGGGGAATATCTGGTTTGAGCGCACCGAGCACGCGTGGGATAAGGGTAAGTGCTTCTACTGTGGTGCCAGCGAAGTAACTTATGGCCGCAGCGAATATCTGGAAACTCACGCCTATGCGTTCATTCACACTGATGACATCAAGACTCGGATCGCCGAGTTGTTTGGAGGCGATATGCAGTTCGACGTAATTATCGGCAATCCCCCGTACCAGCTTGGCTCGGACGGCGGCACTCGCGACGTACCTATTTACCAGCACTTCGTCGAGCAGGCGAAAAAACTTGAGCCGCGATTCCTCTCGGTGGTCATTCCATCGCGGTGGATGGCCTCTGGTCTCGGGCTCAGTGAGTTCCGGCAGATGATGCTCGGAGACAGGCGATTGAGGGCGCTTGTCGACTATCCGGCGGCAAGCGATGTGTTCCCAGGTGTCGAGGTTAAGGCAGGTGTTTGTTATTTTCTATGGGATGCTTCGCACGAAGGCGATTGCAGCGTGACGACCGTTAGGGGCGGAGAAGTTGTTGGTCCGACGGCGCGCAATCTCGGCGAGTACGACGTGTTTGTGCGCGATGCGCCTGCCATGTCAATCCTGCGCAAAATACTGAAGCACAACGAACCGTCCATAAACTCGATACTTGCTCGCGACAAGGAGTTTGGCTGGACGTCAAACTTTGACGGCTTCTACGAAACAAAGCGCGCTGGGGATTTGCCACTTTATTACATCCGCAAGATGAAGCGTGGCGTAGGCTATATCGCGCGCAACGGAGTCACTAAAAGCATGCATCTCATTGATACATGGAAACTTCTCGTTCCGCAGGCATTCAATGGTGGTGACTCGCTGCCACACCAGATATTGGGGAAACCGCGGATCGCACCATTGCCGTCAGTTTGCACGCAGTCGTTTTTGTTCTTTTCTGTCGCATCAGAAGATGAAGCTGCGAGTCTCCAGTCTTACTACACAACCAGATTGTTTCGATTCCTTGTCTCATTACGAAAAATCACTCAGCATGCAACTCACTCAACGTACACGTGGGTTCCAATACAGAAATGGAATCGCATGTGGACTGACGAAGTTCTTTACGAGAAGTACCAAATTACAAAAAACGAACGAGCATATATCGAATCCCAAGTCAGGGCGATGAATCTCAGCAGCGATGCCGATGAGTAAACCGAAGCCGGCGATTGCTGCAGAGCAGCCCGACGTGCTCTTTGGCCGCGTCGTCTCCATCCTTGAACAGGCGCGGGGCAATGTCGTCCGGGCGGTCAATACCAATATGGTGTTGGCCTACTGGTTGATTGGGCGCGAGATTGTGGAGGAATTGCAGGGTGGTGTGGAACGGGCAGAGTATGGAAAGCAGGTCGTCGGAGCGCTTTCCGCACGGCTGACGGAACGGTATGGAAAGGGGTTCTCTTCTCC
>CAJAWW010000007.1 GCA_903946745.1 uncultured beta proteobacterium
AAATCCGACGTAAAATGTGGCCTGAAATTTTTTTGAAAATGAAAAAGTGACAAAGCATGAAAATCTGATTTTTTAATCTCCCCCACGGCGCATCAATGCACCGCCTGACGCCCGGCGAGCCCATGCCATAATCTGCCCATGGTTCGACTCCCCCGCGATGTCCTGATCGGCTTTGTGCTTGTCTGCGCACTGGCCGCAACGCTGATGTCGTCGCGCTATTTGCGCACTGCAGACCTTTCCCTGTTCGACATCGAAATTCGCTGGCTGCGCGCCATCGCGCCCTATCAGCCGCCACAGGATATTGTCGTCATCGGCATTGACGAGCAGGCCTTTGAATCGATTGCCGAGCCCTATGCACTCTGGCACCGGCATCTGGGCGAGCTGTTTTCCGGCATCGCCGCCACGCGCCCGGCGGTAGTCGGGCTGGCGCTGCCGCTGCCGGTGCGCTCTTACGAATTCATCACCAAGGGCATCGATGCGCCGCTGGTGGCCGGCCTGCGACAACTCCGGGAAGCCGCGCCCCTGGTGGTAGGACAAGCGCAGGGCGTGGGTCGCCAGTTGCGCCCCATCGCCCCAGAACTGCTGGCAGCGGCCGGCGTCGAAAAAGTTGCCTCGCTTATTTTGTGCGACGACATGGATGGCATTGTCCGCCGCATCAGCTCAACGCGGTGCGCCACGACAGACAAGAACGATCCGTTCGCTCACGCCATCGCCAAAAACCTCGGGCGTGAAGGCTCGCCGCGCGGCACCATTGACTATAGCGTCGGCGGCGAAATCGATTACATCCCCGTACTAAAGGTGCTCGACTCCATCCGCAAGGGTGAAAAGGAAGTATTGCGCCAACGCTTCGAGGGGCGTGTCGTGGTGATCGCCAGTTTGCTGCCGGGCGAAACCACCTTCCGGCTGCCGGTGAGCCTGGCCGCCTGGGATCGCGGCAAAATTGCACAACCGGGGGCGGTGGTGCAGGTGCAGGCTTTGCGTTCCTTGCTCGGGCGCGGCCTGATCGAGCGTGTTGACGATAACCTGGCAATGTTTTTTGCCGGCCTGTGCACGCTGCTCTGGTTCGGGCGCAACGGCTGGGGCAAGAGTGGCTTGCTCGTGCTGGTGCTGGCGGCCATTCTGGGCGGCACCACCATGGCGCTGTGGCACGGACGCTATATGCCACCAGCAACGCTGTTGGCGGCGGCGCTGCTGGCGTTTTGCGCGCGGCTGCTGCTGGAAACCACGCGCCAGTATCAAGAAAAACAGATGCTGCGCTCGGCGTTTTCCGGCCATGTCAGCCCGCAAGTGATGCGTGCCATTTTGCGCGGCAAGGTGCAGCCGGATGGTGACGGGCAATTGTGCAACGTGACCGTATTATTCGCCGATCTTCGCGGCTTTACAGCACGCAGCGCCGGTGCCACGCCGGAAGCCATGATCGACTTGCTCAACCGTTTTTATGGCGAAGCGGCGGCGGCGATACAGGGGCGCGGCGGAGCTATCGACAAATATATTGGCGATGGCCTGCTGGCCACTTTCGGCGTACCACAGTCGCTGGCCGCACCCGAACGCAATGCGCTGGAAGCGGCGCAAGAACTGCTGGTGCGTATCAGCCGCATCAATCGTCAGCTCGAAGCCGAAGGGCTGGCACCGATCGAAGTCGGCATCGGCATCCATTCCGGCGAGATGCTGGCAGGGTATGTCGGCTCACGCCGGCGGCGCGAGTTTACGGTCATCGGCGATCCGGTCAATACGGCCACACAACTGGAGAGCCTGTCCCAGGAAGCCGGCTATCCGATCATCTGTTCGCACGCCATCGCCGGTGCCGTGGGCTTTGCCGGGGGTCTGGTTGATCTGGGCGAACACTGTCTCAAGGATTGTGCTGCGCCGGTGCATATCTGGGGCTGGAACCCCGCCATCACCCGACTCATCAAGCCGGGCGGGGCCCTGGGATGAGCGGTCAGGCTGAATCACGCGCTGATGGCTATTGGGGTGGCTATTTGGCTGGCTACGCCCTGCTCAGCTACTTTGTCATCAGCCGGCTCAACACATTTCGTGATCCGCTCTTGCGCGACGAACTGGTGCGCCAGATTCATGTGGCCGGCATCGCCGCGCTGCCGGTGATTGCCGTACTTGCCGCCATCACGGGTGCCACCACGGTCACCCAAGTGGGTGCGCTAGTGGGGCAGGACAACGACCTGACGCAGCGATTACTGTTCTTCGGTTTGTTTTATGAAATGGCACCACTGCTGACCGGGTTGGTGATCGTCGCCCGCAGCAGCGCCGCCATTGCCTCAGAACTCGCCGTGATGCAGGTGCATGACGAATTCACGGCGCTGCGGCGCATGGGCGTGCCGGCGGCCACCTACCTGCTGCTGCCGCGCGTGGTGGCGCTGGCGCTGGTGCTGCCACTGGCCACCATTGTGTTTCAAGCCATCGCCGTGGTGAGCGGCTGGCTCGCGGTGGTGCTGTTGCAAGGCGGCCAGTTGCAGGACATCGCCGGTCGTTTTCTCGATGCCGCCAGCCCTGCCATGGCGCTGTTGTCGCTGCTGAAAAGTGCCACCATGGGGCTGACTGTCGGGGTCGTCGCCACCTACCATGGCAGCCAGAGCGGCCGCAACACACAGGCCATTTCGGCCACGGCCATGTTGGCGGTCGGCAGCGGGCTGGTGACACTGTTTCTGGTCGATATCGCCTTTGCGGTACTGGCCTACTTCTTCCGCTCATGAAAGCCTGTTCATGAACGCGCACTGGCATGCCGAACGACAGCGTCGCGATGTCGTGCTGCGGGAAGATGACACCACGCGACTCACCCTGCCGCTCGACCAAGGCGGCCGCTACCGCATCATCGCGCCCGACACCGCCGTGGTGCACGACATCGTCAATGCCGTCGAACGCCTTGCTGTCACCAGCGTGCTGCCGGCACAGGGTGGGCTGCTGGGTGCCAAAACAGTGGCGGCAAACTTTGCGCTGGCGCTGCATTACGGCAGCGACGCCCGCGATGATCTGATTGCCGAATGGGAAGATGCGCTGCATGTTGCGCTGCGCCTGGCCGGCCTGTCTGAAGAACGCATTGCACGCATTGGTCGTGAGCTGCCGATGAATCTGCCACGTAACGAACGCTGGCTGCTCGGTTTTGTGCGCTGCCTGCTGCGCCCGCCCGAGTTGCTGGTGCTTGACCGGATTTTTTCCGGCCTGACACGTCGCGAGGCCGAGGCGCTCGCCGTACTCGAACTGCTGTATCACGACTATCATCCGTTTCGGCCGGTGCTGTTCGTTGATCTTGATACCCACGAACTGCCAGCCGTTACCGATTGCCGTCAGGAAATTCGCCTGACGGAACATTCCACGGAGGTTGCATGTCTCTCCTGAGCGGGCACGATCAGGATGTGCGGGCGCTGCGTCGCGGCACCCGGTTGTTCATCACCACCGGCATTGTGCTGGTGATTGCGCTCGTCATGACCATTCTGGTGCGGCAGGGTTTGTTTCGCCCCACGGCCGCACTCGGTTTTGTTGCCGACAGCGCACAGGACATCAGCAAGGGCATGCCGGTTCGCATTGCCGGCTTTCGCGTCGGATCGGTCGCCAACATCACGCTGCGCGCCGATGGTCAGGTTGATGTCGCCATGGAAATCGAGACCGAACAAATGCGTTTTGTCACCCGCGATGCGGTGGCCGAATTGCGCAAGGATGGTTTTGTCGGCTCGGCCACCATTGAAATCGTGCCCGGCCCCGATAAAACCCGGCTGGCTTCATCCGACGCACGTCTGGCCTTCAATCGTTCGGAAGGCTTTACCGCCATGGCTAACCAGTTGCGCGCCGAGATCGTGCCCATCTTGCAAGATATCAAGGCCATCACCGGCACCATTGCCGACCCCAAACACGGGCTGCCGGCCACGCTGGCGCATGTGCGCGAAAGCACGGATGCGCTGAACACGCTGCTCGTCACCAGCAATCAGCAGGTTGGCAATATCGGCGGTGCCGCCACCCGCGTGCTGGGCAAGGCCGAAGAAGATTTAGCGCATCTGGGGCGCACGCTGGAAACCACCAACGCGCAACTGCCGGCCATTCTGGAAAAAACCCAGAAGGCCATCGATCATGTCGAACGCATCGGTGCCACGGCCGAGGCCACCGTGCCAAACGCGCTGCGTGACGGCAGCGCCGTGGCCACCGACGTGCGCGAAATTGTCGACGGTGCCAAGCAGGCCTGGCCGATTCGCAACCTGATTACCCCGCCGGGACCGGCGCAACTCAAGACGGACAGCGATCCGCAGGCGGAGGGCGGCCGTGCGGGAAAGCGCTAATCGCTCGAAGTTTGCTGCGGTTTTTCTGACGCTGACCGCCATCGCCGGTTGCGGCGGCGGCGACACCAAACCACCCGAACCGCCGCAGCGCGAACGTGCGTTTGCCGCGGAAAGCGATGCAGCGAAGCGCTACCAGCGCGGTGAATTTGAAGGCGCATTGCGGCAATTTACCGAGGCCGAACGGCTCTTCACCACCATTGACGACACCGAAGGAATCGCCCGCAACCGGCGTCATCTGGCACGCAGCGCCCTGCATCTGGGGCGTCCGGCGGAGGCGCTGGCACGACTGGCCGGCATCACTGAAAATGATCTCGATACCGCGCTTGACACTGCGCTTGACACCACGTTGCTGCGCGCACAGGCGCACCTCGGGTTGGGGCAGCTTCCTGAAGCCACCGCTACGCTGCAAGCTGCCAACGCACGCTGTCAATCACCGTGCGCGCAGAGCGTTGCCTTGCAATTATTGTGGGCACGCCTGGCGCTCGCCAACAAACGCCCGGAAGACGCCGCCCGGCATGCCCGTAGCGCACTGGCTTTCCTGGCAGGCAACAAAGATAAAGACAAGGCCAGCGACGACGGCCGCGAAGCCGCCAACGCCCAGCGTCTGCTGGCCGAAGCCCTGCGCGACAGCGGTGATCTCGCTGCCGCAGAAACCGCAGCGCAGCACGCGCTAACGCTTGATC
>CAJAWW010000008.1 GCA_903946745.1 uncultured beta proteobacterium
GTTGCTGGTGACACAGGAGCTGCTGCTCAAGCTTGCTGCGCACCAACGCATGACGCACCGCACGCCCCAGCGCATCGTGATCGAACCGGCCCTTCACCAGATAATCCTGTGCGCCCGCTTCAAGCGCAGCGGCAGTCAGTGCGCTGTCGTCGCTGCCGGTGAGCACCACGATGGGCGTAATGGGGCGGGCGGCCCGCATCGCACGCACCGTTGCGACGCCCTGTGAATCAGGCAGCGACAGATCCAGCAGGACAATATCGGGCGCATTGCGCTGCACCGCCGCGATGCCACCAGCCAAGGATTTCTCCCACAGCACCGTATCGGCAACGTCCGAGGAGGCAAGTCCGGCAAGACGAACCTGCGGCAAAACCAAACCAAAATCACCGGGATCATCCTCGACCACCAGGATCGTCAGGTTGCTTTTTAGAAAGTCAGGCATGCACATATCCTTGGGCAATACTTCGGAGTGGCGGCGACATTTGTTCGTGCCAAGCATCATGTGCTTGCGGGCAAACGTCGTCGCGCAAAACTGCACTAGCCCAATGTAGCCCGGATGCATGGCGGCGAGAATACCGTGAAGAGCGTATTTTTAACTGACTACAGGCAGTGGGTATTGGGCAGCGTCGGCGTTTTGACGTCCGTTTTGACGTCCGTTGTTACGGGCGATGCGGTCGCTTACGTTTGGTGCTCTCGTCATGAAACCGGATCGTATTGCGCCCGGCTTTCTTGGCTTGATACATTGCCGCATCAGCCCATTTGAATATCTCGTGCTGACTGGCCTCGTGATCGCGGAACAGAACCACGCCGATGCTCGCCGAGCAATGATGCTCAACCGTGCTACCGCTTTTACCCGCGTGCTGAACGATCAGCCGGTAGGGTGCTGCCAAGGCAAGCCGAATCTTTTCAGCAATGACGCCGGCTTGCGTGATTGATTCGGCCTTATCCACATCGAGCTCACTGATCAGCACCACAAACTCATCGCCGCCGAAGCGTGCCACCGTGTCCATTTCGCGCACACAACTTTTCAGCCGCTCTGCGGCTTCAATCAACAACAAATCACCCGCGTCATGTCCATGCCGGTCGTTGAGCGGCTTGAAGTTATCCAGATCAAGAAACATTGCTGCGCCATAGCGGGCGCTGCGCTTGCTTGCCGCCATGGTCTGACTCAAACGGTCAATAAACAGGCGACGGTTCGGCAATTGCGTGAGCTGATCATGGAAGGCCATCTGCCGAATCTGATCTTCCATCGCCTTGCGCTCCGTGATGTCTGTAAACAGTGCCACGTAGTGCTGGGTTCTTCCTCGCGCATCATGGACGGCACTGATGGTTTGCAGCGCCGCGAACACCTCGCCACTCTTGCGCCGGTTCCAGACCTCGCCATGCCAGTAGCCGCGCTCAATCAGGTCACGCCACAGCGCGGCGAAGAATGATTGTTCATGACGTCCGGAGCTCAGGATATGCGGCGTATGACCCATGACTTCGTCGCGGCTATAACCGGTAATGCGGCTAAAGGCATCATTGACATCGATGACCGTGCCGTCGGCGTCAGCAATCAAGATAGCTTCCCGTGAATGCGTAAAAACACTAGCCGTCAGGCGCGCGGCGCTATCGCGCTGGTGGCGCAGCATGGCGTAGCGGATCGCCTTGCGCAACGCGACACCATCACCTGCACTTTTGCTCAAATAATCTTCGGCACCCGACTGGATCGCCGCCTGTATCGCCGATTTGTCGTCGAGCCCGGTCAACACAACCACGGGCGCATTACACAGCGCACGACAGCGCTCAACGGTCGCAATGCCGGTTGAATCAGGCAGATTGAGGTCGAGCAGCACCACATCCGGCCGCAAACCCTTCGTGTCGATCAGGGCGCGTGCCGCCGCCAGCGAATTGGCCAGGTGCACCACAAACGCCCCGGGGTCGCCCGCCAGCAATTGCCGCTTGATCAACAGGGCATCGCTCGGCTCGTCTTCAATGACCAGCAATACCAGGATCGCCTGATCTCCCTGCCGCAGGTCAGTCATGGCTCAGTGCCGGAAGCGTAAAGATAAAGCAGCAGCCCTGATTTTCGCCCGCCGACTCAACCCAGATGCGCCCACCATGATGTTCGACAATTTTTCGGCACAGCGCCAGACCAATGCCGGTGCCCGGATATCTGGCGCGCGGCTGGCAACGTTCGAAAACCTTGAACATGCGCGCCTCTTGTCCTGGCAGGAGGCCAATGCCGTTATCTTGCACCGTGAAGCACCATTCACCACCTCCAGTTTGACCGGCTTCGGGCAATGCAGCCAGCAATGCCGCCGACACCACGATTTCCGGCCTGCGTTCGTCCAACCGGTATTTCAGCGCATTGTCGATCAGGTTCTGGAACACCCGCAGAATTTCGTCGCGATTGGCGAAGAACTGTGGTCCGCTGCCCCAATCTCCCTCGATGCGAACTTCGGCTTGTGTCTCATCGAGCGCCGGCTGGAGGAAGCGAAGCGCCTCGTCCAGCACCGCACGGCTGTCGACCGGAGCCTTGTTGTCGCCGTTGCGCCCGACTCGCGAGTAATCGAGCAACGCCGTCAGCATCTGATCCATGCGTTGCGCGCCTTCGGTGGCGAAATGAAAATTCTGGCGGGTTTCCTCGTTGAGCAAAGGCTCCAAGTCAACCGCGAGCAATTGCAGGTAGCTGCTGATCATGCGCAGCGGCTGACGCATGTCGTGCGAAGCGGCATAGGCAAACTGTTCCAGGTCGGCATTGGAGCGTTTCAGCTCTCTCATGCTGATCTCCAGTGCCTCGGTTCGTTCCGCTACCCGCTGTTCCAGTGTGGCATTCAACGTCTGGTTGACGCTGAATTGTGTCATCAGCGCCTCGCTCATCGTTTTGAAGTTACCGATCAGCAGACTGGGCTCCAGAATGGTGCTCTCTGGCAACACAGGCGGAATACCCGCCGCCACCATGCCCGGCAGATTATGCGTCACCGCACTGAGTTGCTCGGTGGCCGCCACAATCTTGCGGCTCATGAATTCAGCGAGCACCAGCGCAACAACAAACATCAACAACAATCTCGCCAGTAGATCGGTATAGCGCGCATAAAGCCGCTGCTGGAAGGGCGCCACCGGCTGCTCCAGCACCAGCTTCCATTCAGCCAAATTGCCGATCGTGCCCTCGGTCACATAAAAGGATGATCGCCAGCGTTCCGACACCGGCGTATTGGGCGACAGTGCCGGCCTCCACTGGGTAACCTGTTCATTCAGCCGAATCAAGTGACCCGCAGGGCGCATAAAGGGGGTCATCATCTTTTGCTCAGGTCGATTGCTCAAGATGACGTTGCCGTTCTTGTCGAGCAGCGTGTAGAGCAGGGTATCGTTTTTAGCGCTCGTATCCAGGTGGTCGCGTATCTGCTCAAAGTCCAGAACGCCAGCAACGAAGCCGGCGTAAGTACCCTTGCGCAGCACCGGTGACAGCGCGATGGCGATAGGCGCGGGCACCCCCATCTTGCCCATGACCACCTCCGAGAGCATTGACTGGCGCTTTTGCTTGAGTTCCTGAATGTAGGGGCGATCGGCGAAATTCACACCGAGATTCGACCGCCCCTGGTCGTCGAACAGCGGTGAAAAGGCAATGGTCGTTGACGCCTCATCCAGCAATCCGATGCGCAGCAAATTGACGTCAGCGCTGCGGGCCTGATTCATTCGGGCCTGCATCTGCTGCGGCGGGAGCGTTGCAGCCAACTCGGCCAAGCTGAGAATGACCGTCGTTCTATTTCCCACCCAAACATCGATGCGCTTGGTCAGAATCCGGCTGCGCTGCAGCAGTTCGGATTGGATGTTGCGATCCGTTTCGGTGAAGTCGATATGACTGACCACCATCATCAGAATCAGCGCGGGAAGCAGCGCAAACAATGCCAGCAGACTGTAGATCAGATCCCGGTAGGCGATCCGTGCGGTGTGCGTCATCATGGCCACGCCGGCAAAGATCAACCGCGCCAACAGGGCATTGGTGATGCCATTCACCGCCTGTTTGGTCATCACGATGGTGGCGTTTCCCAGCGGAACATTCATCACGCCGTGGTAGAAAATATAAATCAGCGGTATGCCGACAAACAGCCAGTAGAGCGCGTCGGCCAGCACCAGCCCAAGCTTGTAACGGCGGGTGAGCCAGGCCACCGCTGCGACTTCGGCGGTCATGATGATGATCGCGTAAGGGTGGTTCCACAGCATGTAGGTAAGGCTGGCGATCAGGGCTGCGGCGACGATGCCGCGCATCGGACCGAAGGCCTGCAGAGCAAGCATGGCAAAAATGCTGCCGAACAGGAAATCGATA
>CAJAWW010000009.1 GCA_903946745.1 uncultured beta proteobacterium
CTTCGCCGACTTCTTCAAATCAATATCCAGTGTCGCCAATGACGAGCCTGTACGCAACGCCAATTCCAGGTACGCAGCATCGTAGGCTGACAGCTTGTATCGGCGCGCAAGCTGAAGGGTGACACCCATCGCGTGAATGTGCGTTGCATGATCCGCCACAATGGTCAGCCGTTCCAGCAACGCAATGAACCCTTGAGACCGGGCCTCGGTGATCAAGCCTTTGGCCTCATTCTTGGCAAGCACGTTGGCGACCTCCAAGGCCCACAACGAAGGCACAAGCGCTTGCGTGCTCACCAGCGCCCCTAACGCAGCCTCCGCATACGCCACCTCAGCCGGTTTGCCATCAGCAAAAAGCCAACACATCGCCACTGAGTTATCGAGCACAAAGCTCATGCCCGCCCCTCGTTGATGCTGGCCTTCAGATCAACGCCCTTGACCGGCGGAGCCGCGTGCATGAACTTGCGCATTTCCTCGACCGCCGCGACAGCATCCGCGTGTTTGACGCCTTCTGCCGGCACCAGATCAGCAACCGGATCACCGCGTAGCGTAATGGTGTAACGATTGCCAGCTTGCACGCCACGCAGCAGTTCCGGCAGTTTGGTTTTGGCCTCATACGAGCCGATTTCAAGATTCACGTTGCTCTCCCGTTGAATTATTAGACCAGTATATAGACCAGTCCTTGCCATGACAATCAGCGCCTCACCCCGGCTCCCAAACTCCCGGCCGCCGCCATTCGCTTTTGAGCATATCGACAAACAGCCGCACGCGCAGCGGCAGGTGGCGGCGCTGCGGCACCACGGCGTAGATACCGACCGGCGGAGCGGCAAAATCGTCGAGCACCGTGACCAGCCGCCCGCTGCGCACATCTTCGCCCACTTCCCACCACGAACGCCAGGCCAACCCTTTGCCGGCCAGCGCCCATTCGTGCAGCACGGCACCGTCATTGCATTCCAGCGCGCCGCTGACCTTGGTGGTTTCGATGCCCTGCTCGGTACGCAAGGTCCAGCCGCGCTGCTGGCCGAGCGACAAACAATTGTGCTGCGCCAGAGAAGTCGACGCTGAAGGAACGCCAAATTTATCCAGATAGGCCGGACTGCCAACGATCACCCGGCGCATTTCACCCAGCCGAATGCTGATGAGGCTTGAATCGCGCAGTTCGCCAATGCGCACGGCACAGTCAACGTTTTCCTCGATCAAATCAACCAGCCGATCCGATAAATCAAGCCGCGCGGTCACTTCCGGGTTGCTGTCGAGAAACTGCGTCAGCAGCGGTGCCACATGGCGGCGGCCAAAGCCAGCAGGGGCGGATATGCGCAAATGACCGCTTGGGCGAATGCTGCCGAAGCTGACAGCCGCTTCGGCGTCCTGCAACTCGCGCAAAATGCGCTGGCAGTCTTCGAGAAACGCCGCACCTTCAAAGGTGAGCGACACGCGCCGCGTGGTTCGCAGCAGCAATTTAACGCCCAACCGCTCTTCCAGCGCGTCGATCCGCCGCCCGATCACGGCGGGGGTGACGCCCTCCAGTCGCGCCGCCGCCGACAAGCTGCCGCGATTGGCGACGCTGACAAAGGCATCAATCTGCTTGAACAGATCCATTCGATACTTTTAGTACAAGATGGTTTGCCTGAATGATAGCTTCCCTCACGCGGGATGCAAGAATAAACTTCAGGCCATTCATCCACCCTGCAATCAGGAGTCTTTCATGAGCTATCCCGCCGGCGTTCAGATCACCGCCCCCGTTTCCAGTGAATACGC
>CAJAWW010000010.1 GCA_903946745.1 uncultured beta proteobacterium
CCAGCGTGTGGATATGCGTCTTGATGTCGCGCCACAACGCCGCCCGACGATAGCTGGGTTTGAGACCGAGAGACTCTGCCAAGCAACGATAGAGATCGAGCCGCCCGAAATCGGTCTCAGCGTGATAGATCACCTGATAGCGATGCGGATTGAGTTTGCCGGCCAAACTGCGCAGCGCCGCCGTCTTGCCGACCCCCGCCTCGCCGGTCAAGAGGCCAACGCCGGGCGATTGCAGCAACCACTGGAAGCGCTCATTCAACTGAACCAGCGCGCCGTCATCCCACAGTTCCGTCAATTCCTTGCCCAGCGGTGGCTGACGCAACCCAAAGTGTTGCAGGTACATGTCATTCTCCCGTCGGACGGTGATACTGCTGGTAGGCCAGTTCGACCAGATTCGGACCGGCACGTTGGCCGGTCGACATGGCACTGAGTGCCGCAACGTCAGCCGGATCGGGCTTGCGTCGCCGGCGATCCAGATTGGCCAGCGCATCGAGCGGCGTCGCCCGTCCGAGCGACTCGCCCTTCTCGTTCTCGACCCCGACCACCGCCTGTGCATGCGGATCGACGACCAGACGCACCGTCTTGCCCGACAGCTCGAACGGCACCTCGAAGCGCGTGCCCAGATACGACACCGTGCCATCCTTCCTGACCAGACGGCAGACCCGATGCAAGAAGAGCGCATCGAGCATGGCCGCTCGCGGCCCCAGGGGGCGGATCTTCGCCAGATCCTGCTGATAGCGCGCCAGTGGCGTCATGCCGTCAAGACCGGCATGCGGACTGCGGTGATAGACCTGCTCCAGCCAGGCCCACAGACGGGCGTTAAGATCGTCAAGACTGGTGATCAGTCGTTCGTCGAGTTCCGTGAGAAACTGGTCGCGGCAGGTACGGTGCCAGCGCTCCAGCTTGCCCTTGCCCTCAGGTGCGTAGGGCCGGCAATGAATCAGGTGAATGCCGAGTCGGGCGCAGATTCCCTGCAGGGTTTGGGCGCGGTAGGCCGCACCGTTATCGACCACCAGCCGAATCGGCACGCCGCGTTTCAACAAAGCCTGCTTGAGCACCCCCTCGATGTCCAGCGCCGTCTCGCCCGAGCAGAAGGCGCTGTGGGCGATCAGCCGTGAGGCATCGTCGAACAGCGTGACGAGATAACTCTTCGCCAGTTTGCCGCCGATCGGTACCCGCGGGCCGTGCATAACATCGCCATACCAGATCGCTCCGGCGCTGGCGGCGACGAAACTGCGCTTCTCCTCGGGCAGGCTGACCGATCCAGTGCTCCGCGACAGGCCGTGCTGTTGCAGCAGGCGATGGATGGTCGACCGGGACAGGCTGTCGCCAGCGACCGTGCCAGCGGCTTCGAGCACCTGCTGTATCTGGCGGATCGAGCGTCGGGGGTTGTCGCGTTTGGCGGTAAGAACAGCCTCTTGAGCCACAGCGGAAAGTTTCGACTGTCCCCGGTCAATGCGTGGTTTCGGCGTCAGTCCGTCGATGCCTTGGGTGCGCCATGCGTAGTACCACGCCTGGATGGTCTTCTCGCCCAGATGACGGCGGCGGGTGCCGGGGATGGCGTATTCGCGTCCGGCCAGTTCGCGGATGATGGCTTGCAGTTCGCCTCGCTCCAGTCGTTCGCGGCTGGCCAGCGGGCCCAGTACGGACAGGCGAAACAAGGCTTTCGGGTCGATTTCGTTCATGGTGACTCCTCGTATATAAAGGGGAGTCGGATGAAACCAGAACCGTCGTTTGAATGACAGGCGCAAACTGTGTGGAGGCCCCGCCCGGGCGGGGACCACGCTGTCCGCCGCTGGTCTGGCGTCAGGTCATCATGGGACGATCATCTCCTGATCGAGCAGCGCCATGGTGGCGGCCAGACCCATCGATTTGAATACCTGGCGCCAGATGTCAGCGAAGTCGGCGACACGGCCGAGTTCGGGCAGGCGCGCGCGCAGGTGAAACTCGAAGGTCTGGCGGCGATTGGCAAGCCAGTGCCACCAGCGACCTATCGTGCGCCGGTCACGGACTTGGGTGCGCGCACAGCCGCGTAGCGAGTCGCCATTGAGCAGCGCTTCCAGTGCGCTTTGCTGCACCGACCAGTTGTACCAGCGACGCGGTGCGATGCACAGCGGCAGACGCGAACAGGTACGGCGGCATGCCGAACAGCGATAACGGCAGATTGGTACGGGATTGAGCGAATCATCGCTGTCATGGTGCCGATCCGCTTTCCGGGTGTAGTAACCGTGTTGCCAGACGATCTTGATACCACAGTGCGGGCAGGCCAGCGGTCGGTAGATTTCGGGCGTCTGCTTGATCGCTTCGATGTGCTGCAAAAGTGTGGTGACGCTCGATACAATGCGATTCATGGGCTGGGGCCTTCACTGTTTGGGGTGTCTTGATAACTTCCCACAATAGCAAAGGATTTCCAGCCCTCCTTTCGCGCTCTTCGTCCCAACTTACTTCAGGCAGCGTTTCTTGTTTCTGCCTCATTGTCCGCGCGACAATCGGATTGGATAAGCCTTGCAGATTGGCGGACGTAACAGCAGGCTTCAGCCGTGAACAAATTCTTGCGGAAGCAGAGCCCTTCGATACGTGGGAGGGCGAATATGGAACAGCCTGACAAAGTGCCGGCGAAAGAGGAC
>CAJAWW010000011.1 GCA_903946745.1 uncultured beta proteobacterium
CCCGCAGCGCGCAAGTTGGTGAGGTCGGCCTGCGTGAAACTTTGGTATTTTCCCTTGAGCGCCTCCGGAAACGCAATGTACTCAATCGCCCCGGCGGCCACCAGTTCGGCCAGCGGCAACGCCGGCTTGCCCTCCAGCGCCCGACAGGCGTTCACGGTGGCGGTGGCCAGTTCGTTGAAGCTCTGCGCGCGCCCTGTGCCGAGATTAAAAATGCCCGACTGACGGCTCTCAAGGAAGGCCATATTCACCTTGACCACATCGCCGACATACACAAAATCACGTCGCTGCTCGCCATCACCGTAGCCGTCGCAGCCGGCAAACAACTTGACCTTGCCGTCGGCGCGATACTGGTTGAAGTGGTGAAACGCCACCGAGGCCATGCGCGCCTTGTGGCTTTCGCGCGGGCCATACACGTTGAAGTAGCGAAAACCCGCCACCTGCGAATCGGCACGCGAAAAGTCGACGCCCAGACGACGGCGCACAATCTGGTCGAAGAGGAATTTTGAATAGCCATAGACATTGAGCGGCGCTTCATGCCCGCGCTGCTCGCTGAACACGCTGCCACCGCCATACACCGCCGCAGAGGAGGCATACAACAGCGGAATTTCCTGTTCCATGCAGAAATCAAGCAGCGCCAGCGAGTAACGATAATTGTTGGCCATCATGTAGCGGCCATCGGTTTCCATGGTGTCGGAACACGCCCCTTCGTGCAGCACCGCCTCGATGCTGCCATCGAGTTCGCCGCTTTCGACCATGCCGAGAAATTCCTGCTTGTCGAGGTAATCGGCGATTTCGCAATCCGTGAGATTGTGAAACTTGTCGGCACGCGTGAGATTATCCACCGCGATGATGTCGGTAATGCCGCGCGCGTTGAGCGCCTTGACCAAGTTGGCACCAATGAATCCGGCTGCGCCGGTAACGACGTAATACATGAATGCTCCTACTTCAGATTTTGCAATTCTTCGCGCGAACAGGTTGCGGTGCCGAGTTTTCCGACCACCACGCCTGCGGCGCGATTGGCCAGGCGCATGGCTTCAGGCAATGATTGGCCGCAGGCCAGCATCACCGCCAGCGTGGCAATCACCGTGTCGCCGGCACCGCTGACATCATAAACTTCGCGCGCCAGTGCTGCTTCGTGTGTGACGCCATCGGCGGCAAAGAGTGTCATGCCTTCTTCGCTGCGGGTGACCAGCAGCGCCTGCAAATCCAGTTGCTGACGCAGCACTTCGGCTTTTTCGGCGAGTTGTGCGTCGTTCGTCCAGCGCCCGACCACTTCGCGCAATTCGCCGCGATTCGGTGTCAGCAGCGTGGCACCCGTGTAGCGCGCGTAGTCGTCCCCTTTCGGGTCGGCCAGCACCGCCTTGCCGGCAGCGCGCGCAAGGCGAATCATTTCGGTGATGTGGGTCAATCCGCCCTTGCCGTAGTCGGACAGAATCACCACGTCGCACGCGGCCAGCCGCGTTTGAAACTCGGCCAGTTTGGCCTGCAACACTTCATGATCGGGGGCGTTCTCGAAATCGATGCGCAAGAGTTGCTGCTGACGGCCGATCACGCGCAACTTGACCGTTGTATTCAGCCCGGTGTCTTCATGCAAGCTGGCGTCGATGCCGGCGTCTGTCATCAGCCGACCCAGCGTTTGGCCGGCTTCGTCGGCACCCACCACCGAGAGCAACGCCACCTTGGCCCCCAGCGCCGCACAATTGCGTGCAACGTTGGCGGCACCGCCGGGGCGTTCTTCGGTGCGTTCCACCTTCACCACTGGCACCGGCGCTTCGGGCGAAATGCGCGCCACATCACCGAACCAGTAACGATCGAGCATGACATCGCCGACCACGAGGATGCGGGCTAGCGATGTATCAGGAATCGGGGTGTCAGGAATCTGCATGGTCATCAAAACCTATTTACCACAGAGGGCACGGAGGACACAGAGAAATGCAGGAAAAGATTTTCTCTGTGCTCTCTGTGGTGAACATTGCCTTTCATGGACGGCCAATCGGGAAATATTCAAGCCCGGCACGGCGCGGGGCGGCCGGGTCGTACAGATTGCGACCGTCGAAAATGACCGGCATTTTCAGCGCGGCCTTGATCGCATCGAAATCCGGGCTGCGAAATTCTTTCCATTCGGTGACGATGGTGAGCACGTCGGCACCTTCCAGCGCCGCCATCGGCGTTGCGGCATAACGAATGCGCGCATCATCGCCATACACACGCTGCGCCTCGTGGATCGCCACCGGATCGTAAGCGCAAATGGTCGCACCGCGTGCCAGCAGGTCGGCGATCAGCACGCGACTGGGCGCTTCACGCATGTCGTCGGTGTTGGGTTTGAAGGCCAGTCCCCAGATGGCGATGCACTTGCCGGCAAGATTTTCGCCCAGCCGCTGGACGATCTTGGCCGGAAGCACAGTTTTTTGCACCTCATTGGCGGCTTCGACGGCTTGCAGTACCTGCAAATTCTGGCCGGCTTCACTGGCCGTGCGAATCAGCGCCTGCACGTCCTTGGGGAAGCACGAGCCACCATAACCTACGCCGGGGTACAGAAAATGAAAGCCGATGCGCGGGTCTGAGCCGATGCCCTTACGTACCAGTTCGATGTCGGCACCGAGCTTTTCAGCCAGATTCGCCAGCTCGTTCATGAAGCTGATGCGCGTGGCGAGCATGGCGTTGGCAGCGTATTTAGTGAGTTCTGCGCTCTTGACGTCCATCACGATCAGGCGCTCATGATTGCGCTGGAACGGGGCATAGAGTTCGCGCATCAAGGCTACGGCGCGGTCATCCTCCGCACCGACGACGATGCGATCCGGCTTCATGAAGTCTTCAACCGCCGCACCTTCCTTGAGAAATTCCGGGTTGGACACTACGCTGTAATCGGTGGTCTGCCCGCGCGCTTTAAGTTCTTCGGCAATGGCAGCGCGCACCTTGTCGGCGGTGCCAACCGGCACGGTAGATTTGTCCACCACCACTTTGTAGCCATTCATATGGCGGCCGATATTGCGCGCGGCGGCAACGACGTATTGCAAGTCGGCAGAACCATCTTCATCGGGCGGCGTGCCAACGGCGATGAACTGCAACACGCCAAAGGCGACGGCCTCTTCCACGTCAGTGGTGAAGCGCAAGCGGCCGGCAGCGACGTTCTTTTTCACCATCGCCTCCAGCCCCGGCTCGTAAATCGGAATGCCACCGTCCTTGAGCAGACGAATCTTGTTGGCATCTACATCCAGACACAATACGTCGTTGCCAACGTCGGCCAGACAGGTGCCGGAAACCAGTCCGACATAGCCAGTACCAATGACGGTAATTTTCATGAAAGCCTCAAAGGAAAATCGCTAGGGGTTGATGTCGAATTCTTCGGTGCGTTTGGGCGGGTAAGTCTCCCAGCCGCCGCAACCGGGGCAGCGCCAGTAGAACTGCCGCGCCTTGAAACCGCACGCATCGCAACGATAACGCGCCACGCGCCGGGTGTGATTGTGAATCAGGTTTTTAATGAGTTCCAGATCAGAGCGACGCTCCGGCGGCGCGACCAGAATCTGCGCTTCGAGCAGTTTGTCCAGCCCTAGCAAGGTGGGGTTGCGCCGCAGTTCGTCGCGCACCAGCGTGTACGCCGCTTCGGGGCTGCCGGTTTCGAGTTCGGCACGAAATACCGCTTCGAGCAGATCGAGTGAGGGGTGATGTTCCAGCCAGTTGCGCAGCAGTGCGATGCCCTGCTCGCGCCGACCTTGCGCCTGATGCAGTGCCATGAGCTTTTCGGCGACCAGCGAGAGATACACCGGGTTTTGCTGCTCGACGCGAATCCAGTGTTCGGTTGCCGTCTCTTCATCGTCGACTTTTGCCGCTAGCTCGGCCAGCAACAAGGTGGCGCGTACACATTTGCGGTTGGCTGTCAGCGCCTCGTTGAGCAGTTTTCGCGCGGCATCATGGCGCTCGGCCTGCATCTCGATGGCCGCCAGTTCGCAATGAAACTCAGCCACTTCCCGTTGCCACAAGTGGTCGGAATGATTGGGCATGGCTTCGGCGATGTCGATGGCTTTTGCCCACTCTTTTTCCTGCTGATAGATTTCCAGCAGGTTCTTCAATGCTTCCTCGTCGTTGGCGGTGCCACGCAGTTTGAGGAAAATATCTTCGGCACGATCCAGCAACCCCGCCTTGAGATAATCCTGCCCCAGTTCAGACAATGCATGCAGGCGTTGTGCGTCCGTCAGGCCGTCGCGCTCCATCAGATTTTGATGCACGCGAATCGCCCGGTCGGTTTCACCACGCCGGCGAAAGAGACTGCCCAGCGCAAAGTGCAGTTCGATGGTTTCCGGATCAACGCGCGCGGCCTCGATGAAGGCTTCGATCGCCTGATCGGGCTGTTCGTTGAGCAGAAAGTTCAGCCCCTTGAAATAGGAGCGCGGCAAGGCGCGCGATTCTTGCAACAGGTGCTTGATGTCGATACGCGCCGCCACCCAGCCCATGACAAAAAAGACCGGCAAAGCCAGCAGCCACCAGAGTTGAATTTCCATGTGCTTAGTGAGGCTTGTTCGGGTCGAGTGGTTTCGGACGCAGCCAGGATTTAAGCGCGGAACTGAGTCCCACCGTCAAACCCAGCGCCACACCCGCCGCAAAAACCGCCAGCACTACCACGGATACCGGGGCAACCCAGTTGCGGTCAAAGAAAAAACGCAATTCCATCGGCCCGCTATTTTTGATCGCCAGCCCAAGCAATGCGATAAATACCACGATGCGCAACAGCCAGGCAAGCACGCGTATCAGTGTCGCAAGACCGTTCATGCGCTCGCCACATTAAATAAAAAACACAAAAAAACGGCACCCATGACAGGTGCCGCTTCCATGCCAGCCAACCGCATGCGACTCATGGCCGGTAGTCGACCCGTTCCCGCAATTCCTTGCCAGCCTTGAAGTGGGGTACATATTTTTCAGGTACATCCACTTTATCACCCGACTTGGGATTGCGACCGAGACGCGGTGGTCGGTAGTTCAGCGCAAAACTGCCGAAGCCGCGAATCTCGATGCGATCACCGTTGGCAAGCGCTGCGGTGAGGGCATCGAGCATCATTTTCACGGCAAAGTCGGCATCCTTCGCCACGAGTTGCGGAAACCGCTCCGCAAGCCGGGCGATGAGCTCCGATTTAGTCATTAGATTGCCTGTAGCTTAGTTCTGATTGAGCTTGGCATTGAGCAGCGCGCCCAGATTGGTCGTGCCGCTGCTGGCTGCGCTGGTGTCCGATGCAATCTTCTGCATCGCCTGGCTTTGCTCGACCTGATCTTTGGCCTTGATCGACAGGTTGATCGCACGGGTCTTGCGGTCAACGTTGGTAATCAGGGTTTCAATCACATCGCCCACTTTCAGGTGCTGCGTCAGATCTTCGATACGGTCACGCGAGAACTCGGAGACGCGCAGATAACCTTCGACATCATCACCCAGGCTGATCGTGGCACCGCGCTGATCGACGGCGGTTACTGTGCCGGAAACCAGGCTGTTCTTGTCGTGCGTGGCAATGAAACTGGTGAAGGGGTCGCCATCCATCTGCTTGACGCCGAGAGAAATACGCTCTTTCTCGACATCGATGGACAACACCACGGCCTCGACTTCGTCGCCCTTCTTGAAATTCTGCTTGGCTTCTTCGCCCGCAGCAGACCAGGAAAGATCGGACAAATGCACCAGACCATCGATACCACCGGGCAGACCAATGAAAATACCGAAATCGGTGATCGACTTGATTGCACCACGGACTTTGTCGCCCTTCTTGTGGTTCATCGAAAAATCTTCCCACGGATTCGCCATGCACTGCTTCATGCCCAGGCTGATCCGGCGACGATCTTCGTCGATTTCGAGAATCATCACTTCGACTTCCTCGCCCAGCTGGACAACCTTGGTCGGGTGAATGTTCTTGTTCGTCCAGTCCATTTCAGAGACGTGCACCAAGCCTTCAATACCCTGCTCGATTTCAACAAACGAACCGTAATCGGTGAGGTTGGTGACCTTGCCGAACAGACGCGTGCCCTGCGGGTAACGGCGGGCGATTCCCACCCACGGATCTTCGCCCAACTGCTTCATGCCGAGGCTGACGCGATTCTTTTCCTGATCGAACTTGAGCACCTTGGCGGTGACTTCATCACCGACATTGAGCACTTCCGACGGGTGACGCACGCGACGCCAGGCCAGATCGGTAATGTGCAGCAGGCCATCAATACCGCCGAGATCAACGAACGCACCGTAATCGGTGATGTTCTTGACGATACCCTTGATGATGGTGCCTTCAGCGAGGTTTTCGAGCAGCTTCTGACGGTCTTCGCCCATGCTGGCTTCCATCACGGCGCGACGCGAAACGACCACGTTGTTGCGCTTGCGGTCGAGCTTGATAACCTTGAATTCGTATTCCTTGCCCTCAAACGGCGTGGTGTCCTTGACCGGACGGGTATCGACCAGCGAACCCGGCAGGAAAGCACGAATGCCATTGACCATGACGGTCAGACCGCCCTTGACCTTGCCGGTAATCAGACCCTTGACCAGAACCGAATCATTCATGGCCTTGTCCAGATCGTTCCAGGCGGCGATGCGCTTGGCTTTTTCGCGGCTCAAGCGCGTTGCGCCGTAACCGTCTTCGAGCATTTCAATGGCGACTTGAACAAAGTCACCCGGCGTGGCTTCGACTTCACCGCGCTCGTTATGAAACTCTTCGGCGGGGATCATGCTTTCCGATTTGAGTCCGGCATTGACGACCACAAAATTCTGGTCGATGCGGATAATTTCGGCGGTAATCACTTCACCGGCGCGCATTTCCTGACGCTGGAGGCTTTCCTCAAACAGGGCGGCAAAGCTCTCCATGGGGGAGCCGCCATCAGTGGCGGCAATCGCTGCAGTAGACATTAAATTAAGACCTTACAGAGGTGTGTCACCCCAAAATGCGGTGACGGGTTGGTTACTCTTCGCTGCGGGATCGGGCGACCCGGCAGCACCTTTGCTACAAAAACCACAAAAACTTCTTATACATCAATACGAATATCAACACGACGCCGCTCATTGACAATTTCCATCACGGCGGCGACCGCTTCTTCTATGCCAAGATGGGTTGTTTCCACCAACTGAGCATCCTCGCATTGCTGGAGTGGTGCCACGCTACGTTGGGCGTCGCGCGCATCACGTTCCTGCAAATCCTGCAAAAGGGCGTGAATGTTAGCAGGCATCCCCTTTGCGATCAACTGTTTATAGCGTCTTTCTGCACGCGCTTGCGCTGACGCCGTCAAAAATATCTTGGCCACCGCCGCAGGAAACACCACCGAGCCCATATCACGGCCATCCGCCACCAGACCGGGGAAGCGGCGATAGGCGTGCTGACGGTCTAGCAACGCCGCGCGCACCGCCGGTAAAGCCGCCACCTTCGACGATCCGGCAGAAATTTGTTCGGTGCGAATCGCATCAGTCACATCGTCGCCGCCGAGCAGAATGCGTCCGCCTTCAAACACTGCCGGCAGCGTGGCGGCCAGCGGCGCAACGCCGGCCTCATCGTCCAGCGCCACGCCGGCACGAATGGCCGCCAGCGCCGTCAGGCGATACAACGAACCGCTGTCGAGGTAGTGATAACCGAGTGCTGTCGCCACGCGCTCGGCCACCGTGCCCTTGCCCGAGGCCGACGGGCCATCAATGGCGATCACCGGCGCAGTGATTTCAGCAAAGGCATCAAAATAATCGGGGAAGGTCTTGGCCACGCACGTCGGATCATTGATGGTTACCGGCACCCCGCCCAGCGCCGCCAGCGAAAAACACATCGCCATGCGGTGATCGTCGTAGGTATCAATGGCGGCATTGGGCTGAATAGTTCCCGAAGGGACGCAGCGCGCTGACGGTAAATATACGGCAATGGAATCCGCGCCCTCTTCCACCGTCGCCCCCAGTTTGCGCAATTCGGTCGCCATGGCGGCAATGCGGTCGGTTTCCTTGACGCGCCACGAGGCGATGTTGCGCAACACGCAGCGGCCATCGGCAAACAAGGCCGCAATCGCCAACGTCATCGCGGCATCCGGGATCAGATTGAGATCGAGATCGAACGCTCGCAGCTTTCCGGCAACCGGCGCTTGCGCCTCGATCCAGTTGTCGCCCCAGGTAATGCGTGCGCCGAGTTTTTCCAGCGCATCGGCAAAGCGCACGTCGCCTTGAATGCTGGCGCGCCCCACGCCCTCCACCCGCACGGGGCCGCCCCCGATGGCACCGGCGGCCAAGAAGTACGACGCCGACGACGCATCGCCCTCGACATACATCACGCCGGGGCTGCGATACGACTGTCCTGCGGCAATGGTGAAACGCGCCCAGTCCGTGCGTTCGACGCTCACGCCAAACCGCGCCATCAGGTTGAGCGTGATTTCGATGTACGGCTTGGAAATCAGTTCGGTCGTCATTTCAATCACCGCCGCCTTTTTGGTCAGCGGAAGACTCATCAGCAGGGCGGTGAGAAATTGCGAAGACACATCGCCGCGCACGCGGATCACCGGCGGGACGGTGATTGTCGCCGGCCGGAGTTGCAACGGCGGAAAGCCCTCATTGCCGGTGTAGTCAATCACCGCACCCAGTTGCCGCAAGCCATCGACCAGATCGCCAATCGGCCGCTCATGCATGCGTGACACGCCGGAAAGCCGGTAATCGCCTCCGCTCAAAGCCAGCGCCGCAGTCAGCGGCCGGATCGCCGTGCCGGCATTGCCCATGAATAAATCGGCATCCTTGATCGGGAAGTTGCCACCGCAACCCACAACGTGAAAAGCATTTCTGCCCAGCGCCGTGACACCAACGCCAACTTTCCGCAACGCATCAAGCATCACGCGTGTGTCGTCCGAATCCAGCAAATCGCGAATCTCTGTTTCACCCCGCGCCAGCGCGGCGAGCAGCAACATGCGGTTGGAAATACTTTTGGAACCCGGCAGCCGAATGGTGCCGGAGGCATTTTTCAGGGCGGGAATATTGAGGTGATTCATGGGCGTATTGATTGAGAAAACTTGTGGACTAAGTGGCTAATGCACTGACGGTTGCCATCAATTGCTCTACCTCTGCAACAACTGCCACGCGATCAATCGGTGCCTCGGATTCCATCAACCCGGATTCATAACGCGCCATGCGCAGCAACCCTTGTGCTCGATCAAGCGCGCACATGCAGAATCTTTCCTTCACGTTGAGCGCGACCAATGATATGGTGTGCAGAGTCTTTAAGCTGCTCGAACTCATCACGACTGTAGAGCAGTAAATCCTTTGAAATCTGTAACTTACGCAGAGCAATATACAGGCGCGCCGTTTCCTGGCGGCGACTACGCTGCGAATTGAAAGGTTCGCGCTCAACGATCAAGAGATCAATATCGGAATCTTCGCGTGCGTCACCACGCGCGCGGGAACCGAACAAGATCACAGTATCCGGATCAGCTTCGCGGACAATCGTATCAACGATCTCCGTAATGAGGCTATCTTCATTGTTCCGCATTTTCGACATCTCCATTGCAATAGATGATTGGAAACCGTCGTCTCGCCAGCGTCGACTTTTCAGAATATCTGCCCCAGTCCTCTTTAAGAGTCAAAGGGGCCAGGCTCGAATTCCACAATCTTTTACAATATCTATTCATTTCGCCATTGCCACAGGAAGGTAAGGACTCGCGGGATTAACGGTCAATCGTTGTGTAGCCGGATGAAGCACCAGATCCATCATTTCCATTGGCACAGCACCCAACAATGGCTCGTCGCCAAATACGAGTGCAGACAGATCGCAATAACGGTCACTGAAATGCACCCGCAGGGGGCCAATCATGGGAACAACCCGGCGCGAACCATCGGCCAAAATAAACTCACGCTGACTCACCTCCGTAAGATCAAATCCCAATTGAATCGCCATGTGCTCAGGAATAATCATAAAGACCGCGCCTGAGTCGACCAGCGCACGCGTATCGATCCGACGCTTATCCCACACGCTTTCGAGTTGAATATCGGCGTAAGTCAGTCCCATGATGGCTTTCCTTTTTCACGGGTTGGAAATTTGCTCGTCCGGCTCACAACAGCGCTTTTGCGAACTTCAAAGACGGTGGACATGGCAATCTCCCACAGACATGACAGATGCAATGATAGTCCGGCTACTCGCCGGGTGGTAACAAGGAATCCAGCCAGGCATCACGCCGATCGCGGGCTGTGGCGAACAGGGTCGACAATCCTTCAGCATTAGCGCCCGCCAGTAAAACCCGAACGCGCATCAGTTCGGCCATGTAGGCATCGAGTTCAGACAGCAACGCGCCCCGGTTGGCAACACAGATGTCGCGCCACATTTCCGGATGGCTGCTGGCGATCCGGGTGAAATCACGAAAACCGCCGGCGGCGAAGTCGAATAGTTGATCGGCATTGTCACGCCCGGCCAACTCATGCACCAGCGCAAACGCCAGCAAGTGCGGCAGATGACTGACGGCGGCGAAGATTTTGTCGTGCGCTTCCGGCGTCAATTGTGAAACCCGTGCGCCACAAGCTTCCCATGCCGCTTGAACGCGCGCCACATCGGCGGGCGCATTCTCCGGCAGCGGTGTGAGCACAACCCGTTTATCGCGATACAGATCGACCTGCGCGGCCGCGACGCCGCTTTTCTCGGCACCGGCAATGGGATGGCCGGGTACGAACTGGCTGATTTTTTTACCGAAGGCGGCGCGCGCGGCAGCGACCACGTCGGACTTGGTGCTGCCGGCATCGGTCACCACGGTCTGCGCTTGCAGATGCGGCACCATGGCACGCATCACCTCGGGCATCTGGCCGACCGGCATGCCCAGTAACACCAGATCGGCATCGTTGAGTACTGCCGCCCAGTCGGTGGTGAAGCTATCGATGACGCCGAGTGCCAGCGCTTGTTCCAGAGGCGCGCGATTTCGCCCCATGCCGACAACTTGCCGTATCCCCAGCGTCGACTTTTTGCAGGCCAGCGCAAACGAACCCCCAATGAGGCCAACGCCGCAGACCACAATTTTTTTGAACATTACGCCAGCGCCTGATGCAGTGATTGTTCCAACGCTTCAAGAAACCGGGCATTTTCCGCCTCCAGCCCGATGGTGACGCGCAGATGATTGGGCAGGCCGTAACCGGCAATCGGCCGCACGATGACGCCCTGCTTGAGCAAGCGCGCATTGACTGCTGCGCTGTCGTGCACCGCGACGGTGACAAAGTTGCCGTGCGACGGAATGTGCGCTAGACCAAGGCGCTTGATGCCGGCGACGATCTGTTCCATGCCGTGCCGGTTCAGCTGGTAGCTTTCGGCCAGGAACGCATGGTCGTCGAGTGCTGCCAGCGCGGCTGCCAGCGCCAGATTATTGACGTTGAAGGGTTGCCGCACGCGATTCATGAGATCGGCTACGCCCGCCGAGGCAATCGCATAGCCAACCCGCAGCCCGGCCAGACCGTAGATTTTGGAGAAGGTGCGGGTGACGATCAGGTTGGAAAACTCTCGCAACCACGCTACGGTATCGACGCGGTCGGCGGGTGCCAGATAGTCGTTGTAAGCCTCGTCGAGCACCACGGCGACATGCGCTGGAATCTGCGAGATAAAAGCGCGCAACGTGGCGGCCGGCAGAAAATTACCCGTCGGGTTGTTGGGGTTGGCGATCCACACCACCTGCGTGTCGGAACGGATGGCGGCCAGCATCGCCGCCGGATCGTGGCCGTAGTGATGCGCCGGCGCAACCACGCATTCGGCACCGGTCGCCAGCGTGGCCAGCGGATAGACGGCGAAAGCGTGTTGCGAAAATACGGCGGAACGGCCGGGTGCGAGGAACACGCGTGCGGCCATATCGAGTACATCGTTGGAACCGTTTCCCAGCACGATCTGTGCCGCATCAACGCCATGCCGCTCGGCCAGCGCGCGGATCAGGTCAAACTGATCGGGGTAACGCTCGATGCCGGCCAACGCGGCCTCAACCGCCTTTTTCGCACGCGGACTGACACCCAGCGGGTTTTCGTTGGAGGCCAGCTTGACGATGCGGTCGACCGGAATGCCCATCTCGCGGGCCAGTTCGGTGATGGGTTTTCCCGGCACATAGGGCGAAATGCCACGGACGTAAGAGGGAGCCTGTTTGACAATGCTCATGGAATGCGCCTCAAAAAACTGCGCGCGGATAGGAGCCGAGCTCCTTGACGAACCCGGCGCGGCGGCGCAGTTCTTCGAGCGCGGCGGCTACCGGCGTGTCGCTGCGATGCCCTTCGACATCGATATAGAACACATATTCCCAGCGGCTGCCACCGAAACCCTTGGCCGGGCGCGATTCAAGCCGGGTCATGGATACCGCATGTTCGGCAAAGGGTGCCAGCAGATGATGAATGGCACCCGGACGATTCTGCGCCGAACAGACCAGCGAGGTACGGTCAATGCCTGATGGGTTCGCATCGTGTTCGCCCAGCACGACGAAGCGCGTGGTGTTGTTCGGATCGTCCTCGATGCTGGCCGCAAGAATCGGTAATTCATAGAGTGTCGCGGCGGCCTCGCCGGCGACCGCTGCCGCACCGGATTCACCCGCCGCCAGACGCGCGGCCTCGGCGTTGCTGGACACCGCCACGCGCGGCACATCAGGCAGATTGCGATTCAACCATTCGTGACACTGCGCCAGCGACTGGGCGTGCGAATACACACGTTTGACTTCTGCCAGCCCGGCGCTGCGACTCATCAAGTTGTGATGAATCGGCAAGGTGACTTCACCGCAGATATTTAGCGATGATGACAGCAGCAAATCGAGCGAGCGGCCAATGGCTCCTTCAGTGGAATTTTCAATCGGCACCACGCCGTAATGCGCGTTGCCCGATTCGACGGCGCGAAACACATCGTCGATCGCCGCACCGGGCACCAATGTTGGCGCACCGCCAAAATGCTTGCGCGCCGCGGCTTCGGTGTAGGTGCCGGCAGGCCCCAGATAGGCCACGGAAAGTGGCTGTTCCAGCGCCAGACAAGCCGACATGATTTCGCGGGCAATGCGCTGCACGGCCGCCGCAGGCAACGGCCCGGGGTTCTGCTCGGCAAAACGGCGCAACACCTGCGCTTCGCGTTCGGGGCGATAAATGTTGCCGTGCTTGATGGTGCCGATGCGCCCGGCCAGTTTGGCGCGCTCGTTGATTAAGCGCAGCAACTCGGCATCGATACCGTCGATGCCATCGCGCAGGCGCGCCAGTTCTTCTGTCAGATCGGCCGTCAGTTCTTTCGCATCATCCGCCAAGGTGCGCGCTCCTCAGGATTCGTGCGGCAGATACCTGACGGCGAGCACACCCGCGATGCCGGCAATGGCCTCGATCACCGCAGGTTTGACGGCGCTATCCACATCCACCAGCGTATAGGCGATGTCGCCCCGCGATTTATTGACCATGTTGTGAATGTTCAGCCCGGCAGCGGCCAGCGTGGTGGAAATCTGCCCCACCATATTGGGCACGTTGGCGTTGGCAATGGCAATGCGCCAAGCCGATTCGCGCGGCATGCTGACATTGGGGAAATTGACCGCATTGGCCACCGCGCCGTGTTCAAGATAATCGACCAGTTGGTCGGCCACCATGATGGCGCAGTTTTCTTCGGCCTCACGGGTCGAAGCACCCAGATGCGGCAGAGCAATCACGCCGGGGTGACGGTTGATCTGCGCGGACGGAAAATCGCAGACGTAATAACCGAGCTTTTTATTCGTCAGTGCATCCAGCACCGCCGCCTCATTCACCACGCCTTCGCGCGAAAAATTCAGCAGCACCGCACCGTGACGCATGGTGCTGACATTTTCGGCATTCACCAGATTCTTGGTTGCCGCCACCAGCGGCACATGCAAAGTGACGAACTGTGCATGCTTCAACACTTCAGCGACACTGTGGGCTTTCTTCACCTGCGCCGGCAAGCTCCACGCCGCATCGACGGTGATTTCCGGGTCGAAACCGAGCACATTCATGCCCAGCTTAATGGCCGCATCAGCCACCAGACAGCCAATTTTGCCCAGCCCGACAATGCCGAGCGTGTGGCCGGTCAGCTCGAAACCGGCAAACATTTTCTTGCCGTCTTCGACCTTCTTTTCCATGTCCGGATCGTTGGGGTCAAGCGCCGCGACAAAGCCGATGGCTCCCGCCAGATTGCGCGAAGCCAGCAGCATGCCGGCGATGACCAGTTCCTTCACGGCATTGGCATTGGCACCCGGCGCATTGAACACCGGCACGCCACGCGCACTCATATCCGCGACCGGAATATTATTGGTACCCGCACCGGCACGCCCGATCGCCTGCACGCTGCGTGGAATCTCCATCGCATGCATATCGGCCGAGCGCACCATGACTGCATCGGGATCAGCGAGATCTTTGCCTGTGACATAACGACCTTCCGGCAGGCGCTTGAGTCCTGAGGCGGAAATCTGATTGAGTACCAGTATCTTCAGAGGATTGGCCATGGCTTCACCCGTGCGCGGCTTCAAATTCTTTCATGTACGCCACCAGCGCCTGAACACCTTCGAGCGGCATGGCGTTGTAGATGGAGGCACGCATGCCGCCCACCGAGCGATGTCCCTTCAGTTGCGCCATGTTGTGCGCCTTGGCACCCTTGAGGAACTCATCATCCAGCGCAGCATTTCCAAGCGTGAAAGGCACGTTCATGCGGGAGCGGTCTTCTTTGCGCACCGGGTTGCTGTAGAACGCCGAGGCATCGAGGTAGTCATACAACAGATCCGCTTTTTCGATGTTCTTTTTCTCGATCGCAACCAACCCGCCCTGCGCCTTCAGCCATTGGAAAACCAGCCCGGCAATGTAGATACCATAGGTCGGCGGCGTGTTGTACATGGAATCGTTATCGGCATGCGTCTTGTAGTCGAGCATGGTGGCCGGCGTCGGCACACCCTTGCCGATCAAGTCGTCGCGCACGATCACGATAGTCAAGCCGGCCGGGCCGATGTTTTTTTGCGCCCCGGCGTAGATCAAGCCGTATTTGCTGACATCGACCGGTTTGGACAGAATGTTCGAGGACATGTCGCACACCAAGGGCACGTCGCCGGTTTCGGGCGTCCAGTGAAATTCGACACCGCCGATGGTTTCGTTGGCCGTGTAGTGCAGATAAGCCGCCTTGGGGTCGGTCTTCCAGCCACTATGTGCGGGTGCGTAGGAAAAATTGGCATCCTCGGCGGTGGCAACCACGTTGACCTTGCCGAAGGCTTTGGCTTCTTTGATCGCCTTCTTCGCCCACTCGCCGGTATGCACATAATCGGCGCTGCCGATGCCACGCATGAGATTGAGCGGAATCATCTCGAACTGCAACGTCGCGCCACCTTGCAAAAATAGCACCTTGTAGTTGGCGGGAATGCCCATCAACTCACGCAAGTCGGCTTCGGTCTGGGCGTGAATCGCCATGTATTCCTTGCCGCGATGGCTCATTTCCATCACCGACTGGCCGCTGCCGTGCCAGTCGAGCATTTCTTCTGCGGCTTGCTTGAGAACGGACTCCGGCAGTGCGGCAGGGCCGGCGCTGAAATTGAAAATGCGTGCCATAAACTTACTCCTCGGATGAGTCGGATTGTTCAGATGGATCAGGTTGTTCGGATTGTTCAGTTTCTTCGGGTTCGTCGGTTTCAATGACTTTTTCGACGCCGGCAAGATAGGTGCCCTGATCAAGATTGATGAGCGTCACACCTTGTGTGGAGCGCCCCATCTCGCGGATATCAGTGACGCGGGTACGAATCAGCACGCCGCCGGTGGAAATCAGCATGATTTCTTCGCGCGTTTCGCCCAGCGCCGCGAGCACAGCAGCAACGACCTTGCCGTTGCGCTCGGAAGTCTGGATCGCGATCATGCCCTTGGTGCCACGGCCGTGGCGCGTGTATTCAGCAATCGGAGTGCGCTTGCCGAAACCGTTTTCAGTCGCCGTCAGCACCGAATAGCTTTCACTGTCGGCCACCAGCATGGAGATGACCTGCTGCCCGTCCTCCAGCATCATGCCGCGCACGCCTCGCGCTTCGCGACCCATCGGCCGCACGTCGTCTTCGGCAAAGCGCACCGCCTTGCCAGAATCCGAGAACAACATGACATCGCACTGGCCGTCGGTAATGGCCACACCAATGAGGTGATCGCCGTCATCCAGCCCCACGGCAATGATGCCGGCCTTGCGCGGGTTAGCGAAGCTGTTGAGCGGTGTTTTCTTCACCGTGCCCATGGACGTTGCCATGAAGACAAAATGTTGCTCGTCGAATACCTTAACCGGCAGGATCGCGGTGATTTTCTCGCCTTCTTCCAGCGGGAAGAGATTGACAATCGGCTTGCCGCGCGATGTCCGGGTGCCTTCCGGCGCCTCATACACCTTGAGCCAATAAACGCGACCGCGACTGGAAAAGCACAGGATGTAGTCGTGCGTATTGGCGATGAACAGGCAATCCACAAAATCATCGTCCTTGATCGCGGCGGCCTGCTTGCCACGCCCGCCACGGCGCTGAGATCGATAGTCGGCAAGCGGCTGGCGCTTGATGTAACCGGAATGCGACAGGGTGACCACCATGTCCTCACGCGCAATCAGGTCTTCCAGATTGATATCGGTGGTGTTCAGTACAATTTCCGAACGACGCAAATCACCGTATTGCGCCTTGATCGCCGTCAGCTCATCGCCAATCATGGTGGTAATGCGCTCCGGGCGCGCCAGAATGTCGAGCAGGTCGGCGATCTGTTCCATCACCTCTTTGTATTCGGCAACAATTTTGTCCTGCTCAAGACCCGTC
The DNA here is from genome assembly GCA_903946745.1 of uncultured beta proteobacterium. GTDB lineage: Bacteria > Pseudomonadota > Gammaproteobacteria > Burkholderiales > Rhodocyclaceae > CAJAWW01. The sequence continues at coordinate 16,705 of CAJAWW010000011.1, forward strand.
AGACGTTGCAAGCGCAGTTCGAGGATCGCCTGCGCCTGAACATCGGAGAGCAGATAGCCCTGTTCCGACAAACCAAACTCAGCCGCCAGTCCATCCGGACGCGAAGATTCGGCGCTGGCACGCTCAAGCATGCCTTCAACCAGTGTCGAGCGCCAGGTGCGCGCCATCAGTCCACGTTTCGCGTCAGCCGGCGTCGGTGCTGCCTTGATGAGTGCAATGATGTCATCAACGTTCGACAACGCCACCGCCAGACCTTCAAGAATATGCCCGCGTTCGCGCGCCTTGCGCAGTTCAAACACGGTACGCCGCGTGATGACCTCGCGCCGATGGGCGAGAAAACACACCAGCATGTCTTTCAGATTTAGCAGCTTCGGACGGCCATCAACCAGAGCCACCATGTTCATGCCGAAGGTGTCTTGCAGCTGCGTCTGTTTATAGAGGTGGTTCAGCACCACCTCGGGCACTTCGCCACGTTTGATTTCGATGACCAGACGCATGCCGGACTTGTCCGACTCATCCTGAATATGTGCGATGCCTTCGATTTTCTTTTCGTGCACCAGTTCGGCGATTTTTTCCTGCAAGGTCTTTTTATTGACCTGATACGGCAACTCGTCGACCACGATGGCCTGACGGCCGCTGCGGGCAATTTCTTCAATGTGCGTGCGTGCGCGCATCACGACACGGCCGCGGCCGGTCATGTAGCCATCGCGCACTCCGGAAACACCGTAAATCAACGCGGCGGTAGGGAAGTCCGGTGCCGGAACGATCTCGATCAGCTCCTCGATGGTGATGCCCGGGTTACCCAGCACAGCGAGACACGCAGCCACCACCTCGTTCAAATTGTGCGGTGGAATGTTGGTCGCCATGCCTACTGCGATGCCGGATGAACCGTTAATCAGCAGATTCGGAATGCGCGCCGGAAGGATCAGCGGCTCCTGCTCGGAGCCATCGTAGTTCGGCCCGAAATCGACCGTTTCCTTGTCGATATCGATCAGCAGCTCATGGCCGATGCGCGCCATGCGCACTTCGGTGTAGCGCATCGCCGCAGCGTTGTCGCCGTCGACCGAACCGAAGTTACCCTGACCATCCACCAGCATGTAGCGCAAGCTGAAGTTCTGCGCCATACGCACGATGGTGTCGTACACCGCCGTATCGCCGTGCGGATGGTATTTACCGATCACATCACCGACGATACGCGCCGACTTTTTGTACGCCTTGTTCCAGTCGTTATTGAGCTCGTGCATCGCAAACAGCACCCGGCGATGTACGGGCTTCAGGCCGTCCCGCACATCGGGCAGTGCCCGCCCCACAATCACGCTCATGGCGTAATCGAGATACGAATGACGCATCTCTTCTTCGAGACTGATCGGCAGGGTTTCTTTTGCGAAGGAGGTCATGTCTGACAACCCCGGTCGGCAAGCGACAGGGTGGTAGCGAGAAAGCGGGCGATTTTAGCATGCAGGGGGATGGCAAACCGGTTGTCGAAAGCGCCTGAATCTGATTGAATCAGAACATGGAACCCGCCGCCTTTCACGAATCCCGGCCAACACGCGTTGACCTGTTGATCCGGCCAGAATGGATCATCCCCATTGAACCCGCCGGCATCACGCTGTCGGGTCACGTTTTGGCGATTGATAAAGGCAGGATCGTCGATCTTGTGCCCCAAAATGAGGCTACACAACGTTTTCAGCCCGACGAAACACTCGATCTACCCGGTCAGGTGCTCCTTCCGGGGTTGATTAACCTGCATACCCATGCCGCAATGAGCCTGATGCGCGGCTACGCTGACGACCAACCCTTGATGAAATGGCTGACCGAGCACATCTGGCCGGCCGAAGCCCGCTTCGTCGGACCCGATTTTGTCCGCGCAGGCACCCTGCTGGCCTGTGCCGAAATGCTGCGCGGCGGAATCACCACCTTCAATGACATGTACTTTTTCCCTCAGGCCGCCGCCGAATCGGCTCGGCGCGCCGGGATGCGTGCGGTGCTGGGGTTGATTGCCATCGAATTTCCCTCGGCCTATGCAACAGACGCTGACGACTATCTTGCCAAAGGGCTCGCACTTCGAGACACGCTCGCTGACGATCCGCTGCTGAGCTTCTGCCTGGCTCCGCATGCGCCCTACACGGTGGCGGACAAGACCTTCGAGAAAATCGCCACGCTTGGCGCACAACTCGAACTCCCCGTTCACATGCATCTGCATGAAACACAACAGGAAGTTAGCGATAGCATCAAGCTTCACGGAGTGCGTCCGCTGCAACGCATGCAACGCCTGGGGCTACTCAATCCGAACCTGATCGCCGTGCATGCCGTGCACCTTGAGCCGACGGAGATTGATTTACTCCTGCAACATGGTTGCCACATCGCTCACTGTCCCACCTCAAACATGAAGCTGGGTAGCGGAATTCCTGATATGGCGGCCATTCAGGCGCATGGCATCAACTTTGGGTTAGGAACCGACGGTGCCGCCTCCAATAACCGGCTCGACCTGTTTCAGGAAATGCGTCATGCAGCATTGGCAGCCAAAGGAAGCAGCAGGGACGCCACGGTGCTGGACGCGCACACAATTCTTCGCGCAGCCACGCTTGGCGGCGCGCGAGCGCTTGGACAAGATGACCGGATTGGTTCACTACTACCGGGAAAATGTGCCGATCTTTGTGCGATCAGGCTGGATGACTGGCTGATCCAACCCTGTTTCGATCCGGCATCTCATCTTGTGTACGTGGCCGGCCGGGAAAACGTTACTCACACGCTGATTGACGGAAAAATCGTGATGCGTGATGGACTTCCAATACATATTCCGGCTCCCGCATTGCGCAGTGCGGTGGCTTTATGGCATAATCGACTCACGTCTTAACATAGTATCGACGCCGGTTGATCTTAGTTTGATCGTATGGAATCAGGCTCATACAGTCCCTGACACCACTAAAATTCTGGCGAAGATATCAATAATTGCTGAACAACTCCATTCAAAGGGGAGCTCCTGATGACTCGCGCGAAATTTTCTCTGTTACTTACTGTCCTGCTCGGCATTTCGTCTGCCGCAATGGCTCAGACACCCGGCATTGATACGAAAGGCACCGTTGGTTATCTGATCGACCAACGTGGTTATGTCGCCAAGAGTGGTTTTGGTCTTTGCTGGCGCACCAGTTACTGGACGCCTGCCATGGCAATTGCGGAATGCGATCCTGATCTGGTAAAGCGTGACGCGGCGTCTGCTGGTGGCACGACTTCAGCGGGTGGCCCTACCGACGCCGCTCCCGCCGCAGCCAAGCTTGCCCCGTCTGCCGAGAAGATCAAATTCGCCGCTGATGCACTGTTTGATTTCAATAAAGCAACCCTGCGTCCAGAAGGTACGGCAAAGCTGGACAAGTTGGTGAGCGACATCAAAGGCATTAAACTCGAAGTCATTATTGCGGTAGGCCATACCGACCGCTTTGGCACCGATGCCTACAACCAGAATCTTTCCGAAAAACGTGCTGCCGCAGTCAAGACCTATCTGGTCAGCAAGGGTGTTGAAGCAGCGCGCGTCTATGCCGAAGGCAAGGGCAAGAAGCAGCCTGTGACCAATGCGGCGGATTGCAAAGGCGCAAAGAGCAAGAAGACAATCGATTGCCTGCAGCCGGATCGTCGCGTGGAAATCGAAGTTATCGGCACCAAGTCGAACTAATTTCACTTCACTCAATGAAAAAGCCCTGCCTTGCAGGGCTTTTTCATTTTTCACGATAATCATAAACATGACTGCGACTCTTAACGCCGATCAGCGTGAGCTCGATAAATTTGGTGAACTGGCTCACCGCTGGTGGGATCCGAACTCCGAGTTTCGCCCGCTGCATGACATCAATCCAACCCGCATCAACTGGATCAATCAACATTGCGGATTATCAGGCAAGCGTGTCATCGACGTTGGATGCGGTGGCGGACTGGTCACTGAAGCCATGGCGCGTCACGGCGCAGACGTCGTTGGCATCGACCTTTCGGAAAAACCATTGGGCGTCGCCAAACTGCACTTGCATGAAAGCGGCCTTGCCATCAACTACCGATTGGTGTCAGCGGAATCGATGGCAATAGAAAGCCCCGCAAGCTTCGACGTCGTCACCTGCCTCGAAATGATCGAGCATGTACCGCAACCATCGAGCACCATTGAGGCCTGTGCCCGTCTCGTCAAACCGGGCGGACAGGTTTTTCTATCGACAATCAACCGTAATCCGAAAGCCTATCTTCTGGCAGTGATCGGTGCCGAATACCTGCTCAACCTGATGCCACGAGGAACTCACGACTATGCGCGGTTTATCAAACCGGCAGAACTCGCGCGCCTTTGTCGTAACGCCGGACTCGATGTGCTTGAAATCGTCGGCATACGCTATAACCCGTTTGATCGTAGCAGTTCAATTTGCGCAGACACCGACGTGAATTACATCCTGCGTGCCCGCCGTCAAGACTAAGGCGGGAAACTTCGCGCAGCAGCGATATCAATCAAACAGTGGCGTTTGTCCCGGGGTCGGAGCATCTGCTGAAGCTGACGCATCTTCCGGGGGCGGCGTGCCCTCGGTGGGTGCTGGTTGTGGCAAAGATTCAATGGGTGCCACCATTTCGGCAGCGGTGCGGCTACGCAAGTATTCGACGATTGCCGTGTTTTCTGATTTGACGGCAAGCGTCAGCGCCGTATCCTTGTCATAGTCGACCATATCAATTTCAGCGGCGGCCTCGACCAGCAGGCGCGCCAACTCAATCTTGCCGAGCTTGGCCGCCAGCATCAGTGCAGTCTGCCCGTTGGGTGCGCGCGCATCGACATTGGCACCGTATTCGATCAGGAAAGCCGCAATGTCGAGATGACCACCGTATGTTGCATAGTGCAATGGCGTCCAGCCGGATGGATTGATCTCGGCCCGGTGCTTGACCAGCACCTGTGCCACATCGAGCTTTCCTGCCAGCGCCGCCAGCAACAGTGCGGTATCGCCATGGCGGTTGCGCCGGTTGGCATTGGCTCGGTTGGCAAGCAGGGTCTCCATCAGCGGAATGTTGCCGTTGCGCGCGGCAATCATCAGTAATGTCGTACCGGTCTGATCTGAGGTATTCACATCCATGCCACGCCCGATCAGATCGACCACCGTTGCTGTATCACTATTATTGACGGCAGCGATAATGTTGTCGTAGGCACCTGCCTGCGCAACGCCCTGTCCGAGCGCAAAAACCGTTAAGGCGATCAGTACGTTACGTTTGATATGTGTCATGCGGAATCCTGAACAGGCGAAAAAAATTGGCCGTGGTGGCACGGGTCAGATCGGCAAGCGGGACGCCCTTCAGACGGGCGACTTCTTCTGCAACATGCAATACCAGTGCCGGATGATTGAGTTTGCCGCGAAACGGTACCGGGGCAAGATACGGTGCATCGGTTTCAACCAGTATTCGCTCCATCGGCACAAATGCGGCAACCTCTTTGATCTGCAAGGCATTCTTGAATGTCACAATGCCCGAAAACGAAATATGGAAGCCGATCCGTAGTGCCGCCTCGGCAACCTCACGGGTTTCGGTAAAGCAGTGGAACACGCCGCCGACCTCACCCGCCCCCTCCTCTTCAAGAATGCGTAGTGTGTCCGCTGCTGCCTCACGGGTGTGGATGATAAGCGGCTTGCCGGCGCGGCGCGCGGCGCGCACATGCACGCGCAGACGCGTTCTTTGCCACTCCAGATCACCCTCCAGCCGATAGTAGTCAAGACCGGTTTCGCCGATAGCCACCACCTTTGGGTGGTTAGCAAGCCGTACCAAGGTGTCTTCGTCAGCTTCTGCGCCCTCTTGCGTATCCGGATGGACGCCGACGGCAGCATACAGATTGGGAAAGCGCTCGGCCAGCGCCAATACGGCGGGAAACCGCTCCAGCGTCACGCCGGCGATCAACGCCCAGCCGACCCCGTTGGCCTGCATGGCGGCGAGATACGCATCCTCTTTACCGTTAAAGTCGGCAAAGTCGAGATGACAATGTGAATCGACCAGCATGGGATCTGTCGCAGATGTATTCATGAGCTCACCGGACGCACGGCTTTTAGAAAATACGCAGCGAGATTTTCAAGAAACAACAACTGATTGAGCGGATGCCGCGCACTGCGGCGAAATTGCAGAATCTCACGCCATGCCGCGATCAGGGTGGCAGCGTGCAGTCGACTGACGTCGCGGGGACGCGCCCAGCCACGGTGATAACGCACGGTTCCGGCCATGGATTCCTGTGCCAGATCGAATATCCAGCGCTGTACGCCATCCACCAGATTTTCCAGCCGAAACGGGCCGTCGCCTTTAATCATGCCATCCCAGCGCGCCGCCAGCGCCACCGGATCGGTCGGCGGTGCGCTCAGGCTGTCGATCAGCGCATCGAGTACCGGCAATTGACCTTGTTGCTCCCACTGCAACACGCGCGCGGGTGCCCCACCGGCGAGATCAAGAAAACGCGCCTTGTCGGCGCCGAGTCCGTTTTCGGTCATCCACGTCGCGGCATCGGTCGTCGCCGGAGCACCAAAACCGATAGCGCGGCAGCGACTGCGTATTGTCGGCAGCAAGGATCTTGTTTTAGAAGAAACTAATATAAAATAAACATTTGGCGGTGGTTCTTCAAGTATTTTAAGAAGTGCATTTGCAGCCGCCGGATTCATTGCATCGGCCTCGGTAACCAGCACGATGCGTTTGCCGTTGCGGTGACTTCCCACAAACACGAAGTCTTCCAGCGCACGAATCTGGCCAATCAGAATACTGGTCGACTTCTTTTTGGCTTTTTCACTGACACCCTCTTCGGCCTCATCAGCACTTTCCGGCGCGATACGGCGGAAATCCGGGTGATTTTCGGTGGTGAACCAGTGACAGCCCTGACATTGACCGCAGGCAACCAGCAATTTTCCCGGCGATTCACACAGCAGCAAAGCCGCCAGTTGCACGGAAAACTCGGCCTTGCCAACCCCGGGAGGCCCGACCAGCAGTAGCGCATGGGGCAATCGATGCAGCCCACCCGCCAGCAGTTGGTTCCATATTTCTTTATTTAACATAGAGTTGAAACAATCGATGCAACTTCTTGGTTAATGTCTTCCAGACGCTTGCAGGCGTCGATCAGCCGAACCCGCTGCGGGTTTGCTTGCGCGATCTGCAAATACGCTTGACGCACCCGCTCAAAAAATGCGGCTTGCTCCCGCTCAAAACGATCCGGGTTAGCCGTGGCGGCATGCAGACGCTGTTGCGCTACGGCAACCGGCGCATCGAAAATCAGCGTCAGATCCGGCGTCAGATCACCCAGTGTCCAGACTGCAAGTTGTTGGAGTTTATCCAAAGACATCCCGCGGCCGCCGCCCTGATAAGCGAACGATGCATCGACAAAGCGGTCACAAATCACCCACTCGCCGCGCGCCAGCGCCGGTTCGATGACCTGCGCGACATGTTCGCGGCGGGCGGCAAACATCAGCAGAGCCTCGGTTTCCAGATGCATGGGCTCCGACAACAACAAGGCGCGCAGTTTTTCGCCCAGCGGCGTGCCGCCCGGCTCGCGCGTTGCCACCACGGTTCGTCCCTGCGCACGCAAATGGCTCACCAGCCAGGCGTGCTGGGTGCTCTTGCCGGCACCGTCGATGCCCTCGAAAGTAATGAAACGTCCGCGTGTCATGCTGGGGTTATCGCCTTTGGTATTTATTGACTGCTGCGTTGTGCGCGTCGAGCGTGGCGGAAAACTGGCTGGTGCCGTCGCCACGGGCGACAAAATAGACCATATTGCTGGTGGGCGGTAATGCGGTTGCCAACAGCGAGGCCTGCCCCGGCATGGCGATCGGTGTCGGTGGCAGCCCCGCACGGGTGTAGGTATTCCACGGCGTATCGGTTTGCAAATCAATTTTGCGCAGATTGCCGTTAAAAGCTTCGCCGATGCCGTAGATCACCGTGGGATCGGTTTGCAGCAGCATGCCCCGGCGCAGCCGGTTGACGAACACGGCGGCCACCTGTGGGCGGTCGGCGGGCAGCCCGGTTTCTTTTTCAACGATGGAGGCCAGAATCAACAGTTCGTAAGGCGACTTCAAGGGCGATGTTGCCTCACGTTTTGTCCAGGCCGCATTCAGCCGCGTTTGCATGGTCTTGTAAGCGCGGCGCAGCACATCGAGATCGCTGCCACCTTTGTCGAAGCGATAGGTATCGGGGAAAAACAAGCCTTCCGGATGTGTTTCGGTGGCACCGATCTGTTTGAGAATCTGCGCATCGGTCATCTTTTGCGAGACATGCGCAAGATCCGGGTGCTCATTTAGCACGCTGCGGAACTGACGGAATGTGCGGCCTTCGACCAGTACTAGTTCGCCTTGCGTCACATCGCCGCGCGCCAGTTTGTCGAGCAAGCCCAGCGGGGTGATGCCCTGCTCCACCTCGTAGCTGCCGGCCTTGATCTTGGCCGAATGCCCCATGACCCGCCCCAGCAAGACGATTTGCCACGCCCGAAGATCAATGCCAGCCGCTTCAACCGCTTGCGCAGCCGTGCGCAGCGAACCGCCGGCTGGAACGATAAAGCTGGTGGGGGTGTTCTGCAACTTTAGCGGGCGCACCGCAATAAAAGTCGCGCCAGCGATCACTGCGATGATCGCAAGCAACACCAGCAGGAGGATAATTTTTAGTGCGCGCATGCGTGTCAAAGATGAGTCTTTGCTTGAAAGAATGCTGTCTGGACACCATGTGAACTGACTACGCGATGATAGCATTCCCAACCTCTCGATCCGGACGCAGAACATGACTCAAGAATGGAATTCCCTGCTTGCTCACCAAGGTTTGACGCCCGATGCTGTCCACTTTGGCAACCCCGCCGGCGAACTGCTCGCCGCGCGTGACGGCGGAGTGGTTGCGCCCTTGCTTGATCTGGGTGTAATTCGCGCCAGTGGTGAGGACGCGGCTGCGTTTTTGCACAATCTGGTGAGCAACGACGTCAAGGGGATCGATGTAAGCCACGCGCGCTTTGCCGGCCTTTGTACGCCAAAAGGGCGGCTGCTTGCGCTGCTGCTGATCTGGCGTGAAGGTGACGATCTGCTGCTGATGCTGCCGCGTGACATTCTGCCGGCCATTCTCAAACGCCTTTCGATGTATGTGCTGCGTTCCAAGGTCAAACTCACCGACGCGACTGAGCAGCGGGTATTGATCGGTATTGCCGCACCCAACCTACCCGCTCCGGTCTCATCGCTGCCACCATTTGGCGTATCCATCACGGCCAGCGGTCAGTGGCTACGTCTGGATGACCGGCGCTGCTTACTGGTCTGCACCCCGGAGTCAGCCATCGCACAGTGGCCGCAACAAATTGCCAATGCCCACCCCGTCGGCACTGCCGCGTGGCAATGGCTGGAAATCGCCGCCGGCCAACCACGCGTGGTGGCCGCCACACAGGAAGCCTTCGTGCCGCAGATGCTCAACATGGAATTGCCGGCCGTGGCCGGCGTCAGCTTCACCAAAGGTTGCTATCCCGGTCAGGAAATTGTGGCCCGCACCCAGTATCTGGGCAAGGTCAAACGCCGCACTTACCGCGTCCGGCTGGCGAGTTATGCGGCACCCGGGACGCATGTATTCGCCCCGGAAACCGGTGCGCAGCATTGCGGCACACTGGTCAGCATCGCCCCCAGCCCGGACGGCGGCCATGAAGCGCTGGTCTGCGTGCAGATCAGCGCCTTTGAAGCCGGTGAACTCCATGTCGGCACGCCCGATGGCGAGTGTCTGGAACGCTTGTCCCTACCCTACCCGATCAGCTGATTTCGCCGCCAATTTCGTTACCCATGTGCCTGATTCTCATCGCTTGGCACGCGCATCCGGATTACCCGCTGGTGGTGGCGGCCAACCGCGACGAGTTTTTTGCGCGCCCCACCGCCGCTGCCGGGTTTTGGGTCGATGCGCCGTCAGTGCTGGCGGGACGAGATCTGGAAGCGGGTGGCACCTGGATGGGCATCACCCGTACGGGGCGTTTTGCTGCGCTGACCAATTTTCGCGATCCGACGCAGCACCGGCCTGACGCGCCCTCACGCGGGCATCTGGTCGCCGATTTTCTGCGTGGCACGGATGCGCCGGCGGCGTACCTGGAACGCATTGCCCCGATTGCCCGGCGCTGCAATGGCTTCAATCTGCTGCTGTCTGATGGCGAAAGCCTGTGGTGGTCGGCCAGCACGGGCGATGCGCAGCTGAGGGCGAAGTTGCTAACGCCGGGTGTGTATGGCGTCTCCAACCATCTGCTCGACACACCATGGCCAAAAGTCGACGCTGGGAAGACGGCATTGGCGGCCGCCATCACGCGCCTGCCGGATGACCTTGGCCTGTTTGAACTGCTGACCAATGAGGCCATTCATCCCGACGAAGAGTTGCCGGAAACCGGCGTCGGGTTGGAATGGGAACGACTGCTGTCGAGCGCCTTCGTCAAGGGCGAGAACCATGGCTATGGCACACGCTGTTCAACCGTGGCATGGTTCGGTGCCGATAGCAGCTTCGTGTTTGACGAGCAAAGCTGGCTGCCCGGCGCGCAACGGGGCTCACGCAGCCGATTTTCAATCCAGCCTCAGCTCAACTCGGGTCGACGCGCTTCCACCGTCTGACGATACAGCGCCAGCTCGGCACGCAACGCAGCAACCTGCGTGCGGGCATCGTCGCCCAGTGCCACACGCAGTGCCTGTTCCACGGTGAGCGCAAGTTTTTGCAGCCGATTCGCACCGACACTCGCGCACGTGGATTTCAGGGTGTGGGCACACCGCTCGGCGCTGGCGCGGTCGTTTCCGTCGATAGCGGTTTCCAGATCACTGAGGGTTTGTCCGGCATCTTCCAAAAACAGATCAACGAGTTCCATCGGCTGAATTCCCGCTCCTGCAGTGATTTCAAGCAACATTGCACTGTCGAATACAACATCGGCGATCTCGTCACCGGAAGTGCGCGTTGCCGGTGGCGGCGTGGCGCTGCTCTTTTGATTGAATTGATGGGTTTGATGGGTTTGATTGGGCGATGGTAGCCAACGCGCCAGCGTGGCAATAAAGTTGGCTTCACGGAAAGGTTTGGCGATGAAATCGTCCATGCCCGCATCCATCGCCAGCACGCGGTCGTTATCGAAAGCATTGGCGGTAAATGCAACAATAGGAACATGACGCGGCGACGATGAGTTTTCTGCCTCCAGCGCGCGGATGCGCTGTGTTGCCTCATGCCCACCCATGACCGGCATCTGCACATCCATCAGAATCAGATCGGGGGGATTGGCGAGATACGCATCGAGCGCCAGTGCCCCGTTTTCGGCAACGGTGACGCGCAGCCCGTTTTTTTCCAGCAGTTCGCTGGCAACACGGGCATTGATCGGATTGTCTTCAACCACTAAAACCGTGCAACCGTTCCAATCCGACGCCCGGGCAAGCCCCCCCGTGAGTGCTGCCGACGGTGACGCCCGCACCTCCACCTGAGGCAAAATCAGATCAAACCAGAAGCGACTTCCCTGCCCTTCCCGGCTCTCGACACCGATATGGCCGCCCATCGCATCAATCAGGCGTTTGCAGATGGCCAGCCCCAGCCCTGTGCCACCAAAGCGGCGGGTGGTGGATGAATCGGCCTGGAAAAACGGCATAAACAACTTTGGCACAACCTCGGGCGCGATCCCGATGCCCGTATCGGCTATGTCAAAACGCAAGTGCAAGGTGGCATTTTCCCGCTCGGCAACCTGCAAGCGCAGATCGATGCACCCCTGGTGGGTAAACTTGATTGCATTGCCAATCAGATTCACCAGCACCTGCCGCAAACGATTGGCGTCACCGAGCACTTGTAGCGACGCATCCTCATCGATCGCTATGCGCAGTTCAATCTGCTTTTCCATGGCGCGACCCAGCATCAGCGCCGAGGTTTCGTTCAGCAGCGCCACCGGTGAAAATGGCCGTGCCTCGATCTCCATCTTGCCGGCCTCAATCTTGGAATAATCAAGAATGTCGTTGAGTATCACCAATAAGGACGCCCCGGAATCCTTGATGATCTTCAGGTATTCCTGTTGCTCATCATTCATCTCCGTCATCTGCAGCAGGTCGGTCATTCCCAGCACACCGTTCATTGGCGTCCTGATTTCATGGCTGATGGTGGCCAGAAACTCGCTTTTGGCACGACTGGCGGTTTCAGCGGCATCGCGTGCATTGAGCAGTTCATTTTGAAACAAGGTGCGCTCGGTAATGTCCTGGTAGAACCAGCTACGGCCATGTACCGTGCCGTCTTCACCGATCACCGGGGCGGTATGGCGCTCGAACACACGGCCGTCTTTCAAGAGGATTTCATCGCGCCGATGCAGTTCCGGTTGGCCATAGATTTGATCCACCCGTTGCATGAAGCCATCGGGATCAGCGAGTTGCGGCAACATGAAATCCAGGGCATTGTGGCTCTCGGATTGCTTGATGATCTCGACAGGAATGCTCCAGATGGTGAGAAAGTGGAGGTTCCACAATATCCAGCGCCGATCCGGGGAAGCCACCAGCACGCCGGTCGGGGATGCCTCGATCAATGACGCCAGCAGCGTGCGCTGAAAGGCCGTGCGCTCGGCACTTTCACGCAGTTCCGCCGTCTTTTTTGTCACCAGAGCCGTGACGCGGCGATTGCCGGCCAGCAGCAAATGAATAATAAAAACCGTGCTCAAAATCGCGCAGATGCCAAAACCCAGCAACAAGAGGGCGATGCTCACACCTTCAAATTTGGCCAGCGCCGGTGCGGGCATCACCAGCAGTTGCCATTCCAGCCCCGCCAACATGATCGGCATGGCCACCGTGTCTGTGTGCGATTTCAGTTCTCTGATGGGTATCGGTTTGCTGCTCTTGTCAGCACGGAAACTGATGAGTGCCGCGCTATCAGGTGCCGCTGCGGGATCGATCAGCGCCAGATCGAACATCCGTACCCCTTGCCCGGCGAGCGCCAGTTCGATCAGTGGATCGATACGCACCAGCGCGGTGACGAAGCCGGTGAGGGCTTCCTGTCGTTGCAGGACAGTATCAAGCGCCGCACCCCGGACATACACGGGCAGCAAAAGCAGCACGCTGACCTGCTGCCGCTCGGCGCGCACCCGCACCACGGGCATCACTGCCGCCAATTCACCGCTGTCTCGCGCGGCATCCATGACCGCACGGCGAACCGGATCTGCCGCCAGATCCAGCCCGACAGGCGGCGCATCGCCGACATAAGGCTCCATAAAGCGCACCGGGAAGCGGTCGTATTCCGTCGCGGTGGCGGCCTTGATGCGCGGTGCCCATTCGATGGTCTGAACCGCCAGACGTGATTCCATCGTCGGTTGCACAAAGTCGATAAATTGCGGCTCGGTGACGGAGGGCACCGCAGTCAGCAGATGGCGAACGGCCATCATCCGTTCACCGACCAGCAAAAACCGGTCACGAATGGTGGCGGCATAGTCACTGGCGTAATGCTTGATGGTTTCAGTGTGCCGTTGCGCTTCCAGATTGCGCTGCACCGAATAAAAGGCCAGCGTGAATGAAAGGCCGATCACGGCAACAACACCGGTCACCCATCCGTAAGTGGAACGATTCATAAAAAAGTGCGTCAGCTTATTCACCGTAGGCGTCACCGCGTGCTTCATCACACGTCTCTGCGCATGCGCTGATGCGGGATGCCGGCTTCGAGAAACGTGTCACCTTCGGCCACAAATCCGCATTGTTCATAGAAGCCGCTGGCATGCGTTTGCGCATGCAGCACGAGCTCGCCGAGATGACGCTGTGCGGCTGCTTCCAGCAGGGACTCAAGCACCGCACGTCCGACACCACGGCCGCGCCATGCCGGCAGCACCGCCATGCGTCCGAGGTGCCCGTCCGGCAGCAAGCGTCCGGTGGCAATGGCCGCACCCGACGCATCGCGCGCCACCGCATGCTGGCTGCGGGCATCGTCATCGTCCCATTCAAGGGCTGCCGGAACCTGCTGCTCGTCAATGAACACAGCCTCGCGCAGCGGCCGGGCATGCGCCTGCTGCTGCCCCCAGTCAGCCACATCAACACAAAAGTCGACGATGGCGATACGGCAATACACGGGCACCCGGTCGAACAGCTCGATAATGTCGGCGTTACGCATACGCACACAACCAATCGAACCGGGCGCGCCCATGGCGACGCTGTCCGGGCTGCCGTGCAGATACACATAACGACGCATGGTGTCGACATCACCCAAACGATTGAAGCCCGGTTGCTTGCCCGAAAGCCAAAGAATGCGCGTCAGAATCCAGTCGCGTCCCGGATACTGAGCGGCGAGTTGTGGCGTCCAGAGCTCACCGGTCGGCCGGCGTCGCACAAATACCGTATTCGGCACAGCGCCCGCACCAATTTTTGCCCGGACAATATGCGCGCCACGGGGCGTACAAAAGCTGCCATTGCGCTCACCGGCTCCGTTTTTGGCCGTGGATACCGGGTAGCGATGACTCAGGCGTCCGTCATCCGCATAAACTTCCAGTGTTTGTGCCGGCAGGCTGACACGCAGGCGCATCAGACCACCACCGTGCGCTGGCGCCGCGCTGCAAAAAAGCCCGACAGCAAAGCGCTACAGTGCTCTGCCAGCACGCCGCCAGAGATGGTCGCATGGTGATTCAGGCGCGTTTCGGCAAACAGATCGATCACGCTGCCGGCGGCTCCGGTCTTGGGGTCGCGAGCCCCAAACACCACCCGTGAAATTCGCGCATGAAGGATGGCACCGGCACACATTGCGCAGGGTTCGAGCGTCACAAACAAGCGACAGCCCGGCAGTCGGTAGTTGCCGATTCGCGCCGCCGCATCACGCAAAGCCAGCATTTCGGCATGCGCTGAGGGGTCGTGGCGGCTGATGGGCTGATTGAAGCCACGGCCGACAATCACGCCGTCGTGAGCGACCACGACCGCCCCCACAGGAACCTCGTCCAGTGCCGCCGCTTCGCGCGCCAAGCCTAGCGCCACGTCCATGTAGTCAATGTCAGTCACATGCCGGATTATGCAGACAAATTGAGACGTGCGCGCGGTGTGCGCTTCGTCACTGGATGGAGTAAATTGTGCACAACAATTTTTTTGGCCAAGCTTATGGACCTCGTCACACAAAAGCGCATTCGGGAATCCTTGCTCCTCGGGCTCGTCACCCTGATGGCCGTGGTGGCCAACCTGCCGCCATCCTTTGCCCATGCGTTCGGCGTTGAGCCCGGCCTCATCATGTCGGTGCTGGGGTTGCTGGTGGTGCTGGCCCTGTTCCTTTATGTGCGTTTCTTTTTCTTCCTGCTGTACGCACTGCTCGCGGTGGGTGCCAATCTCCCCGAACGCTGGGCCGAAGGGCTGGGCATCCATCAAGGGCCGCTGCTTGCCACGCTGGTTTCAATGGTACTGCTCTCGGTGCTGAATTACAGCGCCAAGGTGCTACCGACCGGGTTGGAAAAAGTACAGCGCAAAAAAAATCCAGAAGCGACGCAGGTGTTGCTCAACGCCATTGATCGCGGCAACCTGTCCTACATCAAAACCGTGCTGACCATGGAATTCGATCTGGATGCCATGGGCGATCAGGGCATGACGCCGCTCATGCGTGCCGCGCAGCGCGGCGATATGAAAGTGGTCGAACTGCTGCTAAGCAAGGGAGCCAGCCCCTCCATCGACGGCAGCGAGGGGCGCGCCGTCGACATCGCCTTGCGTAACAGTTTCCCCGCAGTGACAGAACGACTGCGGCGGGCGGAGGAACAGGAACAAGCGCAGCAAAAAAATAGCCAAGCCAGCCGCGAATCCCGCATGGAACAAGAAACCCGCGGCGACGCGGCACTGGTTGGCTGATTAGCGATCAATCAGCAATCAATCAATCAGCAATCACTCGTCGCTGGCAACAACTTCCCGGCAATCCTCCAGCAGCGCAACCAACTCGCTTTCGGAAATATCGAGCTGGCTCATGCACGCGGCACCGAGTTTGCCCCATTCCTGCGTTTGACTCAGGCCGGATGTCATTTGTATCAGATATTCAGCCACCTGAACGATGGCGATCAGCCGCCGGGCGGGCTCCGTCAATAGATCGAACAACTCGCCATCGATGGCCGATGCGTCATGGTGATGACGGATCGCCTGAATAATCTCATTCGGCAACAGCCAGTTCTTGGCCAGTTCTGCACCCACCATCGCATGGTTGATCGACAGTAAATGATCTTCGATGGCCGTAAAGGCCAGCGTGGTTTCTTGATTGGCCTGCTTGAGAATATGCGGATACTCCGGAAACGGAATCATCAGCACCGGAATACCGCAATCACGAAAAAGCCCGAGTGTATAGGCATCATCGACCATGATCCCGGTACGACCCTGCAAGTGTGTCACCAGCCATCCTGAGACGCGGGCAGTCCGCGCCGCAGAATCCCAGAATCGCTCCAAGCTCGGCACATGGGGGAACATTTGCCGCAACGCCAGGCTGGCAACGGTTTTAACCGTGACCGTCAGCCCCAGCATCAATAGCGCCTCGGATACGGATCGTACTTTCTTCGCGCCACCAAACAGCGGCGAATTGGCCACCTTGATAAGGCTGCCGGCGATGCCCACATCCGCACCGAGCACATCCGCGAGCCGCTTGAAATCCGGCTCGTCCTTGTGCATCTCGCGGTCAATCTGATCGAGAATCGCTGGTCGCGGCGGAATACCGATGTTGCGTACCGCATTACCGATGCGCAACTCCAAGCCGTCGCCACAGGCGGTGATATTGACAGCTTCAGGGATGCGCGAATTCATGCGTGCATTGTCGCGGAGGGGGAGCAGAGTCGTTATTTGGCGCGCGTGAGTTCAGCGTTTGATGAAGTCGATCATGACACCTTCCGGTTCGCGCTGGCGATAGGCGATCTCGATGTGATCTCCATAGCGGGCAGCCATCTGGTTAAGCAGCGGCAGCGGATCGTGGTCGTTCACAAAGCGCATGGTCTCACCCGGGTTGAGGGCGTCCAGCGCACCGAAAATAGCGGCGTGACGAAACCGTTTGGCAACACCGCGCGCGTCGAATGGATAGACCGCTTCTTCGGTCGTGTGATTGCAGGCGTGAATGGGGATCATGGCGAAAATCTCCTGATGGATAAACTGGATAAACGCGAAATGATAATTGACCGTCCCCGGCGGATCTTTGATCTGCGTCAGGTTGCTGTCGATGCATAGGGCAGATAAACCAGAAAGGTGGTGCCGACCCCCACTTCGCTTTGCACTTCGATGCGACCATGGTGTTTATCGATGATCGTCTTGACAATATCGAGCCCCAGACCGCTGCCCTCGCCGACCGGTTTGGTGGTGAAGAAAGCATCAAAAATCTTCCCGCGGATTTCTTCCGGAATGCCGCAACCGGTATCGCCAATGGATACCACGGCCTCGTTGCCGAGGCGACGAATATCAACGGTAAGCGTTCCTTGATGGTTCATGGACTGCAAGGCGTTGTGCACGAGATTGGTCCAGACCTGATTGAGTTCGTCCGGCAGGCAGTGCAAGGGCGGAATATCCTCGTAGTGTCGAATTAATTCGGTGCCTTGCTTGATCTGGCTTTGGTAAATGGTCAAGACGGTATCGATGCCTTCACTCAACTTTGCATCAATCATTTCACCCGAATGACCGACGCGGGAGAATGCCTTGAGCGCAAATACGATCTTGGACACCCGATCGACCGCGGTGTTGATATTGCTGGAACTTTGAATAATCGTTGCCAGCGAATGCGCGGTATCCAAGATCAATTCGCTCTCGGGGTGACGTAACAGCGGAAGATAGTCGGCAACGCCCGACTGGGCACGCAAGGCCACGAGAATGCCGGCCTTGTGGCTGGCGTCGGCGATCTGCGCAGCCTGCAACTGGGCGACCACTTCCCGCGTAATGCTGCGTTCCTCGCGCGTGCTCAGTACAGGCCCGGGAACACTGGCACAGTTGATCAGATCGATGAAGATCCGGGTGCTCTCAACTTCCAACGTCTGGAATAGCCTGGGCATATTGTCCAGTGCGTGATGCAAGGCGCTGGCAATGATCTCGCCGCTGGATTTGACCGCACCGATCGGCGTATTTATTTCGTGAGCAACATTCGCCACCAACTGACCAAGCGAGGCCATTTTTTCTGCTTGAATCAGTTGTGCCTGCGCTGTTTTCAAGCCGTTGAGCGCATCCGTTGCTTGTTGATGCGCATTTTCAGCTTGTTGGCGAGAGGCTTCCGCCACCTTGTAGGCTTCGTTCAGTGCCGCATTGCTTTGTGACAGCGACTCGGTACGTTCTGTGACCTTGGTATCCAGATGCTGGATATTGTCTTGCAAGCGATCCACCATGCCATTGAACGCATTGCCGACCACGCCGATCTCATCGTTGCTTTTCACCAGACAGCGCGCATCGAGATCACCATTCTCGACCCGCAATGCGGTGGCACTCAGGTGCTTTAACGGCCCGACCAGTTTATTGACGAAAAGATAAACCAGCCCCATGGCCAGCAGCAGGGTCAAAGCAAATACCACCAGAACACGGTTTCTGAGCGTTCGCGCGCTCTCATCGAGTTCATCCAGATACACCGAAGAACCGACATACCAGTCCATGCCCTTGAAGTACCGAACCCATGAAATTTTTTCATAGACAAAGTTTCCCGGGTCGGTCGGACTGTCCCATTTGTAGCGTAAGCCATCGGTCTTGTCGGCCACAGCCGTGAGCATGGGCAGCAAAGGTTTTTTCGTGGCGGGCTCTAGCAGATCGACACTGGTCTTCCCTTCAATGGTGGCATTCGGGTGAATATGCATGTAATAGGCGCCGTCAAAAATGTAGACGTAGCCGGTTTTTGCCAGACGGGTTGCCTTGATGCGCTGCCGCAAATCATCAATGGCAACGGTACGCCGCTTGCGCAGCATGGACTCGATGTCGTCGACATAAACGCCGGTGCCAATCACGATCTCAAAAGCCGGAATGTGTTTGTAAAACGTCAGCTTCTCGATCATCTCCTCTTCGCCGAGACGACGCCACCAGTAAGAGTAGAAGCCCTCGCCGTCCTTCAGCGCCCCGGCCACCATCGGCGGCACGATCAGATTGCCACGCGCATCGCGCTGCGTAGAGAACGTCAGATTATTGTTCAGCTTCGGGTCTGGATGTGACACCAGCACCGAATCGTAATTCGAGGCCCAGACATAATCTTTGTGGCCATAGCGGATCTGACGCAACTCGGCCAGTAGCATCTGCCGAGCCTTTTCTTTGGATAGCTGGCCTGTTTTGACTTGTTGTTCCAGCCAGTTGATGCGTGATTCCACGACCGCAATAATGGCGACCAGTTCGCTCTTGCGCGCCAGCAGGATGGATTGGCGGGAGTTTTCAAGTTCGCGTTGAATCTGCTCCACCATCTGCATCACGTCATCCAGCACGGTGCGTGCGGCGCGGGCTTCGATATTTTCAACCGTGGTCTGAATGAAGGGCACCGACAATAGGTACATGGCAACAAACAACGTTGCAATAGCCACCATCGTGCTGATAAACACGCGGGCAAACAAGCTGGATCGAAATAGATTCACCCGTTGTCAGCGCCTGTTTAATGAATCAAGTGCTGGTTTGAGCCAGCATGCGGTTCAATTCGGCATTTTCTTTCTTGAGGGTTTCAATCTGCAGGATCAGGCCGCGTTCCTGCTTATAGGCGTGGACTGCGGACTTTGCCGTGAGCACCAGATCTGCATTATTGAAGGGTTTTTCGAGAAAGCGATACAGGTTGGCCTCATTGATCGCACGCTTGACACCGGTGAGGTCGCTCTGGCCGGTGAGCATGATCTTGATCGTTTTTGGACTTTTCTCATGCAGACGAACCAGCAGTTCGTCACCACGCATGCCGGGCATGATGAAGTCGGAGATCACGACGGTAAGTTCCCGGCCTTCCTTTTGCAAGTCATCGCAAAGTTCTAGCGCCTCTTGCCCGCTTTCGGCAATTTCGATGACATTATCGCTACCGAGCATGCTTCCCAGCAGTGTTCGCAACGCCTTGAGAACCGTGGTGTCATCATCGACACACAAAATTATTCCAGTGGTCATTGTTGCCGGGGCCCATTTTTTGGTATCGGCGCAACCACCTGATTGCACCAACGCAGTGCGCATCATAGAAGATTCGACAAGCCCCGTGCAACTTTCTCGCGCTCTGGAAACATCCGTAGAATGTAGCGATTCCCCCATGTCGCACATCAGATCGCCGAGCCTCGCATGAATGCTGGAAATTCATCTGAAAAATTAGCTGAAAACTCAGTTGGGAACTCAGTTGGGAACTCAGTTGGGACATTAGTCGGCACATTATTGTGCGTCGATGATGACCCTACCGTACTCACCGCATTGCGCGCCCTGCTGGGCACACTGGAGCCGCGACACACCATCGAAATCGCCCAGAGTGGTGAAGAGGCGCTGGAAATCGCCGCCGAGTTATGCGCGCAGGGGCACCCGTTGGCCGTGGTTATTTCCGACTTCAAAATGCCGCGCATGTGCGGCGACGAACTCCTGATTCGCTTGCATGCACTCAGCCCGGATACCGTCAAGATCATGCTCACCGGACAAAGCGATTTCGACGGCGTGAAGCGCGCAATCAACGGCGCCGACCTGTACCGATTTCTCGAAAAACCCTTCAATAATGACGACTTTCTGCTCACCATCAAATCCGCCCTCACCGCGTTTAACCGGGATCGTGAGTTAGCACAGCAAAATCTTGCCCTTCGGCACCTCAATACCGAGCTTGAAACGATGCTCGATCGCCTCAAACACCAACAGGAAGAACTCACCCGCAGCGAGGCCAAGGCGACCATCAGCACACTGGTCGCCAGTGTTTCGCACGAACTCAGCTCACCGCTGGGCAACAGCGTACTCGCCGCAGGGATGCTGACCGAAGTCACGACGCGCATGCACGACCTGCTGCAAAGCGGGCAACTGAAACGTAGTGATCTCGACAACTTCGTCGGCACCATAGAAGAAGGCACCACAGCGCTGACCGCAAACCTGAAACGAGCAAACAAACTGCTGCGAAATTTCAAGCAAGTGGCTGCCGATCAGGCCAGCGAACAGCATCGGAAGTTTGATCTCGATGTAGCCATCAAAGAAGTCGTGGATGCCATGGCACCGAGCTTGAGAAACAAACCACACCAGATAGTGCTGGAAATTCCGACTGGAATTTCCATGACCAGCCAGCCCGGCGCACTAGGGCAGGTCGTCATCAACCTCATCAACAACGCCTGCCTGCATGCCTTTGAAAACCGCACCGACGGTGTGCTCACGATGACGGGTGAAGCCGACGGCGATGCCATCAATCTCATTATTTCTGACAACGGCGTCGGCATGAGTAAAGAGGTGCTGACGCATCTGCTGGAACCCTTCTACAGCACCAAAATTGGCCGGGGTGGCACGGGGCTTGGCATGTCCATCGTAGACAATCTGATCCGCAAAACGCTGGGCGGCACCCTGAGCGTACGTTCCACACCGGGTGTCGGCACGTCGTTCGAGATCAGGCTCCCACGCACGACGCGCACGGCACCCAAGGCAAACATCACACATGAGTGATCTCGACCAGCGCATACACCTGCGGCTGGACGAACTTTCAGCGTCTGCCCAGCGTCGACTTTTACGGGTGCCCGATGCGCGCTTGATCGATGTTTCCTCCAACGATTATCTCGGCCTCTCGCGCCACCCGCTGGTGATCGCCCGCGCCTGCCAATGGGCGCAGCAACACGGCGCCGGCAGTCGCGCCTCGCGGCTGGTCACCGGCACCTCGCAAGCCCTGCTTGATCTGGAACGCAAACTGGCCGCCTTCAAGGGCACCGAAGCTGCCCTGATTTTCGCCACCGGCTTTCAGCTCAATAGCGCCGTGCTGCCGGCCTTGTTTGAACTCGATGAAAAGCCACTGATCTTCACCGACCGCCTCAACCACGCCAGCCTGCACGCCGGCTGTCGCGGCATGCGGCAGATTCGCTACCGGCACAATGACACCGCGCATCTCGACGCCTTACTGCAAGCCAACCCCGGCCGGCTTCGCTTCATCGTCACCGAATCCGTCTTCAGCATGGACGGCGACCGCATCGATGTCGCGGCACTGGCGACACTGGCGCAGCGCCATCAAGCCGTGCTCTACCTCGACGAAGCCCACGCCACCGGCGTACTCGGCAGCGACGGTCGCGGTCTGGCCGCCGACGTTGCATCGCTACCCGCCGACACCATCCTCATGGGCACGCTGGGCAAAGCACTCGGCAGCGCCGGAGCCTATGTCGCCGGCTCGCAGGCACTGATCGACTGGCTGGTGAACCGCTGCGCCGGCTTCATCTACAGCACCGCCCCGGCACCCGCCGCGTTGGGCGCAGTCGATGCCGCGCTCGATTTGCTGCCTGGCATGGATGCTGAACGCGCCCGGTTGGCTGCACTGGCCGGGCAACTGCGCGCCGCACTACAAGCACGCGGCTTCGACACCCTGGCCTCCAGCACGCAGATCGTCCCCGCCGTGATTGGAGACGCCGCCGCCACGCTGAATGCCGCGCAACACATGGCACAAGCCGGCGTACTGGCCATCGCCATCCGCCCCCCCACCGTGCCCGCCGGCACCGCACGACTGCGCTTTGCGTTATCGACCGCGCTGACCGATGCCGAATTTGCGCGGGTGCTTGAGGCGGTGGCGACGCTGTCGGTATGAGCACCATCATTTTCGCCCACGGTTGGGGCTTTGATGACACGGTGTGGGAGGCGGTACGCGCACGCCTGTCATCGCAGCACCGTGTCGCCAGCGTCGACTTTGGCTTTTTTGGTGCGCCGCACATGCCGGCTATCACAACAGACAGCACAACAGGCGACACGGTGATTGCCGTCGGTCATTCGCTCGGTGCCTGCTGGTGGCTCGCACAAAGCACCCTGCCCTGGCATCGGCTGTTACTAGTGAACGGTTTCCCACGCTTCACCACCACCACCGACTACACCCCGGCCGTAGCTGTGCGCGTGCTGGCACGCATGGCCACACAATTCAGGCGCGATCCCGGCGCGGTGCTGGGCGAGTTTCGCGCCGCTTGCGGTGCCCCGGCGGTGCTCGCCGGCTTTGATGCCGCACAGCTTGCGCTCGGGCTGGATTGGCTGGCGCAGTGGGATGGTCGCGCCCGGCTGGCGACACGCGCCGCCGATATTCACGCATTGGCCGCTGACAACGATCCCATCGTGTCTGCCGCCATGTCAGAAATGGCGCTGGCTGGCCTGCCGCCAGGGCATTTGACGCGCGTGGCCGGCGACGACCATGTATTGCCACTCACCGCCCCCGATTTGTGCGCCGCACTGATCGAACGCTTGGCGGCCACATGACGCTGCACGCACGCATCGCCCGGCGTTTCGACCGCGCTGCGGCGCACTACGATGCCGACTCGGCACCACAGCGCCACGCCGCAGAACAGTTGACGCAACGCATTATCGCGGCAGGCCTGCCACCCGCCCCGCGCGTGCTGGAGATCGGCTGCGGCACCGGCCACCTGACGCAGTCGTTGCTGCACCGTCTGCCCAGCGTCGACTTTTGTGCCAGCGACATTGCCCCCGCCATGGTGGCAGCTTGCCGCCAGCGTTTGCCGGGCATCCGTTATCTGGTGATGGATGGGCAGCAACCCGCCGTCTGCGGATCATTTGATCTGATCTGCGCCAACCTTGCCGCACAGTGGTTTGGCGACCTGCCCGCCGCGCTGCGTCGCTGGACTGCATTGCTAGCCCCCGGTGGCATGCTGGCCTTCAGCATGCTGGGGAATGACACCTTTCATGAATGGCGTGCCGCGCATCAAACGCTGGGGCTGCGCGCCGGCACGCCCGCATTCCCCCGCACCCACGATGTCACTGCGATGTTCCCCCCGGGCAAACTCTCGCTGACAGAAGAACACTACATTGACCATCCGTCGTCTGCCCTCGGTTTCCTGCATCAGTTGCGTGCCATTGGTGCCGACACCGCCGCATCGACGCACCAACCGCTTGGTGCCGGTCAGTTACGCAAGGTGCTGCGCCAGCTTGGCGATGCGCCCACGGCAAGCTACCATTTGATTTATCTTGCTTATCGCCCCGAGATCTACGCGCATGCACAAACCCGTGAGTGATCGCAGCCAGCAGGAAGCCACGGCACTGGCCGACCTGCTGCGTCGTCTGGACGGCAAGCCGGGCTTTCCTGCCCTGTCCGAATCGGTAGCGGCAATCAACGAGATCACCAACTCGGAAGACCAGAACATTGACGATCTGGCAAAGATCATTCAATGCGATGTGGGGCTCACCGCCAGTATCTTGCGTGTAGCCAACTCGGCCAACTACCGGGGTGCGAGCGGCAGCGGGGTGACTACCGTGGCGCGCGCAGTCAGCGTGCTGGGGTTCTCTACGCTGCGCGACATTGCACTGACCGTCGCGCTCTTCGAACAGATGAAGAGCCGCGCCGATTTACGCGAAATTAAGGAAACGTTTCTACGCGCGCAACTGGCCGGCACCATTGCCCGGGAAGCCGGCAAGCTATTTTTGCCACGCAGCTCTGATGACGTCTACACCAGCGCGTTACTCCACAGCCTGGGTCAGATTGTGGTTCAGTTATACCTTCCCGATGAAGCCAGTCAGATTCAGGAAGTCGTGCAGCAACAGGGCGTGACGGACGACGTTGCCGCAACCGAGGTGCTGGGGCTGGATTTTTCCCGCATTGGTCTTGGTGTTGCCGAGCAGTGGCGATTTCCGATCTCGCTGGTGCGCAGCTTGCGATCGCTGCCAGATGGCGTCATCACGAAACCCGAATCGTCAGAGGACATGCTTTGGTTGTTGGCCGGTTTTGGCAATGAAGTCTCCGGCGTGCTGGCCAGCGCCGGTGGATTGAAGGATGGTAGCGAATTGTCAGCGCTGCGCCGCCGCTTCGCCGACGTCATGAAGGTATCGGCACCGCAACTGCATGCCCTTGTGCATCAGTCGCTCGACGAGACCAAAGTCTTTGCCAGCGCACTTGGCGTGCGCCTGACTCAGAGCAAGTTTGTCCAGCAGGTGAGCGACTGGGTTGAGGCCGGAGCCGAGAAATCTGTGGCCACGGGCGGCGGCGTTGCGCCCTCGACCGCCGTGACCGACGCTGCTGCCGCCAAGGCGCAGAACGATCGCGTCGAGCAATTGCTGTCGGCTGGTATCGGCAAACTCAGCGATGCACTGGTTGGCGATTTCGTGCTCAACGAAATATTCCGCATTGCGCTGGAAACGCTGTCACAGGCCATTGATTTCCAGCGTGTGCTGCTATGCCTGCGGGATGACAAATCGGGCAACATGGTCGCGCGCAAGGGACACGGAACGGACGTGGAACTGATCGTGCGAAAGTTCCGTTTTCCGTTGCAGGATGCGCCCAACGTATTTCAACTGGCCATCGCAAAAGGGCTTGATATGGTCATCATGGATATTGCCGACGAGAAAATTGCCGACAAGATTCCGGCGTGGTACCGCAACATGCTCTCGGCGCGCTGCTTTGTCCTGATGCCACTGACGATTAAGGGACGCGCCGTTGGTCTGATCTATGCCGACAAGCAGCAAGCCAACAGCATTGTCATCTCCGAGCAACAAATGTCGCTGATGAAGACGCTACGCAATCAGGCGCTGCTGGCATTGAAGCAATCAATGCCCTGATGCCTGGGTTCCAGCGCATCCAGTGCTGATCGCTCATCGCTCTTTTTGCCGTCCATCAAGGAATTGCGTCTGCCGATCGTCGTATACTTCAGGCCTGTTTTTATTCAGGAATTGCCATTGTGTCCGCCACCGCCCAGCCGGAATCTTTCAGAAAACCTGAACTCATCTGCCCCGCCGGCAGCCTGCCCGCACTCAAGGCTGCCATCGACAACGGCGCGGATGCGGTATATCTCGGCTTCAAAAATGACACCAACGCACGCAACTTTTCCGGCCTCAATTTCGACCTGAAAACCATGGCCGAAGGCATCCGCTACGCGCAATCGCGTGGCCGTCAGGTGCTGCTGGCGCTCAACACCTATGCCCAAGCCGGGCGCGTGGCCGACTGGCGCAAGGCGGTCGATCAGGCCGTCGATCTGGGAGTCAATGCCATTATCCTGGCCGACGTCGGGCTGCTCGATTACGCCGCCAAAACCCATCCGCAGGCGCGTCTGCATCTATCGGTACAAGGCTCGGCCACCAGCTATGAAGCCATCAATTTCGCCTATGAGATGTTCGGCGTGCGCCGCGCCGTGCTGCCGCGCGTGCTGACACTGGCGCAGGTGGAACATGTCATCAAAAACACGCCTGTGGAGATCGAAGTCTTTGGCTTTGGCAGCCTGTGCGTCATGAACGAAGGCCGCTGCTGGCTGTCTTCTTACGCCTGCGGCGAATCTCCCAACACCGTCGGAGCGTGCTCGCCGGCCAAGTTCGTCAAGTGGGACAAACAGCCAGACGCGATGGAAGTGCGCTTGAACGGCATCCTCATCGACCGTTTCGGCAACGACGAAAACGCCGGCTACCCGACCATCTGCAAAGGCCGCTTTGAAGTGGCAGGCGAAACCTACTACGCCATGGAAGAACCGGTGAGCCTCAACGTGGTCGAGTTGCTGCCGGAAATCATGCGCATTGGCGTGGCCGCCATCAAGGTCGAAGGCCGCCAGCGCAGCCCGGCGTATGTGACGCAGGTGACACGCGCGCTGCGTCAGGCCATCGATGCGGCGGCCGCCAACCCGGATCGCTTCGTCGTCAAGCCGCAATGGATGAGCGATCTGGCCAAAGTTTCCGAAGGTACGCAAGCCACGTTGGGTGCCTACAACCGGCCGTGGCGTTAATCACCTGAAAATCATGACCATGAAAATCGCACTGGGGCCGCTGCTGTTTTTCTGGAGCAAGGACGAAGTCTTCAATTTTTACGCCGAGATGGCGGAGAACCCGCAGATCGACCGCATCTATCTGGGCGAAGTGGTCTGCTCGCGCCGCCAGCAACTGCGTACCGCAGACTGGCTCGGCCTCGCCCGCGACCTGCGCGAAGCCGGCAAAGATGTAGTGCTCGCCGCACAGGCGCTGCTGGAATCCGAAAGCGATCTGAAAATGCTGCGCCGCCTGTTGGACGACAGCCAGTGCGTCGTCGAAGCCAACGATCTGGGTGCAGTCAAGATCGCCAAAGACAAAGGCATACCCTTTGTTTGCGGCCCGCATCTCAACCTTTACAACGAAGACACGCTGGCCTTTTATGCCACGCAAGGCGCCATCCGCTGGCTGCCGCCGCTTGAAGCCACCGGCGAACTGGTGCGCCAGTTGCACGCCACGCGGCCGCCCGGCATGGAAACCGAAGTCTTCGCCTTCGGCAAAATCCCGTTGGCCTTCTCGGCGCGCTGTTTCACCGCCCGGCACTATGGACTGAACAAGGACGACTGCCAGTTCAAATGTCTCGACCATCCCGAAGGCATGCTGGTCAAAACCCGCGAACAGGAAAGTTTTTTGACGCTGAACGGCATCCAGACCATGTCGGCACACAGCTACAACCTGCTAGCCGAAATGCCCGAGCTACTGGCACTGGGCATTGACGCGGTGCGCATCAGCCCGCAGCCAACCCATACCCCGGCCATCGTCGCCGCCTTTGCCGCCGCCCGTGATGGACAGAGCGCCCGCCCCGATCCGGCCTGGAACCCCGAAGGTCTGGTCAATGGCTTCTGGCACGGCAAGGCCGGCATCGTGCAGCAAGACGTGGAATTCGTCTGATCCGTCTATAAAATTCAAGAAAATATCAAGGAAAACCCGCCATGAGCACCTTCATCATCCCGAAATTCGCCCTGCCCGGTTTTGTCGCCAAAATTGGCGCGCGCCTGCCGCAGTGGCCGCATGCGCTCTCACTCATCTGTGGTCTCAATCTCGTCCGCTCGCTTGGCATCCTGCCCGCTGAAACGCTGGCCGAAATCGACGGCCGCACGTTTCGGGTCACCGTGCTCGACACCGGTGCGGTGGCAACCTTCACCCTTCAGGGCGGCGTGTTCAAACCCGTTTTCGGCAAAGCTTCGCCAGACCTGCAATTCACCGCCAACCTCTCGGCCTACCTGCAACTGCTGGCACGGCAGGAAGACCCCGACACCCTGTTTTTCAATCGCCAGCTCACCATCGAAGGCGACACCGAACTCGGCCTGACGGTCAAAAACATGCTCGATGCGGTGGATTTTTCCACCCTGCGCGCCAGCCTCTCGCGCCTGCCCGGCTTCGCCCGCCTGCGCGACCACGGCGACAGCCATACTCAAACCAGCCCGGCGTGATCGCCTCGCCCTGCATCGAAGTCTGCCGCACGGAAAACGGCCTGTGCACCGGCTGCTTGCGCACGCTGGATGAAATCACCGTCTGGAGTACGGCGGATGATGCACAACGATTGCAGATTCTGGATGCCGTGAGACAGCGCCGCGCCACAAACACACTTGCCGCACATTAACTTTCGCGCAACAATGCAGCGAACCTGCCAAGGAGAAGTTTCATGCCCGCCCACTTTATGGCCACGCTACCGAATTTTCTTGCCTACTTTGGCGTCAGCATCGGCTTGCTGGGTCTGTTTCTGCTGGTCTATGTCACGGTAACACCCTACAAAGAGTTCACGCTGATTCGCGGCGGCAACACGGCGGCGGCTATTTCACTGACGGGCACGATTCTCGGCTTTGCCCTGCCAGTCGCCAATGTGGTGGCGCATAGCGACACGCTGCTGGATCTGACGATGTGGGGTGCAGTGGCGGGCTGCGTGCAACTGGCCGCCTATTTTGCGGTGCGGCTGTTGCTGCCGCAACTCAACGATGACATTCCTGCCGGGCGCGTAGCCTCGGCGACCTTTCTCGCCGGGCTGTCGCTCGGCGTCGGCATCATCAATGCGGCCTGCATGACGTACTGAAAAACCCCGGCACCACAATTCAAGGAGACGCACATGGCACTCATGGACTTCATCAAGAAACAATTTATTGACATCATCCAATGGACAGAGGATGACGCGACCACCATGGCCTGGCGCTTTCCCATGGCCGAGATGGAAATTCAGAATGGTGCCAGCCTGACGGTGCGTGAATCGCAGATGGCAGTCTTCGTGAACGAAGGCCAGGTTGCCGATGTATTCGGCCCCGGTACGCACAAGCTGACAACACAGACGCTGCCGGTGCTGACCTATCTGAAAAACTGGGACAAGCTCTTCGAATCCCCCTTCAAAAGCGATGTGTATTTTTTCAGCACGCGGCAAAAGCTTGATCGCAAGTGGGGCACCCCCAACCCGGTCACCATCCGCGACAAAGATTTCGGCATGGTACGGCTGCGTGCCTTCGGCATCTATGCCTTCCACCTGACCGACCCCAAGCTCTTTCACACCACAATTTCGGGCACGCTGGAGCGTTACTCCAGCGAGGAACTCGAAGGCCAGTTGCGCAACACCATCGTCGGCCACATTGCCGACATCTTCGGCGAATCCGGCGTGCCTTTTATCGACATGGCCAGTAATCAGGAAGAATTCGGCAAGGCGCTGCGCGCCAAGGTCGAGCCAATGTTCCAGAGCTACGGGCTGGCGCTGGACAGCTTCAACGTGCAGAACATCTCGCTGCCCGAAGAACTACAAGCCATGCTCGACAAGCGCATCGGCGTGAATATGATGGGCGGCATGCAGGCTTACACGCAGTTCCAGACCGCCGAGGCGATTCCGCTGGCAGCGCAAAACGAAGGCGGGCTGGCCGGTTTGGGCGCAGGCATGGGGGTTGGTTTTGGCATGGGGCAACAGATCGCCGGCGCGATGTCCGGGGCACTGAATCCGGCCGCGGGTGTTGCGGGCTCTGCCCCCGCAGCCGCAGCCCCCGCAGCGCCCATTTCAGCCGACGATGTCGTGGGCACGCTCGAAAAGTTGCACGGGCTGGTGACCAAGGGCGTGCTATCGCAGGCTGAATTCGATGCCAAAAAAGCCGAGTTGCTGGGCAAGCTCTAAGCCACACTAAACCCCACCTTAATTCACTAACTTTTCCACCAGCGGAGCCGGCTCTTGCCCTTTAGCGCCAACTGCCCGTCTTGCGGCGCGCCGGTCGAGTTCAAGTCGACCACGTCGTTCCATGCCGTGTGCGCGTTTTGCCAGAGCACGCTGGTGCGCCACGGCGGCAACCTCGAAAACCTCGGCCGCATGGCCGATCTGATCGAGGACACCTCGCCGATTCAGCTGGGTACCGAAGGCGTTTTCAAGGGCGTGCATTTCGCCGTGATCGGCCGCATTCAGCTGCGTTATGCCGCCGGGTTGTGGAACGAATGGTATGTGCTGTTCGACGATCAACGCGGTGGCTGGTTGTCAGACGCCAACGGCGAATATGTCTTGAGCTTTCTGACGCCGCCTGAAATCACGCTGCCGGCCTACGCTGAACTGGTGCCCGACACCTCGCTGACCCTGGCCGGGCGCGAATTCGTCGTCACCAACAAAGAAGCGGCCATGTGCATCGCTGGTGCCGGCGAACTGCCCTTTGCGTTTGGCTCGGGCTACCCGGCGGAACTGGTGGATCTGCGCGCCACCGATGGTTCCGGTTCGTTTGCCAGCATCGATTATTCGGAAACACCGCCGCTGTTTTTCGTCGGCGTGTCGCTGCCCTTTGCCAGCTTCAAGTTTGCCAATCTGCGCGCCGGCACCGAAGCAAAAAAAGTTTCAGGTTCAGTGAAGGCGCTGCAATGCCCCGCCTGCGGCGGTGCGATTGCACTGCACGATCCGGCCGTGCAAAGCGTGGCCTGCCCGTCGTGCCTGGGGATTCTCGATGTCGAAAACGAAAACCTGCGCCTGATCGCCAAAGTCAATGCCGCCATGTGGCTGGAGCCACGCATCCCGCTGGGCAGCACCGGCCGCTTTGAAAATCTCGACTGGACGCTGATCGGCTTTCAGCAGCGTTGCATCGTCAGCGAGGGCATCAATTATCTGTGGCATGAATACCTGTTGCAGCATCCGCAAGAGGGCTTCCGCTGGCTGATCGAGTCCGACGGGCACTGGTCGTTGGCGCGCGTGCTGACATCGCCGCCACGCTCTACCCTTGGCATGCCGACGGCGTTGCTTGGCGGAGAAACCTTCACCCGCTTTAGCGCCGGCATGGCCGAAACACGCTATGTGATTGGCGAATTCACCTGGAAAGTACGCATCGGTGAAACCTGGGAAACCACCGATTTCATCGCCCCGCCACGCATGCTCTCACGCGAAGCCAGTGAGGGCGAAACCAGCTGGTCAATCGCAGAGTATCTGAGCCCGGAAGCGGTTACCGCCGCCTTTCAACTGCCCAACCCGTTGCCGGCACCGGTCAGTGTCGGCGCGATCCAGCCCAACCCACGGCTGGAAAATCATCGCAGTGTGTGCAGCTATTTCTGGAAATTTTTTCTGGCAGTAACCGTGATGCATCTGCTGTGGGTGTTTGTGCTGGGCGGCAACACGCTGCTGGAACAGCGACTGGTGTACTCGCCCACGCAAGCAGAATCACAGAAAACCAACAGTTTTACGCTCACCAGCCCAACCCGCTCACTCGTCGTGGAACACCAGACCGACATCAATAACAACTGGGTGGGGCTGGGGCATGCACTGGTGGAACAAAATTCCGGCAAGGTCTGGATCGCACAACCCGAGCTGTCTTACTGGCAGGGGGTGGAGGGCGGCGAAAGCTGGAGCGAGGGCAGCAAAAGCACGGAACTGGGCTTTAAGGACCTGCCTGCCGGTACCTACTATTTTGTGCTCGACCCGGAACTATCAAACGAAAACCCGGCCAGCGTGGCCGACCGCATCAAGGTAGTGCGTAACCCGGTGGCCTGGAGCAACTATATTCTGCTGACAATTTTTCTCGCCATCTTCCCCTTGCTGACGCTTTACCGCAAAGGCTCGTTCGAGACCGCACGCTGGCAATCAGCTGATTTCACCCGCACGGGCGAAGCTGAAAGCATCGTCAGCAACGCTGACAGCGATTCCGACAGCGACGCTGACATTGAATATGATGGTGACTCCGGTAGTGACTCCGGTAGTGACTCGGGCAGCAGCGGAGGCAACGACTGATGCCACGGATTTTTCTGATTGCCGGCCTGCTGGGCATCGGTTTTTTCAACTACGCCCAATACACGGGCTGGAGCCTGTTCTCCGAAGAATCGCAAGCGCAACCGGTGCGTTCCGCCAACGCCGCGCGCAGCCTGTACCACAAGTAATCACAAGTAGCCCGTAGCACCAATCACCGCATGCACGCTCCCCTGCTGGTTTCAGTCTTTATCGTCGCCTCGTGCGGGCTGGCCTATGAGCTGATCGCCGGCGCACTCGCGAGCTATTTGCTGGGCGATTCGGTCACGCAATTTTCCACAATCATCGGCACGTATCTCTTCGCCATGGGCATCGGCTCGTGGTTGTCACGCCATATCGGTGGCGATTTGCTGCGGCGTTTCATTCAGATCGAACTGCTGGTCGGTCTGCTCGGTGGCATTTCGGCCGGGCTGCTGTTTTTGTTATTCACCCTGCACGCCGGGCCGTTCGGACTGATGCTGTATGGACTGGTGATGCTGATCGGCATTCTGGTCGGCCTCGAAATTCCGCTCATCATGCGCATTCTCAAGGGCGAGGTAGCGTTCAAGGATCTGGTCGCGCAGGTGTTGTCCTTCGATTACATCGGCGCGCTGGCAGTGTCGCTGCTGTTCCCGCTGGTGCTGGCACCACATCTTGGACTGGTCAGAAGCGCGCTGCTGTTCGGCCTGCTCAATGCGCTGGTGGCCGCCTGGGCATTGATGCTGTTCCGCACGCGCATCGGCAATGTGCGCGGTTTGCAGGTGCAATGCGCGGCGGTGATCGCCGCGCTGGTCATCGGCTTTGCGCTGGCCGGCCGCTTCGTCAGTCTCGCCGAAGCCAACCTCTATGCCGAAGACATCGTGCATGCCGAATCCAGCCCCTATCAGCGCATCGTCGTCACCCGCTGGCGCGACGAAACGCGGCTTTACCTCAACCACAATCTGCAATTCAGTTCGCGCGACGAATACCGTTACCACGAAGCGCTGGTGCATCCGGGGCTGGCCGCCCTGCCCGGCGCACGCCGCGTGCTGGTGCTGGGCGGCGGCGATGGCATGGCGGTGCGCGAAATCCTCAAATACCCGCAGGTCGAACACATTACGCTGGTCGATCTCGACCCGCGCATGACAGAAATTTTCCGCACTTCGCCGCTGTTGCGCCCACTCAACGGTGATGCGCTGCATTCCCCCAAGCTCACCATCGTCACCGCCGACGCCCTGCAATGGCTGGAAGCCTCCAGCGAACAATTCGATTTCGTGGTGGCAGATTTTCCAGACCCCTCCAGCCATGGCCTCGGCAAGCTCTACTCAACCGCTTTCTATCGCCTGCTGGCGCAGCATGTGTCGGCCACGGGCATGATCGTAGTGCAGGCCACTTCGCCGATGTATGCGCGTGAATCATTCTGGACAGTCGTTACCACGCTCGAAGCCGCCGGCTGGCAGACCGCGCCGTATCACGCGCTGGTGCCCAGTTTCGGCGAATGGGGTTACATCATCGCCGGCCATCGCGGCTACCAGATGCCAAAAACTGTTCCCGTGCCGACCCGATTTGTGACGCCCGACGCACTGCCCGCGCTGTTTCATTTTCCTGCCGACATGGCGCGAGTGCCCGCCGAACCCAATCGCCTCGACAACCAGAATCTGGTGCGGGTGTTCGAGCGTGAATGGGGTCGCCTGCAAGGCCACTGATGCAGCGCCGCGAATTTCTGCTCGGCGCATCGATGGCCGCCTTACTGAATGCTTGCGGCCAGCCGGCGGGTTTTTCATCCAAACCACCGCTGCCCCCCGGAACGCTGACCGAACCCGCACGCCTGCTCGGCCATCGACTGCGCCAGAAGGATTTTCCTGCCCCGACAGAAACCCGTCGCGTCGCTGTAGTCATTGCCGGGGGCGGCATCGGCGGTCTTTCAGCAAGTTGGCGGCTCCAGCATGCCGGCTGCGATGATTTTTTGTTGCTGGAGATGGAAAGCAGCGTCGGCGGCAATTCGCGTGCGGGTAGCAATGCGGTCGCGCCCTACCCGCTCGGCGCGCATTACCTGCCGCTGCCGCCGCCCGAAGCCCGCGCCGTGCGCCGCCTGCTGCGTGAATTGAATGTGCTGAAGCCTGACGGCCAGTACGATGAAGCCTATCTCTGCCATGCCCCGCAAGAGCGGCTCTACCGCGACGGCTACTGGCACGACGGCCTGTTGCCCAGCCTTGGCCTCGGTGCCAGCGAGCGCGCCGAGCATGCGCGCTTTCACGACCAGATTGCTGAACTGCGTAGCACCCGCGACCACGCCGGCCGGCGGCCTTTTGCCTTGCCCATGGCACTATCCAGCCGCGAGGCTGCATGGCGGGCGACTGATCGCAGCAACTTTCGCGACTGGTTGCTCCAAAACGGCTACACCTCCCCTGCCCTGCACTGGCTGGCTGATTACGCCTGCCGCGACGACTACGGCACCCGCGCGGCCGAAACCTCGGCATGGGCGGGGCTGCACTATTTTTCCTGCCGCGAAGGCGAAGGCCAGGTGCTCACCACGCCGGGCGGCAATGCGTGGCTAACCGACGGGCTAAAACAAGGGCTAAAACAAGGCATGGAAGGCACACGATCAGCGCAACTGCAAGCCGATGCGGTGCTCTGGCGCGTTACCGAAACACGCCATCAGGTGGCCTGCGATGTGTATCTCGCCGCCGAAAACCGCAGCATCCGGATACTGGCACGCGAACTGATCTGGGCGGCACCGCTGTTCCTGATCCCACACGTCTTCGTGCCCCCCCGCCCGGAATGGCTGGCGGCACTGGCAGGTATTGAATATGCCCCCTGGGTGGTGGTCAATCTCACGCTTTCTGCCCCGCCCGAAACCCGCGCCGGGGTACCGCTGGCCTGGGACAACGTGCTCTACGACAGCCCGGCACTGGGCTATGTGGTCGCCACCCACCAGCAACTGCGCTATGCCCCGGCACCGACCGTCATCACCTGGTATCGCGCCCTGCATGAAGAATCCGTGCGCAGCCCGGCCACCCCGCTGTTGCAAATGGATCGCGCCGCATGGGCCGAGGCGGCATTGCGCGATCTCGAACGCGCACATCCTGAAATCCGTCAGACGGCCACCCGCATCGACGTCCATCGCCACGCCCATGCCATGATCCGACCCCGCCCCGGCAGCCTGTGGGATGGCCGGCGTGAGGTCTTTACCCGCAACCATGGCCGGGTGCGGTTCGCACATGCCGATGTCTCCGGCTTCTCCTTGTTCGAGGAAGCCAATCATCGCGGGGTGCTGGCCGCAGAGCGCACACTGACCCGGCTCGGGGTATCCTTCAACACATTCC
The DNA here is from genome assembly GCA_903946745.1 of uncultured beta proteobacterium. Taxonomy (GTDB): domain Bacteria; phylum Pseudomonadota; class Gammaproteobacteria; order Burkholderiales; family Rhodocyclaceae; genus CAJAWW01. The sequence continues at coordinate 51,927 of CAJAWW010000011.1, forward strand.
TGTAATCGCTTTGAACACCATGAACGGATTGCACATCCTCGCCGAGCTTCATGACTGCCGCTGCCCCCCTGCCCTGTTGCGCGAGGCTACGGCGCTGGCGACCTTGTGCCGGGGCGCATGCAAGGCCGCCGGACTGACCGTGGTGGCCGAGGCTTTTCATCAGTTTGCCGGCGCTGGCGCTACCGGCGCGGTAATTCTTGCCGAGTCACATCTGGCCATCCACACCTGGCCCGAATTGAACAGCGCCACCTTCGATCTCTACGTCTGCAATTTCAGCCAGGACAACCGCGCCGCCGCCGAATCGGTTTATGACGCGCTGCGTGCTGCCCTGCAACCCGCTGACGTGGCTCGCCGCGATGTTGTGCGCGGCACCCTGCACGCAGGAATAACAGCATGACGATTACTCAGGAAGCCTCTCGCGTTCGCCGGCCATTAAGTCTGAAAATATTCGGCATCGTCGCCGGCTTGTTGAGCTTGATGATTCTGGTGACGCTGATGTCGTCAATCAGTTTGCGACGCGTCGGACAACAACTCGATTTTCTGGTCAAGTTCTACATTCAGGTCGATCAGAAAATGGGCGATCTGCGCAGCTACGGCTTGTCTGAACTGATCCTGATCGAACGGATTTTGCAAAACCGTCCGACCCTGAGCTGGGATGCTGCCAAAGCGGAAGCCGACAAGCGACAAAAGGAGGTCGGTGAATGCACGTTCGAAACATTGCGCCCCGCCAATGCCAGCATCCGCAAGGCCTTCGTTAATCCTGCCGATAGTCAGGCCGTCCGCTTCGAACTGCTGAAACGCTGTGCTGCAGACAAACTGGCACGCGTCGAGCAACTGGTCGATACCGCACTGGCTTCCGAGTTTGTCAGGCAAGATGCAGAAAAGGTGGCACGACTGGCCACGATTCGCCAAGCATTGAAGGACGTCCAGCCGGCACGCGCCCGGATGCACGCCACCTTTCAGCAGTATCTTGAGCAGTTGGCGACCCGTGACCCACGCGCCATCGCCTTGGTGCGCAGCGAGTTGGAAGAAAACCGCTCAACATTGGGACGCAAGATCTCCGACATCACCAATCAGGTGCACGAAGGCACCCGGCTTTCAGGTGCCACCGCCTACGATCTAGAACAGCGCGTGCAGTGGATGAGTTGGGCGATCACGCTGGTCGCGTGTCTGCTCGGACTGATCGTCGCCACCATTCTGACCAAAAGCCTGGTCAGCCCTTTGCGCGAACTGCTGTCCGGAACACGCGCCATTGAAGAGGGCAACCTGGATATCCAGATCAAGGTATCCACCTCCGATGAGCTCGAAAGACTGGGCGACTCCTTCAATCACATGGTGCGCGAACTGCGGCAAAAAGAAGAAATCAAAACCATGTTCGGCAAGTATGTCGACCCGCGTGTCGTCCAGGGCTTGCTCGATCGCAGCACCATTGGCAATGACGGCGACCGCCGGCGCATGACGGTGTTTTTTTCTGATCTGGAAGACTTCACCAAGATCAGCGAACAAATGACACCGGGCAGCGTGGTGCGCTTGCTGAATCACTACTTTACCGTCGTCGCAGAACCGATCCGCGCCAGCAACGGCATTATCGACAAATACATCGGCGATTCGGTCATGGCATTCTGGGGGCCGCCGTTTACACAGGAGACCGACCATGCCGTACTGGCGTGCTACGCCGTGCTCGATCAGCAAGCGCGGATTCCGCAATTTCAGGCGGCGCTGCCGGACATTCTCGGCGTGCGTACCGGCGTGCCGAAAATCAATGTTCGCATGGCGCTGGCGACGGGCGATGTCACCATCGGCAGCATTGGCTCCGAAGATGCAAAGAGCTACACGGTGATTGGTGACACGGTCAATCTTGCCTCGCGACTGGAGAGCGTGAACAAACTGTTCGGTACCAACATCATCATCAGCGAAAACACCCGCACGCTCGCTGGCGACGCAATCGAAACCCGCGAACTGGATAACATCCGGGTCGCCGGCAAACTTGAGCCAATCCGTATTTATGAATTGCTCGCCCGCAAGGGACAGGCCGCACCCCGCATGATGGAACTACGCGACAGCTTCGAGCAGGCGCTGGGGTTCTATCGCCAGCAACAGTGGGACGAAGCACAGGCCGCACTGAATCGATGCCTGCAGATCAATGCGCACGATGGTCCATCGCTCGTCTTGCAAAAACGCATCGGGCAATTCCGCAACACCCCGCCGGCAGTGGATTGGGACGGTAGCTGGACGATGGTCAGCAAATAGGTGCTTGCTCAACCGCATGGTTAGCCGTCGACAATTCATCCAAGGAAATTTCAAAGCCGGGACACCTCCACAACGTCCGCCCTGGGCGCTGACCGAAGAGGCCTTCCTTGATGCCTGCTCGCGTTGTGGCGACTGCATTACGGCCTGTCCGACACACATCATTGTCGTAACGCGCGGCTATCCGGTGGTGGATTTCAGTCGCGGTGAGTGCACTTTCTGTGGTGACTGTGCCAATGCCTGCAAAGATGGCGCATTGCGGCGCGGCGAGAATCAGGGGGCACCGTGGTCAATCAAGGCGCACATCGCCGAAAGCTGTCTGGCGCAACAAGCCGTTGAATGCCGGATCTGTGGCGATCCCTGTCCGGTATCCGCCATCCGGTTCAAACCACGCATCGGCAAGCCGCCGCTGGCCGATGTCGATCTCAATACCTGCACGGGGTGCGGCGCTTGCGTCGCCCCCTGCCCGACAGCGGCGATCAGCGTGGCGTAGCGCCTGGCACCGCCGTTGCGCGCGGTGCGATTATTTGATGTCGCCGACGAATCGATTCTCGACCAGCGCTGGCGCATCAACCTGTGGCACATGGCAACTTACGCAGACATGGCGCGCGGCATCGAATTCTTTGGTGGCCGCAATAAAATGGCTATCGCCCAACTTGGGTGAGTTCTTTTTTGCATAGTTGTCCGGGCCATGGCAACTCATGCACTGGTTTTCGGTAACGGTCAGTTCATCGTAGTTATTCACTGCATGCGGAATCACCGGCGGCTGCTGGGCATAAGTGCGCGCCACCAGCGGTTGCGTGCCCGGCCGTTTGCCCACGTAGTCTTTGGCGCTCGGTGGCTGATCTTGCGCGGCAACATCGCTACCGCGCATCGACACCAGTGGTTCATAGCTGGCACAACCGACAATGACAGTCAGCAACGATGCCAGCAGGACAAGGACAGATTTTTTCATGATGAACTCCCCAGACGAAATTGAATGTTAATCACTTTGGCGTCACTTGCGAGACGCCGGCTACTGTTGCGACAGAATGGTTAAAACGGGTGCCAAAGACAAAAACATCTTTCGAGCAGACATCGATGCAGCGGCCACAATTGGTGCAGTTGGCCTCCAGTATCAATGGCGGCGTGCCTCCGATGGCTTTCAGTGCCGGCCGGATGACCTGTGGCTCCGGACAGACCGCGAAGCAATCCATGCAGTCGTTGCAGGCGGTGCGCAAGGGCAAACGGATACGCGTCAGCGACCACTTGCCGATCAGGCTGTAGAACGCACCAACCGGGCACAAATGGCCACACCAGCCGTGGCGCATGACAAACAGATCGAAGAGCCACACGGCCAGCAATACGGCCCAAGCCAGCCCGAAACCGAAAAACAACCCGCGATGCATCATCGAAACCGGATTGACCATCTCCCAGACGATGCTGCCGGTGACGGCTGCGGCCACCAGCGTCATGCCCAGTATCCAGTAACGTGTTTGCCGGCTGATGTGCGCGCTGCCCTTGATGCCCAGCCGCACGCGCAGCCAGTAGGCGGCATCGGTGAGTAAATTGACCGGGCAAACCCACGAACAAAAGCTGCGCCCGCCGACCAGCAGATAAAAAACGGTCACGATGAGCACGCCTGTCAGCGCCATTTTGTCCGACACATGCCCGGCCAGAAGCGATTGCAAAATGATGTAGGGATCGGTCAGCGGCAGGATGTTCAGGGTGTGACTGAAACTCAAGTTGCCCTTGACGATCCACCAGCCGAACCATGGCCCGACCAGAAACAGCAGCAAAATGCCGATCTGGCTGCTGCGCCGCAAAATCAACCAACGATGCGCCCCCAGCCAGCCTTTTGTGATGACGGCCTCGGCACCCGGCTGCAATAGTTGTTTCGAATTTGCGCTCACAGCTTGTTACCCTGCAATGCTTTAGGTAATCCATTCGCTGGAGCAGGCGCAGGTGCAGGTGCAGCAGAAACACCGGGGGGCTGAACCGGCATGGGTGAGAGACCTTTGCCGTGCTCATACTTCATCCCCTCGGGCATGTTGTATTGATGCGCGGCGTCGGGGGCGACCAGACTGCCCCCGGCTTTCTCTTTCTCGACCCATCCCAGCCGGTAATGTGCGCTCAGTTGCCCCTTGGCCATGGTGAGCGGGAATACCTTGATCGATGCAACTTCCGTGGGGCAGGCTTTCTCGCATTTTCCGCACCCGGTGCATTGATCGGAATGCACCACCGGAATAAACAGGGTGTGCTTGCCGGTACGCGTGTTGGTTTGCGGATCGAGCGTGATGGCCTTGTCGATCACCGGGCAAACGCGATAACAAATGTCGCAGCGCAAACCCAGAAAATTGAGACAGGTTTCGTGGTCGACCAGCACCGCCAAACCCATCTTTGCCTTGTTGATATCCTTGAGTGAATGATCCAGTGCGCCCGTCGGGCAGGCTTTCACGCACGGAATGTCCTCGCACATTTCGCAGGGCAACTGGCGCGCAACGAAGTACGGCGTGCCGGTCGACAGTGGTTCTTCGGGTTTGGCCAGATGCAGGATGTTGAATGGGCAATCGCGCACGCACATCCCGCAGCGGATACACGCAGCAGAAAAGTCTGCTTCGGCCAGCGCGCCGGGCGGCCGAATCGCGGCAGGTGGCAAAGCCCTGGCGTGCCGCGCATACAACCCGACCCCCAGCCCCAGCAAGCCGACGCCACAAGCCATACGAGCGGTATCGGCAAAAAACTGGCGACGGGCTGCCGTACTGGGCGTGTTCTCGTTGTCCATGTGGTCTATCCGGGGAATGCTGCATGCTCATGACATCCATACCTTCCCCGGTGCATCCAATCAGGCCTTGACCACCTTGGCGGCGCACTTCTTGTAGTCGGTCTCTTTCGAGATCGGGCAGGTGGCATCCAGCGTTAATTTATTGACCAGGCGATGCTCGTCAAAGAATGGAATAAAGATCAATCCCTCTGGTGGTTTATTGCGACCCTTGGTGTCGACCCGTAGTTGAATTTCGCCACGGCGGGTGGATACCTTGACCACGTCGTTGCGCTTCAGGCCACGCTTTTCGGCATCCTTCGGGTGCATCCATACCACCGCATCCGGGAAGGCTTTGTAAAGTTCCGGCGCGCGACGCGTCATCGAACCGGTATGCCAGTGTTCCAGCACGCGGCCGGTGCACAACCACAGGTCGAAATCCTTGTCCGGCATTTCTGCTGCGGGCTGATAGGGCAGCGCAAAAATCTTGGCCTTGCCATCGGGGTAGCCGTAGAACTTGACGCCCTCACCCTTCTTCACATAGGTGTCGTAACCTTCACGGAAGCGCCACAAAGTTTCTTTGCCATCCACCACCGGCCAGCGCAAGCCACGCACCTTGTGGTAGGTGTCAAAGGGAGCCAGATCATGGGCGTGGCCACGACCGAAACCGGCATATTCCTCGAACAGCCCTTTTTGAACGTAATAGCCGAAAGCTTCAGATTCGTCGTTGGTATAACCGGCCCAAGCGTGGGCATTGACGCTGGCTGTTTCGCTTTTCGGAAATTTATCAACCTGCCCATTGGCAAACAGTACGTCGTACAGCGTCTTGCCTTTGAGTTCAGGTGCCTTCGCCAGCAAATCGGCCGGCCAGACTTCCTCGACCTTGAAGCGCTTGGAAAATTCCATGTATTGCCACAGGTCAGAGCGGGATTCACCCGGTGCCTTGACCTGCTGACGCCACATCTGGCCGCGACGCTCGGCATTGCCGAACATGCCTTCCTTTTCCATCCACATCGCGCAAGGCAGAATCAGGTCGGCCGACATCGCGGAAACAGTCGGGTAAACATCCGAAACCACAATAAAGGCTTTCGGGTTACGCCAGCCGGGATAAATCTCGCCGTTGATGTTCGGCCCCGCCTGCATGTTGTTGTTGGTTGATGTCCAGTAGAAGCCGATCTTGCCGTCCTTCAGCATGCGCGATTGCGCCACGGCGTGATATCCGGGCGTTGGCGGAATGGTGCCAGCCGGCAACTTCCAGGCTTTTTCAGTGAATTCGCGGTGCTTGGGGTTCATTACCACCATGTCAGCCGGCAGGCGATGTGCAAAAGTGCCCACCTCGCGCGCCGTGCCGCAGGCTGAAGGCTGGCCGGTCAGCGAGAAGGGACTGTTGCCCGGCTCGGAGATCTTGCCCACCAAAAGATGGACGTTGTAGATCATGTTATTGACCCAGGTGCCGCGCGTGTGCTGGTTGAAGCCCATGGTCCAGTAAGACGTAACCTTCACCTTCGGATCGGCATAGGCCTTGGCCAGCGCCTCCAGCTTGTCTTTGGGCACGCCCGAAATCTCGTGCGCCTTGTCCAGCGTGTATTCGGAAACGAACTGGGCGAAATCTTCAAAGGTGATGGGTGCGTGCTTGTTCGGGTCGCCCTTGGGTTTGCCGTCAGCACCGGGATAACCGTTGTTGTTGGCCACCTGCTCCAGCCGGTGCTTGGGGCGCAAGCCGTAGCCAATGACAGTGACGCCCTTGAAGAACCCGACATTCTTCTTGACGAACTCCTGATTCACCGCCTTGTTCTGGATGATGTAGTTACAGATGTAGTTGAGAATCGCCAAGTCTGACTGCGGCTTGAAGATCAGTTCATTGTCGGCCAACTCACAGGAGCGATGGCTGAAGGTCGACAGCACATGAATCTTGACGTGGCTGGCGGTGAGGCGGCGATTGGTGACACGCGACCACAGAATCGGGTGCATCTCGGCCATGTTCGAACCCCACAGGGCGAATACGTCCGCATGTTCGGCGTCGTCATAGCAACCCATCGGCTCGTCGATACCAAAGGTGCGCATAAATCCTGCCACGGCCGAGGCCATGCAGTGACGTGCATTCGGGTCAAGACTGTTGCTGCGAAAACCTGCCTTCATCAGTTTGGCGGCGGCATACCCTTCCCATACCGTCCATTGCCCGGAACCGAACATGGCGACACCGTAAGGACCTTGAGCAGGATCTTTCATCGTGGCCTTGACCTTCTCGGCCATGATGTCGAAAGCGGCGTCCCAGGAGATGGGCGCGAATTCGCCATTCTTGTCGAACTTGCCGTCCTTCATGCGCAGCAGCGGTTGCGTCAGCCGATCCTTGCCATACATGATCTTCGACAGGAAATAGCCTTTGACGCAGTTGATACCCTTATTCACGGGAGCGTCCGGATCGCCTTGCGTAGCCACGACGCGGCCTTCCTTGACGCCGACCAGCACACCGCAGCCCACGCCGCAATAACGGCAGACGCCCTTGTCCCAGCGCACGCCGTCTTGCCCTGCCGGCGCTGCCGCCTGAACCAAACCGGGCACACTCACCCCCGCAGTTGCCGCCGCAGCAGCGATGGCGTTGGTCTTGATGAATTCACGTCGCGTCAATGTCATTTCAGATCTCCTTGTTTGGCTCAGATTCGGTTTGGTGATAGACCATGGCCGCTGACATGACACAGTCAAGCTGACCAATGTGTTGGTATGTCGCGGAATTGCTGCCCTCGTCGTCGGTTTCAATCGTGACGATCAATATGCCCTCGGCCGAGACAGCATGTACCTCGACACCGGCCAGTGTCGCCAGCGCAGCCTGAACGTCCGGCAAATACCCGGGACGGGCGTGGACAATGGCGCTAGAGATATTCATTTGAGTATTCCGATCACTGGCATTGGCATTGGCAGACCATGCGGCTTTCGACACCGCGCTTCATCAAGCATCAAGGCCAAAGTTAATCATGTGCCCCTCATCCTAGAAGGTTTTTATGATGAAACATTGATACTAGTCAACTTTACACGCAATAAGCCAGCGCATTCGCTCAAGCCTGATGTGCAAATCAGCTGTGCAAACCTCGGCCTGCCAATCAGCCAGTAAAAGTCGACGCTCAAACTACGGTACCCGGCATCTGTAACAACCGTAGCGATTCAATCAATGCCCGCAACAACTGTTACATATCTGCCGTCACAACCCGATTGCGCCCGGCGTGCTTTGCCTTGTAGAGCGCTGCATCGGCAACTTTAATCAGGGTATCGGAATGCTCGTTGAGACCGGGCACGACCGTAGCCACCCCGATGCTCAGGCTCACATGGCCGATTTCACTTGCCGAATGAGGAATCGCCAGCGCTGCGACGGATTCCAGAATGCGACTGGCGACGATCATGGCACCGTCCATGCCCGTATTGGGAAGAATCACGGAAAACTCTTCACCACCGTAACGAGCCAGCATGTCGCTTGGACGAAACACCACGGTGGCCGCGCTTTCGGCAACCTGACGAAGACACGCATCACCATGCTGATGTCCATAGGTGTCGTTGTAGCGCTTGAAATGATCGACATCCACCATCAACAGTGAAATCGGTGTCTGATCGCGCTTGCCGCGCAACCATTCACGCTCAAGCTTCTCATCAAAACTGCGCCGGTTGGCAATCCCGGTTAATCCATCTCGCGCTGCCAGATGCTCCAGAGCGAGTTGAGCGCGCTTGTGGTCGGTCATATCGCGGATCGTTTCGACCACAGCGATCAGGTGTCCGTCGCCGTCATACACGGCACCGGCGTCAACGGTCAGATAGAGTTCGTGACCCAATCGCGGCATCACACACCAGTTGGACGCGTGATAGCCATGCTCGTTAGTGCCACCGCTATCGGAGCTCACATAGAGGTCTTCGATTTCCCCGATACGCCCCTGCACCAGCAGGTCGGCAAGACAGGGCCGGGGTGCATCGTAGAACGCACGCCAATGATCGCTCGTGCCAACAAGTTCACCCGCCTCCACGCCCGTCAGACGCTCGCAGGCACGGTTCCAGATCAGCACGCGGCAGTCGGCATCGAGCACGAATGTCGGCACCACAAGATGCTGCATCAGGTGGATCGCGAAACCATGTTCGCGAGAGGCGCTACTGGTCACAATATTCCCCGGAAGTGATTGAACTGCTCAAGCATGTCGCTCATAGCCTAACGCAGCGTCGCGTTAAGCGCCTCCAAGGCTTTGGAACCGGGGCACAGGTAGGCGTCGCCGAGTTGATTCAACGGCTTCTCCACAGTATTCAGATAGCGATGCAATTCCTCGGCACTGCTATCCACATAAAGTAAGCCGGTGACAATCTCGCCCAGCGCGTTTCTTTCCTGCAAATGATTCATCGCGCCGACCCGATCCGACGGATCGTAATCTGCTTCCAGTTTGCGCAAGTGCAGCACGGAGCCGTCGTGCTGCACGATGCGGCGCAGTGAGCCGGGCGGATAACTGGCCTGAATGTGGTCACGCGGCAGGATGACATCCAGCCGGTTGACGGCCTCGTTGTGCTCACGCACATAGTCGTAGCTCTTGGTTGAGCCGGAATGATTGTTGAAGGTGACGCAAGGGCTGAGGACATCGATAAAAGCCGGACCACGGTGGCGCAAAGCCCCCTTAATCAAGGGGATCAATTGCTCTTTGTCGCCGGAAAAGCTGCGCGCCACGTAGCTGGCACCGAGTTGCAGCGCCAGCGCCACCAGATCGATCGGGGTGTCGTTGTTCACCACGCCACGCTTGCTCTTGGTGCCCTTGTCCGCCGTCGCCGAGAACTGCCCTTTGGTCAGACCATAGACGCCATTGTTCTCGACGATGTAGGTCATATTCACGCCACGGCGCATGGCGTGGGCGAACTGACCGATACCAATCGACGCGGAATCGCCATCGCCCGAGACGCCCAGATAAATCAGGTCGCGATTCGCCAGTGCGGCCCCCGTCAGCACCGACGGCATACGCCCGTGCGTGGTGTTGAAGCCATGCGAAGCACCGAGAAAATAGTCCGGCGTTTTGGATGAACAACCAATACCCGACAGTTTGGCCACTTTGTGCGGCTCGATATCGAGATCGAAACACGCTTGCACCACGGCCGCGCTGATTGAATCGTGGCCACAGCCGGCGCACAGCGTCGAAATGGCACCTTCATAGTCGCGGCGGGTGTAACCAAGCGTGTTGCGCGGGGCATCGGCGCGCAGCAGTTTGGGTTTGACGAGATAGGTCATGAGGCCACCTGTTTACGAATGGGCAGGGGCGTTACCTTGTGTGCGGCGAGCGCATCGGTAATTCTGCCGGAAATGAAGCGGGCGGTGATTGGCGTGCCGTCGTAATGCAGCACACGGATCAGGCGTTTGGGATCCACTTCGCCCTCGTTAATTAACAGCATGCGCAACTGACCGCTTTCGTTCTGTTCGACAACAAAAACAGCGTCGCGCGCATTGATGAAATCAATCACCTCGTCGGCGAACGGAAAGCCTCGCACCCGCAAGGTGTCGACGTGAATGCCCTGCGCTTCCAGCAAAGCAAAGGCCTCGGCCATTGCCGGGCCGGTCGAGCCATAGTAAATGGCACCAAAACGGCTGGGTTGCGAGGCGCGTTGCAAAATGGGTGCCGGCACCAGTTTCTTGGCCGTTTCCAGCTTGCGCCGCAGGCGTTCCATGTTGTAAACATAGTCGGTGCCGACCTCGCTGTATTTGGCGTAGGCGTTGCGCGTGGTGCCGCGACTGAAAAACGCCCCCTTGGTCGGATGTGTGCCAGGAATCGTGCGCCAGGGGATACCATCACCATCGACATCAAGATAGCGCCCGAAGTTCTTGCCCGCTTCCAACTGTTCGGCGGTCATCACCTTGCCTCGGTCGTAACGACGTTGGTCGTCCCAGTCGAAGGGCTTGCACAGACGATCATTCATGCCGATATCGAGATCCAACAACACAAACACGGGCGTTTGCAAACGGTCAGCAAGATCAAAGGCCTGCGCACCGAGCGTGAAGCATTCGTAGGGGTCTTCCGGGAACAGCAGCACATGTTTGGTGTCGCCGTGCGAAGCATAAGCACAGGCAATCAGGTCGGATTGCTGGGTGCGCGTCGGCATGCCGGTCGAGGGGCCACCACGCTGCACGTTGAAGATCACCACGGGCACTTCGGCAAAATAGGCAAGGCCGAAAAACTCCTGCATCAGCGAAATTCCGGGGCCGGAGGTCGCTGTAAAAGCGCGCGCGCCATTCCAGGCGGCACCGATCACCATGCCGATTGATGCCAGCTCGTCCTCGGCCTGCACCACGGCATAGCGGGCCATGCCATTGTCGGGGTCGGTGCGGTATTTGCGGCAGTAGTTGGCAAACGCTTCGATGACCGAGGTGGACGGCGTGATCGGATACCAGCCCGCAACCGTAGCGCCACCAAAGACGGCACCCAGCCCGCAGGCATCGTTGCCATTGACGAAAATCATGTCACCGACGCCGTCGGCGCGTTCCACCCGCAAACCTAGCGGACACGAAAGATGCGTTTTGGCGTAATCGTAGCCGAGCTTGATGGCATTGACGTTGGCGTCAATCAGCTTGTCCTTGCCACGATACTGGTCGGCGATCAACTTTACGACCGAATCAAGCTCCATGTCGAGCAAGGCCGTCAGCGCCCCGACGTACATGATGTTCTTGAACAACTGCCGCTGACGCGGATCGCTGTATTCGCGATTGCAGATTTCTGTGAGCGGAATGCCCAACACCGTGATGTCTTCGCGAAACCGCGACTTGGGCAAGTCCTTGGTCGAATCGTAGACGAGATAGCCGCCGGGTTCGATTTCCGCAATGTCACGATCCCAGGTTTGCGGATTCATCGCCACCATGAGGTCGCACCCACCCCGCCGTCCCAACCAACCAGCGGCCGAAACGCGCATTTCGTACCAGGTGGGCATGCCCTGAATGTTGGACGGGAAAATATTGCGCGGTGCCACCGGCACGCCCATGCGCATGATGGCGCGGGCAAACAGTTCGTTGGCCGACGCCGACCCCGAGCCATTGACGTTGGCAAACTTGATGACGAAGTCGTTACAACGCTGGATTGGTTGGGTTACCTGCGTTGACTGGGTGGTATTCATGTTTTCTTCATCTCCATTCCGGCTTCAGCACTTTGCAGGAAGAATTTCTGCATGTCCCAGGCACCGGTGGGGCAACGCTCGGCGCACATGCCGCAATGCAGGCAGATGTTCTCGTCCTTGACCATGACGCGCCCCGTTTTGAGGACATCCGAGACGTACAGCGCCTGATCCTTGTTGCTCGCCGGAGCCTTGAGCCGCCCGCGCAACTCATCCTCTTCGCCGTTGCCGGTGAAAGTGATGCATTCGGTCGGACAGATATCGACGCAGGCGTCACACTCGATGCAGGTTTTTACAGTGAATACCGTTTCAATATCGCAGTTGAGACAACGCTCGGCCTCGGCGCAGGCCATGTAGGGATCAAAGCCGAGTTCAAGTTCCAGCTTGATGTCCCTGAGCGTTTTTTCCAACGCCTTGACCGGCACTTTTTTGCGCTCTTCTTCCGACACCTGATTGTCGTAACTCCATTCATGTATGCCCATTTTCTGGCTGACCAGATTGAACATGGGCGGCGGACGCTGCAACAGGTTTTTGCCACGGCAAAAGAGATCAATCGAGATCGCCGCCTCGTGACCTTGCGCCGCAGCAGTAATGATATTTTTGGGGCCCAGCGCGGCATCGCCACCAAAAAATACCTTGGGCAGCGTCGATTGCAGCGTTGCGTTATTCAATACCGGCATGCCCCATTTGTCGAACTCAAGTCCGATGTCTTTTTCGATCCACGGAAAAGTATTTTCCTGCCCAATGGCCACCAGCACTTCATCACATTCCATCAGCACATCCGGCTCTCCGGTGGGCACCAGACTGCGCCGACCCTTAGCGTCATATTCTGCGCGAACTTTCTCGAACAGCACGCCCCGAAGCAACCCGTCATCGTGGACAAATTCTTTTGGCACCATCATGTTCAGGATCGGAATGCCCTCGTGGATGGCGTCCTCTTTCTCCCACGGCGAGGCCTTCATCTCATCGAACCCGCTACGTACCACCACCGTGACCTCTTCGCCCCCCAGCCGACGTGCGGAGCGACAGCAATCCATCGCCGTGTTGCCACCGCCCAGAACAATCACGCGTCGGGAAATTTTGGTGGTGTGGCCGAACGCTACGTTGGCCAGCCATTCAATGCCGACATGGATGCAACTCGCCGCCTCTTTGCGTCCGGGGAGATCGGCATCGCGGCCGTGCGGGGCACCGGTGCCGACAAATACCGCATCCCAGGCACCATCGAGCAGTTCACGCAGGCTGGAAACCCACTGGTTATAACGGGTTTCGACACCCAGATTGATGATGTAGCCGCATTCTTCCTCGATCACATCATTGGGCAGACGAAATTTCGGAATCTGGCTGCGCATCATGCCGCCGGGTGCCGTGCCGCTATCAAAAACCGTCACCTGATAACCCAGCAAAGTCAGGTCGCGCGCCACGGTCAGCGAGGCCGGGCCGGCACCGACGCAGGCAATGCGCTTGCCGTTCATTTTTTCCGGCGGACGCGGCAGCCGCTCCCGAATGTCATCTTTCAGATCAGCGGCAACGCGTTTCAGACGGCAAATAGCCACCGGCTCTTTGTCCACCCGGCCACGCCGACAAGCCGGCTCACAGGGGCGATCACACACCCGGCCGAGGATGCCCGGAAAGACATTTGACCGCCAGTTAATCAGGTAGGCCTCCGAATAATGCCCGGCTGCGATCAGCCGGATGTATTCGGGGACGGGTGTGTGGGCCGGACAAGCCCACTGGCAATCCACGACTTTATGAAAATAGTCGTGCGCACCTATGTTCGTCGGTTTCACGTTCGCTTGATCTCCCGTCTTCCCGTCACGATGTACGGCTCAAGTTCGCCGGCCGATGGCCGCCCCTCAACGGGTGCACTCTAGCATCGTCAGCAGCGAAGAAATGCCGGCACTGAAATGTACGGAAAAAATTGCCCCAGTTTCCCATCGAACCAAAAATCGGCTAGTCTTCGAATCTCATCCTCTGCCGCGGTGACGCATCATGGCCCTACGCGCCCTCATCTTCGATGTCGACGGTACCCTTGCCAATACAGAGCGCGACGGCCACCGTCCAGCCTTTAACGCCGCCTTTACCGAAGTGGGCCTTCCCTGGCACTGGGACGAGGCGTTTTACGGCACCTTGCTGGAGGTGACCGGCGGTCTGGAAAGAATCCGCCACTATGCTGAACGCTTTGATCCGGAAACCCGGCAACGCCCCGATTTTGACGAACTGCTACAGCGTATCCATGACATCAAAACCCGTAACTACCAGCGCCTGCTGGCGGCGGGCGCTATTCCGCTGCGTGCAGACATCGGCCAACTGATTTGTGACGCCCGCACCGAGGGTGTGCGTCTGGCGATCTCTTCAAGTTCAAAACTGGAAAATGTAGTAGGTCTGCTACGCGCCAATCTTGGCCCCAATGCCGACACTTGGTTCGATGCCATCGCCTCCGGCAGCATTGGTGCGGCAAAGAAGCCATCACCGGAAATTTATCTGTGGACACTGCGGCAGCTCAACCTCCCGCCGCGCGACTGCCTTGCTGTGGAGGATTCATCCCACGGACTGGCCGCCGCCCTGCAAGCGGGCATTCCGACCGTCATCACCGTCAGCGACTACACGCTCCACGAAAACTTCGACGGCGCGCGCATGGTGCTTCCTGAAACTGACCGGGTTTCTTTGGACAAACTCAGGCTATGGCACGCTACGGCAAGCACGTCCTGACGTGCAGACGATTACTAGCCCCCTCAATTACCACCAGAAAACTGTAACTCGGGTGCAGCGCGACTGGCCTCAAAGTAGGCACCGATGAGATCATTTTCAAGTTCGTGAAGATGCACTTTGGAGATACTCTCGGGCATGCGGCAAAATGACACCACGGGTGCGCGGCCGTTCCAGTCCTTCTGGGCGTGACTGCGCATACGCTGACCAAAATTTTGCGTTTCGCCAAAGTAAAGCAGCTTTTCGGTCTTCGCATCAAAAATGCGATACAGCGCCGGATACCCCCCGGCTGGAATCGTACCCAGCGAATAGCGTCCGGACCATTCCAGCCCCATCCAGTCTTGCGCGCTCGGAATGCTACGCAGGATGAGGGGGGGATGACTGGATATCTGCACGCAAGTGTCGCCTACCTCCGAACGCTGCCCGCCGCGCAATTTTGTGCTTCGATTACCCGACTTAACGTAGGCCGAGTGAAAGTGACCGTGATTGCAAAGCGTCGACGCGCCTGCGGTCAATCGATATTTCCAAAGTAACCAGCATTCGATTGCCAGGCGGATACGCCGATGAACGCCGGTCGCGGCAACAGAGCACGCAAAGCCATATCCGGCGGCATGCCGCCAAGCCCACAGCGAAGATGCTGCTGGATGCGGATCATTGAATGGCATCAGATCAGCCATCGTATGCCGGCGCAGATCCGTTAGTCTTTCATGCAGATTTCGACCGGTCTGGCCGATGTAGGCAATGCTTGCACTACCCGTCGCGCGGATTCGATACAAACCGGCACCGCGATCAATCGATTTGAAATCGCCACCGTCAAACGGTAGCCAGGCTGACCACCGTAGGCCACACCAGTCGTCCAACAGAAATTCTGGCGCGTTCATGGTAAAAATTTGTGGCATTTCAAAGGATTCGATGGTGCCGGCACCCGGAATCGAACTGGGCACCTACCGCTTACAAGGCGGTTGCTCTACCAAATGAGCTATGCCGGCACGGGGCGCATTATAGCGAGATGAATTCTCCGCGCACTCCATTACGCTATAAACTTGACCTCCTTCACCGGTCATCCCATTTATGGTTACCCGCCCGGCAACTGCTCCGCTGTTGCATCTTCTTTTGATCGCCTCTGGTGACGATGCTTTGGCACGTCTGACCCCTGTTTTTAAGGGCGCTGACCGGGATGCGAATCTGCATCGAATCGGCACACAAGCGAGCTTGCGGACGGCGTTGCGAAGTCAGCCGTGGGATTCCATCCTGTACACATCCGGCGTCAGCTCGCTATCCGTGCAGGCTGTGGCTCGCCTCGTCGACGAGCTTGATCTGGATATTCCGCTGATTGTTGTTGCCGAACCCGATGACGAACGCTGCACGCAACGTTCGATCAAGGCTGGCGCGCGTGATGTCATCGATTCTGATCGCCTCGAACGACTGATTCCTGCCGTAGATCGCGAAGTTCGTGAGGCGCGTCACCGCGCTGACCATCGCGCCGCGCTGGAAATGCTCAAGGAAAGTGAAGCGCGCTTTCGTGCGCTCGCCTCCAATCTGCCGGGCATGCTGTTTCAGTTGCGCCGCGATGCGGAAGGCGAATTCCGTTTTCTTTATGTGAGCGAAGGCTGCCAAAAACTTTTCGGATTCAAGCAGCAGGAACTCCTTGCTGCCGCCTCCCGGCTATTTGATGCATTTGATGCGGAAGAACGCAAAAGCCTCGAAAAAGCACTGCGCGAATCGGCCGACAACGGTGCTCTGCTGAACTGGGAAGGGCACACGCGCGGGCGCGCACGGCAAAAATGGATCAACGTGCGTTCGACACCGCACCGGTTCGATTCGGGCGTCATCGAATGGCGTGGCATCGCCACCAATATCAGCGAAAGCAAAGAGTCCGAGGCTGAATTGCGCGGCTCACGCCAGCAACTGGCCGAGCTTTCAACCCATCTTGAGGCCGTCAAAGAGGAAGAGCGGGAACGCATTTCGCGCGATATTCATGATGAGCTGGGATCAATTCTGGTACGTCTGAAAATCGAAGTGGCACTGCTAGCCAGCAAACTGCCAGAAGGCAGCGACAAGTTGCGTGACAAAGCACACTCGATTGAAGGATTGCTCGATCAGGCGATGAGTACCGCCAGCCGGGTTGCGCGTGAGTTGCGTCCGGGCATCCTCAAAGAATTCGGGCTCCCGGCGGCCATCGAGTGTCAGGCCGAAGACTTCACCCAACGCTTTGCCA
>CAJAWW010000012.1 GCA_903946745.1 uncultured beta proteobacterium
ATCGAGGCCAGTTTAAAGCAGGGCGTGTAGCTGACGCACCGCCCGATGGCAAACCCGACGGCAAGCCTATCCTCCCCAGCCGCCAGCGACGCCGGCGAACGGCTTGCTGCCTATCTTGCGCCGCAAATTGTCGCGGAAGACCTGCCGGGGCTTTATCCGCTGCTGGCGGCCAAACCGCTGCTCACGGCCTTCAGCGCACTGTTTCACGGTAGCGAGGCGGCCGTGCAGATTCGGCTGCTGGTGTTGCGTGAAATCGGCGGCCGTGCCGACGCACCGCGTTGGAGTCGACGCGAGATTGACGCCCACTTTGCCTATCTCGACACCACCAAGCTCGATACCATCGTCAAGCGCCTCACCGAATTCGATCTGCTGCTGTGGGAGGGCGAAGATCGCACCTATCGCGTGTCATCGCAAGGGCACAGCGCGCTGGCCGCGCTGGCCGCACTCATGCAGTTTGCCGAGGGCGATGAAGCCGGGCTGGGTTTTCTCACCGCACAACTGGCCGGCGGCGCACTGACCGGACGCGTTTCGCGCGATCACCTGCAACAGATACTGGCACGTCTGACCGATCTGGAAGATGACTTTGCCGCCGCCGTGCGCTCGGCGTCCGAGTTGCAACTGACCGCCGCGCAAACCCGGCTGGAATCGGTATTTTTATGGATGGAAAAGGGCACCGAGGTCATCCGCAGTCTAACCGTCGACAACGCACTGGATGCCGCCGGCTGGCGCATTGCCCAGTCCATCGGGCAGAAGCAATCGCGGCTGATGCGCATGACGGGCGTATTCAGCCGCGAACTCGCCGCCATGGCACGCCAGCGCGTGCATCTGTCGCACGGCGGCTTATCCACCACTGAACTGGCCGCCTGGTTGCGAGGCTGTGATGTGGGCCGCCTCGCCGGATTGGCGGAACACTGCATTGCGCTCATCCCGGAACCTATTTTTGTCACCGGCGATGTGATGCTCGATGTCGCCGAAGCCGAATTGCTGCGCGAAAAAGTCGACGCTGGGCACACGGCAATGCCGGCAGCGGCCGACGTTGCCGAGACCACGGAATTTGCCGCGCCGCTGCCGCCGCAACTGCCGGCACTGGTGGCGCTGCTCGCCGGCCTAGTCGGCCGCGACACCGCCACATCGGTGGCCGATGCGGTCGTCGCTGACGGTTTTCGCGAAACCGCCTATCGCTTTTCACTCTTGCCGCTGATTGGCGAGCCGACCACCGACCCGACGCTGATCGATCTCGCCAGCCTGCCCTTGCGCATTTGCAGCAGTGATCGTGGCGCAGCGCTGCTGCCAGTCGCCCGCCATGGCGTGGCTCAGATTGAAAACCTGACGCTGGAATCCGTTCATGAGTGAGCATACGAGTGAAAGCGAACAGGGCGGCGATGCCGCGCACCTGATCGCGCAATTGCTGGCCGCGCGCACGCTCTCACGCAAACATCCGCTGGCGCAACGTGCGCTGCTCGACCTTGATTTTCGTGCCGAAGTCGAGCGTCGTCTGGCCGCCACCGGCTTACGCCTGCTGGCCAATCCATTTGCCGACCATCTGGCCGTGGCGCTGACGTTTGATGCCGAGCAGGCGGTGTTCGGTCAGGGCACAAACTGGATCAACAACAATTTTGGTCTGGCCAAAGATGGCGTGGCGCTGCTGGTGCTGCTGTGGGCGTTGATCGTGCTGCCCAAGCGCGAGCGGCAGTGGTCGCGGCAGTCGCCGGACGGCACCGACCAGCCGGACATGTTCGGTGCCGGCAAACCACTCTCCGCCATCACCGACGCCTCGCGCGGCATCAGCGAAGCCACACTGCGCGCCGATTACGCCAATGCAGCCGGCGGCTGGACGCGCATCGGCATGAATCTGGGCATTCTGTCGCGGCTGGGTTTCATTGAGCGCCGCAACAAGATCATTTACGAAGGCGCATTGCTCGATCTGGCCTTTGATTACGAACAACTCGCGCCGCGCATCATCAACGGCGCACTGGGTGAATTGCTGGCCGGCAAAACTACTGCCAGCGAAACTCCGCCGCCAAAACATGCTGAAGGCGACGCAACCCCTACCGGGCTACAAAGCACCGAAGCACTGGTGAAAGCCGCCGCCGACGCGCTGAATTTGCGCCCCGACTGAGCCATGTTCCGCATCCTCAGCCTCGAACTCGTGCATTGGGATTACTGGCAGCGTACCAATCTGCCGCTGGATGCCCCCATCGTCACGATTGTCGGCCCCAACGGTTCTGGCAAAACCACGCTGCTCGATGCGCTGCGCACGCTCTTGGCGCAGGACTGCTCGAAAAAGCGCGACTACAAACGTTACGCCCGCAAAAGCGGTCAGCCCTACACCTGGCTGCGTGCCGTGGTGGACAATCAGCGCGGCAGCGGCCCTGGCGGGCGCACGCATCCATTTTTCCCGATACTCAATGACCAGGTGACGCTGGTCTGTCGGATTGAAAAAAAGGGCGGCGACTGGACGCGCGAACGATGAAACCATCATTGCGCTGCGCGACCTGCGTAGCGAAGACTATCAACGCCAGAGCGTCGAACACGAACGCCGGCACGCCGAAAACCGCCGCGCCACCGACCAGACCGATGCCGCACGCGGGGCGTACATCGAGGTGTTGCGCCACACCCTGCGCAGCTATGGCCACAATCTCAAGACGCTGGGCAAACTCGCCGACGTCGCCGTGGAACCGGTCACGCCGCATCTCGAAAACGACGATGCCACCCTCACTCAGGCGGGACTGGACGTGCGCTTCGACTTCGACCAGAAAGGCTTTGCCGGCATGAACGATGGTGAGGCTTCCGGCGGACAGCAGGTCATCAAATCCCTGATTCTGCTGATCGCATTGATGATGGACAACGCGCACCCTGACCGCTCGGGCGGCTTCGTTTTCATCGATGAGCCCTTCGCGCATCTGGACATCGTGAACATCGACCGCGTCGCCGGCTTTCTCAAGGCCACCCGCGCGCAATACCTGATTACCACGCCCATCACCCACAACGTCAACGTGTATGACCCCGCCATGCTGACGCTGGTGACCTACAAGAAAAAACCCGGCGAGGCTTGGGCACCGCGCATTGCGCGTCTGGTGCGGCAAGTCGATGACTGAATCCGTCATCACCAGCACCGGTCGCAATCGTCGCCTGCGTCAGTCCGACGAGCCGGGCACAACGGCATCCATCGACACCTGGCCGCCGGCATGGCGCACGCTGGCCACTACCTGGCTGCGCCGCACCGCGAGCGGAAATACCCGCTGCAAATGGGAAACCCTGCTGGCAATGGCCGGCGGCACGGCCTTTGAAACCGCCCACGACCTGCTCGAAGCAATGCTCGCCAGCGCCTGGGTGCGTCTCGACGAAGTCTGGCGCGACGGCCGCTGGCAAGTCATCTGGATTGAGTTCACCGCATTAGCCAGTTTGCGTGCCGCGCTGGGCTTACCCGATCAGGCGGCACTGCAAACCACCGCACACCACGCGTTTGCCGCATTGCTGGCCGATCCAACCGCCTGCGCATTCCATGCCGCCGCTGAAGATGCCGCAACATTGCGCCCCGCACTCGCACTGGCACGCATCGAATTACTGGTCGCACTGTCGCGCTGGACGGCCAGAACACAAGCCACACGGCGCGACTTTGCGCAATTTGCGCGCGGCGACACAAAGTCCATCACCAGCGCCGAATGGGACTGGCTGGACGCCCGTGTTGATCTGGTCGCTTGCGGCATTGGCGGCCATTCACCGCTGCTATGCATCGCAGCACCGCTGCGCTTGTTGCTGCCACGCGGAGCGCTGAATCTCGATGCCGCCGCAGATTTTGTCGCGCTGCCACCGGCCACCCTTGCGCCGACAATTACGACGACAATCACCGCCGAAAGCCAGGTCACACTGTGGACGCTAGTTGAAAACCGCACCAGCTTTGAGCGCGTCGCACGCCAGCGCGGCGAGGGCGAAGGCGTGCTGTGGTTGCCCGGTTTTGCCCCCGGTTGGTGGCAAACCGCCATCTCGCAGTTGCTAAAACTCGCCCCGGCAGCCGCCCGGATCGCCTGCGACCCCGATCCGGCCGGCATCGAGATTGCGCTGCATGCTGGAAAACTCTGGCAAGACGCCCAACTGGAGTGGTCACCCTGGCACATGAGCGCGGCCGATCTCGCGTCACTGGCCCAACGCAAACCCCTGACCGCACACGACCAAGCGCGCGTTACCGCGCTGCGCAATCGCGTGCTCCCCGCCATGCTCGGCGAATTGCTTGAGGCACTCGCCAGTCGTGGAGAAAAGGGCGAACAGGAAGGGTTGCTGTAAAGGGCTGTTGTAAACTGCACGCCTTCTTTTGGTATTCATCCAGACCATCCTTCCATGCCGCACAAACCAACTCTCGCCATCGTTACCGGTGCCTCACGCGGCCTGGGCCATGCCCTCAGTGCCGCGTTGCTGGCCGACGGCGCGCGGGTGATCGGTATGGCGCGTGGGCACATGGCGCTGGCGATCAATGATCGATTCATCGCCTGCACCATCGATCTGACCGATAGCGCAGCATCGGTAATCGCATTGGAAACCGCGCTGTCAGCCTTGAACGCGCAAGACTTCAACGCGGTGACGCTCATCAATAATGCCGGCACGGTGGCACCTATCGCGCTGGCCGACCAACTACCCGCGGCGTCGGTCGCCGATGCAGTGGCGCTCAATCTCACCACGCCCATCGCGCTGACCTCGGCGTTTTTGCGTCTTACCGCACACTGGCCAGGGCTGCGGCGCATCCTCAATATTTCTTCCGGTGCAGCACACACCGCCTATCCGGGCTGGAGCGTATATGGCGCCAGCAAGGCCGGCCTTGACCACTTCTCGCGTTGCGTAGCACATGAACAAGCGCAGAGGGAAAGCCCAGCTCACAATCCGGCACACATCGTCAGCCTCGCCCCGGGCGTCATCGATACCGACATGCAGACGCACATCCGCAACACGCCGGCCGCAGACTTTCCACTGCGCGAACGCTTTGTCGCCCTGAAGGCCGAGGGACAATTGCAATCCCCGGAGGCCGCCGCACGCAGTATCCTTTCCTACCTTGACCATCCCGACTTCGGCCACGAAACTGTCGTCGATATTCGCCAACTTTGAACACCTGCCGATCCGGAATTCCATCATGACCACACTCACCACAGCCACCCCACCCACCGACGAAAACCACCTGATCGCCGAGCGCCGCGAGAAACTGACCCAGTGGCGCGCCACCGGCCGCGCCTTCCCCAACGATTTCTCGCGTGAAAATCTGGCCGGCCGGCTTGATGAACTCTACGCCACCAAAACCCGCGAAGAGTTGGAGGCCACGCCCATCTCCGTCAAGGTGGCCGGGCGCATCATGTTGAAGCGCGTCATGGGCAAGGCCAGTTTCGCCAGCATTCAGGATATGTCGGGGCGCATCCAGATTTTTGTCAGTAACGATGTCACCGGTGAAGACGTGCATAAGGATTTCAAACATTGGGACTTGGGCGATATCGTCGGCGTCAGCGGCACGCTGTTCAAAACCAAGACCGACGAACTCACGGTGCATGCCAGCGAAATTCGGCTGCTGACCAAATCGCTGCGTCCGCTGCCGGAAAAATTTCACGGCCTCACCGACGTTGAGCAGAAATACCGCCAGCGTTATCTCGATCTCATCATGAGCGAGCAAACGCGCTTCACCTTCGTGGCCCGCAGCCGCATGGTGCAGTCGATCCGTAATTACATGATCCACCACGGTTTCCTCGAAGTCGAAACACCGATGATGCATCCGATCCCCGGCGGTGCGGCGGCCAAGCCCTTCAAGACCCACCACAACGCGCTGGACATGGAACTCTTCTTGCGCATCGCGCCGGAGTTGTATCTCAAGCGACTGGTGGTCGGCGGCTTTGAAAAGGTGTTCGAGGTCAATCGCAACTTCCGCAACGAAGGTCTTTCACCGCGCCACAACCCAGAATTCACCATGATGGAGTTCTACGAGGCCTACACCGAATACCGCAAACTGATGGACTTCACCGAAGGCCTGCTGCGGCATTCGGCGCGCGAGGCGCTGGGCACCGAGGTATTTCAATATCAGGGGCGCGAACTTGATCTGTCCAAACCCTTCGCCCGCCTCACCATCGTTGGCGCGATCCATCACTATCATCCCGGTTACAGTTTCGAGCAATTGAACGACATCGACTGGCTGAAGCAAAAGCTCAAGGAATACAAGTTCGCCATCAAGCCGCACATGGGCATCGGTTCGCTTCAACTGGCGCTGTTTGAAGAAACCACCGAAGCCGAATTGTGGGAGCCGACCTTCATCATCGACTACCCCGCCGAAGTCTCGCCGCTGGCGCGACGCAACGATGCCAACCCGGAGATCACCGAACGCTTCGAACTCTTCATCGTCGGCCGCGAAATCGCCAATGGTTTTTCCGAACTCAACGACGCCGAAGATCAGGCCGCACGCTTCCTCGACCAAGCGCGCGCCAAAGAAGCCGGCGACGAAGAAGCCATGTTCTACGACGCCGACTTCATCCGCGCGCTCGAATACGGCCTGCCGCCCACCGGCGGCTGCGGCATTGGCATCGACCGGCTGGTGATGCTGCTGACCGATTCAGCCTCGATTCGCGACGTGATCCTGTTTCCGCAAATGCGCCCGGAGTGAGTTTTCGCGTCGCTCCGGCGGCCAGCGTACCGCCAGCGTCGACTTTTCAACAACGTGCCATCGTCATCGGTGCCGGCTTAGCGGGTGCCAGCGTCGCCGCGCGACTGGCCGCGCGCGGCTGGCAGGTAGAACTACTGGAAAGCCTGTCCAGCCCGGCACAAGGTGCCTCCGGCAACCCGACCGGCATTGTGCTGCCGCGCCCGGCCAAAGACGACGCGCAAGGTGCACGCTTTTCACGCGCCGGGTATCTCTATGCCTTACGGCTACTGGCCGCGCTGCCCGGTGTTCGCTGGTCGCCCTGCGGCGTAATGCAGATCGCCCGCGATGCCGCGCATGAAGCCCTGCAACGCAGCACCGCTGAAGCCTTGAGGCTGCCACCCGATGTCTTGCAATTCATGGAACGCCCCGTTGCCGAAGCGCATATCGGGCAGCGGCTGGCGCATGGCGGCTGGTGGTTTGCCGGCGGTGGCTGGGTCAGCCCGGCCAGCCTGTGTGCAGCGCTGATCGCGCAGGGCAATGCACAGCACCGCACGCACATTCATCTGCGTTGCAACACCACCGTCAGCCGTATCGAACATGACGGCGAACACTGGACGGCCTTCGGCGCGCAGGGCGAAGTACTCGCCCAAGCCCCGCACATCGTGCTGGCGAATGCCCATGCCGCCAACGCCCTGCTGCCGGCACCGCTACCCCTGACGCCGGTACGCGGCCAGATCAGCACCCTGCCGCCGCAAATGCTCACCGGCGTGCGCCATGTGTTGTGCCGCACTGGCTATCTCACGCCGCCTGAATCCGGCACGCCTTGTATTGGTGCAAGTTTTGGTCACGACGATGCCGGACTGGATCTGCGTGTGGCCGACCACGCCGGCAATCTGCAACGGCTCGCCGAACTGCTGCCGGATCTGCGACACGACCTCGATCCTTCCCGGCTTGATGGCCGCGTCGGCCTGCGCACCACCACCATCGACCGCCTGCCGATGGCCGGTGCGCTGCCCGATGTTCACGCACCGCTGACCGAGCGACCACGCGATCCGTCGCTGGCGCGCCTGCCGCGCCTGCCGGGGGCATGGGGGCTGCTCGGACTGGGCGCACGCGGCATGGTCTGGGCACCGCTGGCCGCCGAACTGATCGCCAGCCAGATGCACGGCGACCCGCTGCCGGTCGAGCGCGATCTGGTTGATGCGGTCGATCCGGGACGGTTTCACCTGCGCTGGCTGCGGCGGAACTCGTAGCACCAAAAATAGTCCGGGAATGTAACAAATGTAACAGCGCATTTCGCCTGTCCCGGAGATGCGCTCCCCTGCGTTAATGTGTGCATGCAGCATTTCAAAAAGGAGCATGACATGAACGCCACCCAGCAACTTTCCCCGCTTCAAACCGCATC
>CAJAWW010000013.1 GCA_903946745.1 uncultured beta proteobacterium
GCCAGAAACGCCCGCCGGGCAAATCCGCCATGGCCAGCCGTGCGCCGCCTACGCCCTCCTCGGCCGCCCGCAAACGCGCCTGCAAACCCGGCGCTACCGGCCAAACGCCGTCGTCGGCTCGGCGCCAGACCTGCAAGAATTGGGGATAGATGGCCGGCAGGCGGGCTTCGAGCGCCGGCTGCATCAAACTCAACGTAGCCAGCACCGCTTCGTGCTGCACCGCCCGCTGCGACAGCAAACGATGGGCGATGCGTGCTTCGGTGGTAAACGCTTCGCGTTGAACTTCGATCGACTGCCCGATCAGGAGCACAGCGCCAAAAACCGCTCCGGACAGCCAGAGGGCGAACCATAGCCAAGGGCGATGGCGATCAAAGAGAGCCGAGAAGGGAAAAGGCAGCGAGCGCATCGGGCGATTCTGGCACAAGCCGCTGCCAGGATCAGGGGAGCGATTGAAGAAAGGCGAGGAAACGCGGGTCGCCCAGATAGACCGCATTGAAACGCAGGAAGGACGTCGATTGAAGCTGCGGTCGGAAAAGCTGCCCGGGAGCAAGCAGGATGTCCTTTGCCGCGGCGGCTTGAACCAGTGCGTTGGGATCCTGCCCCGGTCGTTCAGCCCAAATGAACATACCTCAAGGGCAAGCATTTCAACCAAGTGAGCCTGAGTGTTCCCTGCCCGTACGGATAGGTCAAGTCAAGTATTTTGCCCCGTCTACCATAGAGCCAACCAAGCCAACAAAGTTTTCCCTCAATCACCCGCGTAGGGTCGGAACATTTTCGTGTCACATCGTCAATCCGGCACCGTCAAGCCCTGGGCGCGCACGATGTGGCGTGGCGCTAATCATTTCTGAGCGTCTGGCGTTCACCAGGAAACCGACCGCCGCACCGGAACCGCCACCGTCTGGAATCTGGTGAGAGCCGACCTACCAATCGCATTCCCATGTCATCGCCACTGACAGCAACCGCTGCACTGCCGCCATTGGTTTTTCGTTTTCCGCCCATCTTTTGCACGCAACGGGCGGTTGGATTTTGGTGTCAGACAACCCTGTTTTTCACAAAACAGTTCATCGAAGATGCCGTTGAAACCGGGCTTCCAACCCCGGAATGCAAGTAGCCTTATTTTCCAAACAATGCCGCCACAAACTCCCGGGCAACAAAGGGTTGTAGGTCGTCGATGCCTTCGCCGACACCGATGAAGCGCACCGGTTTCGGGCACTGGCGGGCGATGGCGGCGAGCACGCCACCTTTTGCAGTGCCGTCGAGTTTGGTGACAATCAACCCGGTCACGCCGATGGCTTTATCGAATGATTTGACTTGGGCAATGGCGTTTTGCCCGATATTGGCGTCCAGCACCAGCAGCACTTCGTGCGGGCCGCTGGCATCGGCCTTTTGTATGACGCGGCGCACCTTGGCGATTTCTTCCATCAGGTGCAGTTGTGTCGGCAGGCGTCCGGCCGTGTCGGCCAGCACAATGTCGATACCGCGTGCGCGTGCGGCGCTGATGGCGTCGAACACCACGGCAGCCGGGTCACCGGATTCCTGCGCGATCACGGTCACGTTGTTGCGCTCGCCCCAGGCCACCAGTTGTTCGCGTGCAGCGGCGCGAAACGTGTCGCCGGCGGCCAGCAGCACGCTCTTGCCCTGGCTCTGGAAATATTTGGCGAGCTTGCCGATGGAGGTGGTCTTGCCTGCACCATTCACGCCGGCGATCATGATGATGCAGGGCTGATGCGTGCCGGCATCCAGTGCTTGTTCGAGCGGAGTGAGCAGCGTTTCCAGTCGCTCAGAGAGCGCGTCACGCAGTTGCGCCGGGGTGTCTAACTTGTCCTGTTTAACCGCCGTTTTGAGTTCGGCCAGCAGCCAGGTGGTGGCTTCGACACCACAATCGGCCATCAGCAAGGTAGATTCGAGATCGTCGAGTAACTCGTCGTCGATCCGGCCACGGCTGAAAAGCTCGGTCAGCGGCGTGTTGAGCGCGGCGCGCGTGCGCGATAGCCCGGATTTGAGGCGCTCCGTCCACGAAGTTGGCGGAACGGCAGCGGGCGGCGCGGCGGCGGGTAATTCGTCTTTTTTCTTGAGGAAACTGAACATCAAAATGGCGGGTCAGAGACAGGAGCCGCGCTAAGATGCGCAGTCAAACAATTCTAGCAGAGCCATTTAGTGCCACTGACAAACCCGCCCACAAGCCAACCGACTGCGTCGCCATGACCCATCCCCTTCACTTTTTGTTTTCGATAATCGTGCTGTCGATCACCGTATCTCCAGCGTCGACTTTAGCCAACCCGTTTGAACGCACGCTCAGCAACGGTCTGAAGGTGATCGTCAAGGAAGACCGCCGTGCGCCGACTGTCGTGCACATGGTCTGGTATCGCGCCGGCAGCATGGACGAGAAGGGCGGCACGTCGGGGGTGGCGCATGTGCTGGAACACCTGATGTTCAAGGCAACCAAAAACATGGCCTCGGGCGAATTCAACAAGCGCGTTGCTGAGGCCGGCGGGCGTGATAACGCCTTCACCAGTCGCGACTACACGGCGTATTTTCAGATCGTGCCCAAGGCGGCCTTGCCGCAGATGATGCAAATGGAGGCGGATCGCATGGTCAATCTGAAACTCGATCCCAAGGAATTTTCCGCCGAAATCAAGGTGGTGATGGAAGAGCGCCGCCTGCGTACCGACGACAATCCTCAGTCGATGGTGCATGAGGCGTTGAATGCCGTGGCGTTTCAGGCGCACCCGTATCGCCGCCCGGTGATCGGCTGGATGGACGATCTGGAACACATGCGCTGGCAGGATGCGCGTGACTGGTACCGGCAGTGGTATGCGCCCAATAATGCTTATGTCGTGATCGTGGGTGATGTCGATCACCGGGAAGTTTTCCGGCTGGCTGAAAAATATTACGGCCCGCACAAGACCCGTGCGCTACCGGTGCGTAAGCCCCAGAACGAGCCTGAACAAACGGGTGTGCGGCATCTGCGTGTCAAGGCACCGGCCAAGCTGCCCTATCTCGCCATGAGCTGGAAAATGCCCCGGCTGCGCGATGCGTACAAAGATCGTGACCCGTATGCGCTTGATGTTCTGGCGGCGATTCTCGACGGCCATGATGCTTCGCGTTTTTCCCGCAATCTGGTGCGTGGATCGCGAGTAGCGCAATCCGCCGGCGCGGGTTACGACGGTACGGTGCGTGGCGAGGCCACGTTCAGCATCGATGGTCAGCCGGCCGAAGGCAAGACCATCACCGAGCTGGAAGCCGCGCTGCGCGCCGAGTTGAAGCGTGTGCAGGACGAGGGCATTTCGGCCGAAGAGCTCGCCCGCGTCAAAACCCAGATCATTGCCGCACAGACCTACAAGCGCGATTCGCTGATGGCGCAGGCCATGGAAATCGGTGCGGCCGAAGCCACCGGATTTTCATGGCGCGACATTGAAACGCAGTTGCAGCAGTTGAAAACCATCACGGCCGAAGAAGTGCAGGCGGTGGCAAAAAAATACTTCAAGGACGACACGCTGACCATTGCGGTGCTTGACCCGCAGCCAGTCGAACAAAGTCGTCCGCGCGCACGCGGCCTGGCGACACGTCACTGAAACCCCGGAGAATCATCGTGAAACCTTATTTTTTTGTTTTCGTCGCTTTGTTGGGCGCTACGTTGCCAGCGGTTGCCGGCGTGACGATCCAGCACTGGGTTGCTGCTTCCGGGGCGCGCGTGTATTTCGTCGAAACACGGGTGTTGCCGATTCTCGATGTGCATATCGATTTTACCGCCGGCGGTGTGCAGGTTCCGGCGGCCAAAGCCGGGCTGGCCGGGCTGACACGGAGTCTGCTTGAATCCGGAACCGCCGATCTTGACGAAGAGCAGATTTCTGCACGTCTTGCCGACATTGGTGCCCGTCTGGGCGGGGGCGCGGATAGCGATCGCGCCAGCATCAATTTGCGCACCCTGTCGTCGGTTGCCGAGCGTGAGGCCGCACTGGCGCTGATGACCGCAGTTTTGTCGACACCGCGATTTTCGCAAGCGGCGCTGGAGCGCGAAAAAGCGCGCGCCATTTCCGCCATTCAGGAGGCCGAAACCCGCCCCGATGCAATAGCCAGCAAGCGTTTCGCTGCGGCAATCTACCCCGGTCATCCGTATGGCATCAGCCCTGGGGTCGATACCGTTGCGGCCATCACGCGTGATGATCTGGTGGCTTTTCATCGCGCGCATTACGCGGCACGGGGTGCCGTGGTTTCCATTATCGGCGACGTCTCGCGTGCTGAAGCCGAGGCCATTGCCCAGCGCCTGACTGTCGGTTTGCCCGCAGTTTTACCATCGGGCAGCGCGGCACCGCAGCCTGTGCCCGTGAGCTTGCCGGCACGCACCCATATCAAGGTGCCGCATCCGGCCGCGCAAAGCCATGTGCATATTGGCTTGCCGGCCATCAGTCGCGCCGACCCCGATTACTTTCCGTTGCTGGTGGGCAACTACACGCTCGGTGGCGGTGGTTTTGTGTCCCGCCTGATGAAAGAAGTGCGCGAGAAGCGCGGCTATGCCTACAGCGTGTATTCCTATTTTGCGCCGCGCAAGCAGCAGGGGCCGTTTGAAATTGGCTTGCAGACCAAGCGCGAACAAGCCGATGCTGCGGTGCAGTTGGCCGAACAGGTGTTGACCGAATTCGTTGCCAAGGGGCCGACAGCGAAAGAGCTTGCCGCGGCCAAGAAAAACATGGTCGATGGCCTGGCTCTGCGCCTGGACAGCAACGCCAAACTGTTGACGTATCTGTCGGCCATCGGATTTTACGAATTGCCACTGACCTACATTGATGACTTTCCGGCCAAGGTTAAAGCGGTCACCGCCGAACAGGTGCGCGCGGCTTTTGCCCGCCATGTAAAACCGGAAAATCTGGTGACCGTGGTGGTGGCTGCGGATTAGCGAACGGATCAACCCGCGAATTAACCCAAATTGAGCCGAATTCGTATTACTGGCGGCGAATGGCGTAGTCGCCTGATTCAGGTCACCGACGCGCCGGGTTTGCGACCGACGCCGGATCGGGTGAGGGTGACCCTGTTCAACTGGCTGGGGCAAGATCTTGACGGGTTGCATTGTCTCGATCTATTTGCCGGCAGCGGCATTCTCGGTTTTGAAGCGGCGTCGCGCGGAGCCGCACAGGTGACGCTGGTGGAGCGCGACCGCAAGGCATTTCTGGCGCTGCGGCAGCAGGCGGACGTCTTTGCCAGTGATCGCATCGCGCTATTTTTTGGCGATGCGCTAAAATTCGCCCCCCCGCTTGGTCGGCGCTTCGATGTAATCTTTCTCGATCCGCCTTACGGGCAGGGCTGGCTGGCGCAGGTATTGCCCCGGCTGGCGGATCTGGCTGCACCTGGGGCGCGCATTTATGCGGAGGCGGAAGCTCCGTTGGGTGCCGCTGATTTCGGGGCGTGGTCGGTAATAAAGCGCGGCCATGCCGGCCAAGTTTATTTTCATCTGCTGGAGCAGACATGAGCAAGAGCGTTGCTGTCTATCCCGGAACATTCGACCCGCTGACCCGTGGCCATGAAGACCTTGTGCGCCGGGCTTCGCGCTTGTTTCAGCGCGTCATCATCGGCGTGGCCGAGAGCCGTGGCAAAAAACCACTGTTCACCCTGGCAGAACGCGTCGAGATGGCGCGTGACGTACTCAAGGATTATCCCAATATCGAAATCCACGGCTTTGATTGCTTGCTGATGGACTTTCTTCAAAGCCATAACGCCAGCGTGATTTTGCGCGGCTTGCGCGCGGTGTCCGACTTCGAATATGAGTTTCAAATGGCGGGAATGAACCGAAATCTCTATCCCGATGTCGAAACCGTGTTTTTGACACCCTCCGAGCAATACATGTTTGTTTCCGCCACCATGGTGCGCGAAATTGCCGTGCTCGGCGGCGATGTCTCCAAGTTTGTCCAGCCGCCGGTTGCCGCACGACTGGCGGGAAAAATACAGAAACCTATTTAATTAAACGAAAATTAAACGAAAAGGAAACGAGGAAACTCATGTCTCTGACCATTACCGACGAATGCATCAACTGCGACGTGTGCGAACCAGAATGCCCCAACAGCGCCATCTCGCAGGGTGACGAAATCTATATTATCGACCCGAGCAAGTGCACCGAATGCGTCGGCCATTTTGATACGCCGCAATGCCGTGAAGTTTGCCCCGTCGATTGCATCCCGAATGATGCGGATAACGTCGAATCGAAGGATGACCTGATGGCGAAGTTTCTTAAACTGACGGCGAAGTAAATCGCTTCATCGCTGGCACAGCGGGCAATAAAACGTTGCCCGTTGTCCCTGCCGCAGTTCGCGGATTGGCTGGGCACAGACACGGCAAGCCTCGCCGGTGCGGCCATAGACAAAATATTGCTGCTGAAAATAGCCCGAACTGCCATCCGAATGGATGAAGTCGCGCAGACTGCTGCCACCGGCAGCGATGGCCTTTGTCAAGGTTGCTTTGATCGCTGGCACCAGTCTGCCAAGGCGCTGCAATGAAATGCGGCCTGCCGCACGGCGTGGATCGATGCCGGCGCGGAACAGGCTTTCCGATGCATAAATGTTGCCAATGCCAACGATGCGATGGCTGTCCATCAGTGTCGGCTTGATGGCCGCTTTCGTCCCCGTGAGTGTGCGTTTTAGCCACGCTGCGGTGAATTGCTCTGTCAGCGGCTCGATACCGAGCACGGCGAGCAGCGGGTGCTGTTGCGGTTCGCCCGCAATCCACAACATGGCACCGAAACGACGCGGATCGCGCATGCGCAACACCGACGGATTGCGTCCGGCAAACACCAGATCCACATGATCGTGCTTATCGGGCGCAACACCGGCCGCCAGCAGGCGCAAACTGCCAGACATACCCAGATGAATCAGCAGATGTCCGACCCCGAAATTGAGCAACAGATATTTGCCACGACGTGTGACGTCTTTCAGCACTGCGCCGGCCAGCGTTGTACTCAAGTGGTGCGGCAGCGGATAGCGCAAAGCCGGAACGCGAAAGTCGACGCTCAGAATACGGCGACCAACTAACCCGGGGGCAATGCCGCGACAAGTGATCTCGACTTCAGGAAGTTCGGGCATAAAAAGCGGGCGTGGGTGCGAACATCATGACACTTGTGAAACTGCTAACATGAACGCATTGTAGTGGAGGCATGCCGCACGCCGTGGGCGGCTTTCCTGAATGACCGGGTACATCTTCATGATTGACGCAATTCGTACAATTCGCGCACTTTGTCGCATTCCACTGATCGCTTGCCTGCTGGCAGGATCTGCCGTGGCTCAGGTTGCTGCGCCAGCGCCCCCCGCAGAGACCACGAGCGCCCCAAAGCTCCCCGCAAAAGAGCTGACCGGGGCGGTGGTGTATCAGTTTCTGTTGGCCGAAATCGCCGCCCAGCGTGGGCAACTCGAGTTTTCGGCCGGTGCCTACCTTGATCTTGCCAAACTGACGCGTGACCCGCGCATTGTCCGTCGTGCTGCTGAAATCGGACTGCATGCGCGCCAATACGCCACCGCGCTTGAGGCCACGCGCCTATGGCTCGAGATAGAGCCGGAAGCGTTGCAGCCGCGCCAGATGGAAACCTTGCTGCTGCTCACCAGCGGGCGTATTGACGAACTGGTTAACAAAATTGCCGCCGATCTGAAGCTCGCCGGCCCGCGCACTGGTGAAACCCTGATCGGTGTGCTGCGCGCTTTCGCGCGCCATACAGACAAAGCCGTGACCCAGCGCATTATTGATCGCATCACGGAACCCTATCTGGAGCTCGCGGAAGCGCATCTTGCGCGCGCCCATGCGGCAGCCGGGGTGAGCGACGCTGCCCGTGCCCGTGCTGAAATCGACGAAGCCCTGCGCTTGCGCCCTGACTGGGAACTTGCCGCGCTGTTCAAATCCGACCTGTTGGCACGCAGCGGCGGGCAACTTGATTTTTTACAGGATTTTTTATCCACCTACCCGGCGGCTCACGATGTTCGTCTTGGGTATGCGCGCGCGCTGGTGGCGGCCAAGCGTTTCGAGGCGGCACGCAGCGAGTTTCGCCGCCTGCTTGACCAGAATGCCAACAACACCGATTTGCTGTATGCCATCGGAATTCTGTCGCTGCAACTCGATGATGCGACCGAAGCCGAGCAGCATTTGACGCGTTTTGTCGCTATTGGCCGTGGCGAACAACTGGATGCCGCGCGGTTTTATCTGGGGCAGATCGCCGATCAGGCCGGGCGCGCCGACGATGCATTACGCTGGTATCGCGCGGTGGTGGCGGGCGAACAGAAGGTGCCGGCACACATTCGCGCAGCGCAAGTGCTGGTGCGAATGGGGCGGCTGGACGAGGCGCGCGAACAACTTGCCGCTGCGCGCGCGGGTGAGCCAGGTGAGACCAGCGAGCCCGGTGCGGCCAGCGATATGCGTTTGTTGATTGCAGAAGCGCAATTGCTGCGCGATGCCGGCCGTCACCCGGAGGCCTATGCCCTGCTCAATAAGGCGCTTGAGGCGCAACCCAATGACCCCGATCTGCTCTATGAAACCGCACTGGCGGCGGAAAAGCTCGACAACATGGGGGTGGCCGAACGTTTGCTGCGACGACTGATGCAGATCAAACCGGATTCGCCACAGGGTTATAACGCGCTCGGATTCTCTTTTGCAGACCGCAACGTGCGCCTCGAGGAGGCCGCCGTGCTGATCGACAAGGCACTCGCGCTGGCACCCGCCGATGGCTATATTCTGGATAGCAAGGGCTGGTTGCTGTTCCGTCAGGGCGACGTCAAGGGGGCGCTGGAGATTTTGCAAAAAGCCTACGCCATGAAACCCGATGCCGAAATTGCCGCGCATATCGGTGAGGTGCTGTGGTCGCTTGGCCGGCGCGACGAGGCGACCAGCGTCTGGCGCGATGCGGTCAAACTCAATCCGGGCAATGACGTGCTGAGCGCGACGATCAAACGCCTTACCACGCCCACGCCCACTTCCGCTCCCACGCCTTGATGCGTCACTGGCTGGCTCTTCTGGCAGCCTTGGGGCTGACGGCCTGCGCTGGTTTGACGCCGACGGGCGAGACATTGACCCCGGCTCCGACCACGCCGCTGGTGCATTTTGTTGCTGATGGCAGAATTTCGCTGCGCCAGGGCGAACGCTCCGATCATCTGCGTTTTCGTTGGGAGCATAGCCCCGCCAGTGATACCGTGTTGCTGATGTCGCCACTCGGTCAGGGTATGGCGCAACTTGAACGAGATGCTGCCGGTGCGCGGCTGGTTCGTCCCCGGCAGCCGCTTGTGATTGCGACCGATTTGCGCGAACTGGCGCGGCAGGTTTTTGGCACGCCCTTGCCGCTTGATCGGCTGGCCGATCATCTGCGCGGTGCCGCACCGGTTACGGCGAATCCGGTCGAAGGTTGGCAGTTGCGGGTGACCGATACGGCACCGTTCCGCCAGCGTCGACTTTTACGGGTGCTGGAAATCAGCCGTGATGACGTTGAACTTAAATTGATCGTGGATGAATGGGACAGCAATGATGAACCTTAAAGCCTTGGCTCACCACGGTGTCCTCCGTGCTCTCTGTGGTCGGCAATAGGTTTTAAGGATGACTGACTGGCAGCGAGTCTGGCCGGCACCGGCCAAGATCAACCTGTTCTTGCATGTCGTGGGACGCCGTGCCGACGGCTATCACTTGCTGCAAACCGTGTTCCGCTTTCTCGACCACGGTGACCGCATCCGCTGCGAGCCGCGCACCGATGGGCGCATTGTGCTGGCTACACCACTGCCCGGCGTCCCGCCGGAAGCCGATCTCACGGTGCGCGCCGCCACCGCATTGCGCGCGGCGACTGGCTGCGTGGCGGGTGTTACGCTGCATGTTGAAAAAAACCTGCCCATGGGCGGTGGGCTGGGTGGCGGCAGTTCCGATGCGGCCACTGTGCTGATGGCGCTGAATCGACTCTGGGGCTGCGGGCTTGATTCACGACCGTTGCAGCAGATTGGTTTGACGCTGGGTGCAGACGTACCGGTATTCATTCACGGTCATAGCTGCTTTGCCGAAGGTGTTGGCGAACGCTTTACCGACGTGACGCCACCGCCCGCCTGGTATCTGGTCATCGTCCCCCCGGTCGGTGTGCCGACGGCGGATATTTTCCGTTCTGCACAACTGCGCCGCGATACGCCGGTCATCGCCGCCACAGACTGGCGCCCCGGTTTTGGTCACAACGATCTTGAGCCGGTGGCCTGCGCGCTTTACCCCGAAGTCGCCGCCAGTCTTGCGTGCTTGCGTCGTTACGGCGACGCCCATATGAGCGGTTCGGGCGCTTGTTGTTTCAGCGCGTTTGCTACCGAAAACGCCGCACGCGCTGCTTTCGCCGACCTATCGAGCACGCTGCACGGATTTGTGGCGCAGGGCATTGACCGTCACCCAATACTGAAGGGATGAATCCATGAACCTCGCGCGCCAGCCCGCTGATATTCCCCGCACCATTGCCGCGTGCCTGGCCACGGTGATGCACGGTCAGGATGACAATGTCCGCAAGATTGTCTGCGCCTGGGTTGCCGGCCTGCATGTGCTGCTCGACGATTTCCCGGGCACCGGCAAAACCACGCTGGCCAAGGCGTTGGCGCGTTCGGTCGAGGCGCGGTTTTCGCGTATCCAGTTCACGCCCGATCTGCTGCCTTCCGACATCGTCGGGGTCTCGATCTTTGACGCTGCGACGCAGACTTTTCGTTTTCATGAAGGGCCGGTCTTTGCGCATGTGGTGCTGGCCGACGAGATCAACCGTGCTTCGCCGCGCACGCAATCGGCCTTGCTCGAAGCCATGGCCGAGGCGCAGGTCACCGTTGACGGCCACTGCCGGCTATTGCCGCCACCGTATTTCGTTATCGCCACGCAAAACCCGGTGGAGCAAGCCGGCACTTATCCGCTGCCGGAAGCGCAGATGGACCGCTTTGGCATTCGTCTGGCATTGGGTTACATTGATGCAAACGCCGAAGAGCGACTGCTCGATTACGCCACCGCGCAACATCCGCTGGAACGCATCGAACCCTGCGCCACGGTGGCCGATCTGCTCGCGGCGCGCGCGGCCGCCGCCGCCGTGACCGTGGCGCCGGCCATGCGCCGCTACATCGTTGACCTGGTGCAAGCCACACGTCATCACCCGGCGGTGCAGATGGGGGCGAGCCCGCGTGCATCGATTGCGCTGTTCCAGTTGGCGCGCACGTTGGCGCTGTTCGACGGCAACAACTTCGTGAGCCCTGACCTGATTCAGGAGATCGCGCCGGCGGTGCTGGCACACCGTCTTGCGCTCGACCCGCAGGCACGTTATGGCGGCACGACAGGTGCCGACGTGGTACGCGAGATTCTCGCAACGGTTCCCGTTCCGGTGTGAGAACGTGTGCTGAGGCCGGGTGCCCGCGATGCGTCAGTTATCGTTATTCCGCCTGATCTTTCGCGCCACCCGCTGGCTGCGGCGGCGGTTGACGCCGGCGGGCGAGGTGCTGGTCGCACTCACCTTGTTTGCCGCCGCCTTCGGGCTTGATACCGAGGCCAACGCCGCGCATCAGCTGTTTTCCATGGGCGTTGCATTGCTGTTGCTTGACGCCATCGGTGTCGCAATAGCCGTGCGCCACACCCCGCCACAGTTGGCCGCACAACGCTGGTTGCCGGAGTTTTTCACCGATGGCGAAGCCGGCGCCTATCGGATCGAGATCCGCAATCTGGGCGCGCAAACCCTGCCGCCGCTGACGTTGGTCGAGGAATTGCGCCAGCCCTGGCCGACGCTGACTGAATTACGCCGGCAGCGCGGCAAACAACGGCTGGGTTATCCGGCATTCATCGCCGCGATGCGTCGCTTGCGCGTCATCGACATGACTCCCATTGCGCTGCCCGCACTATTGCCGGGGCAAACACTCACCCGAAAAGTCGACGCTCAACCTACGGCACGCGGCCGCGCGGGTTTCGATCGGCTGGTCGTCGATGTGCGCGGGCCGCTCGGCCTGGTCGTCCGGCAGATTGCCGTGACCGTAGCGCCGGCGCTTTTGACCGTGCTGCCGGCGCGCCGCAGGGTTGAACTGCCGCCAGCGGGCGGTCGTCGCCAGCGGCAACCGGGCGGCATCGCGCTGGCGCAGCATGTGGGTGATTCCGAAGAATTCCGTTCGTTGCGCGACTACCGGCCGGGCGATCCGCTACGCACCATTCACTGGCGCAGTTTTGCGCGCACCGGCAAGCTTCTGGTACGCGAGTTTCAGGAAGAGTTTTTTGCCCGCCACGCCCTGATGCTCGATACCGCCTGGGCTGATGTGCCGGTTGCGCGTTTTGAGGCCGCCGTATCGGTCGCCGCCGGGCTGGTGCTGCGCCCGCGCGAGGCCGATAGTCTGCTCGATCTGCTATTCGTTGCCGACGGCGTGCATTGTCTCACCGCCGGGCGCGGACTTGGCTCGGCTGCCGGTCTGCTGCGCGTGCTTGCCGGTGTCACCCCGGGCGCTGCCGAAACCCTGACACCGCTGCTTGACTCGGTGCTGCATCACGCCCGAAAGACCAGCTCGCTGGTGGTCATTTTGCTCACCTGGGACGCTGCGCGTGAGGATGCCGTGCGCCGTTTGCTCGCCACCGGTAGCCGCGTCACGGTGTTCGTGCTCGATGGCGACCAGAGCATGACGCCGGATGCCACGCTCCGCTGGGCGGGCATCGTGCAGCCGCTGGCGGTGGCGACATGAGCGCACTCGCCAGCCCGGCATGGCTGCATGCAGCGGTGCTGTTGTTCTGGGGCTTGGTGATCGGGCAACACGAAGTGGGCGTCGTGGCCGCGCTGCTGCGCGGGGCGGCGGGTGGCGGCCGTTTGCGTCTTGATCTTGGCGAACGTGAATTGTGTCGGGCGGCCGATCTCACGGCGTTGGTGATCATTGCGTTGCTGCTGGGTCTGCTGGCGACCCGGGGGCTTCCGCGTGGTCTGCTGCTGGCGACCGGTTGGCTGCCGGTGCTGTTGTTGCCGCTGGTGGTGGTCGCGTCCTGCAATGCACAGCCGCTGCGTGTGCGGCACGTTGCATTCACTTTGCGCCACAGCAAGGATGCTGCGGCGCAGTCAGCAATCGATCTCACGTCGATCTATCTTGCGGTCACATTGCTTGCCGCGAGCGTGCTGGCCAAACCCGAGCCGCTGTTTCTGGTGGGGGCTGCCCTGATCTGCGCGATATGGCTCGGAGGTCGGCTGGACGGTCGACCGGGCGGGCGGCGCCAGTGGGCCGGCTTTCTGATCGCCATGCTGCTGGCCGCCGGCACCGCGGTGCCGGCCAGCCAAAGCTTGCATCAAACCCACATGGCCTTGCAAACCTGGGTTATCGACACGCTCGCTGGTGGCCATAGCGAGAGCGACCCCTATCAGCGGCAGACGCGCATCGGCGACATTGGTCGTCTCAAATTGTCCGAACGCATCCTGTGGCGACTCGATTATCCGCCGCCGGTCAGCCTGCCGCTGCGCTTGCGCCAGGGGGTTTTCAATAGGCATGACCATGGGTTGTGGCTGGCACGACGCGACAGCTTCGCGGCGCAGGTTGATGATGTCGCATCCTCGGGTGCGACGTTACATCTCAGCGGCGAAACCCGCGAGGGCCGCAGCCTGTTACCCGTGCCGCTCGACGCCCGTGCAGTCGCCGGCCCCGGTCGCATCGAACGTAACCCGTTTGGCATTACGCGTGTCGCTGAAGCGCCGCCGCAGATTACGATGTCCATCCGGCGTATGGCAGACAGAACACTCAGCGCCGCACCGGAACCTGCCGATCTTGCGCTGGCACCGCGCGACGCCACCTTGTTCAAGCGTCTGCCCGAACTTGCCGCGTTGACCGGACGTCCCGCGC
>CAJAWW010000014.1 GCA_903946745.1 uncultured beta proteobacterium
CAGATGCTGCACCTGATCTGCGACCGCATGCGTGCCCAGCAGATCCGCAACCATGGTTCGGAAGCGCACCTCGATCGCGTGCTGCGCTTCGCCGACCCGTCCAACCCGACCGTGCTGACCATCGGTTTCGCGCGCCGCTTCGCCACCTACAAACGCGCCACGCTGCTGTTCCAGAACCTTGACTGGCTGCGTGAAATTCTCTCCGACAATCAGCGCCCGGTGCTCTTCATCTTCGCTGGCAAAGCGCACCCGGCCGACAAGCCGGGGCAGGAACTGATCCGCCAGATTTCTGAAATGTCACAGCGGCCGGAATTTGAAGGCCGCATCCTGCTGGTTGAAGGGTATGACCTGCATCTGGCGCGGCGACTGGTGGCCGGCGTGGATGTGTGGCTCAACAACCCGGTGTATCCACTCGAAGCCTCCGGCACCTCGGGTATGAAAGCGGCGATCAATGGTGCCATCAATCTGTCGGTACTCGACGGCTGGTGGGGCGAAGGTTACGACGGCAAAAACGGTTGGGCCATCAAGCCCGCGGCCGACGGGCTGGTGCCCTCGCTGCGCGACGACGAAGAAGCGCGCACGCTCTACGAACTGCTGCAAGACAGCGTGATCCCGATGTACTACCGCAGCGCCGCGCTGGGCTATTCACCAGAATGGGTGACGATGGCCAAACAGTCGATTGCCAGCATCATGCCGCGCTTCAACATGCAGCGCATGCTCACCGACTACGCAGTGAAGTTCTATTCGCCCGCCGCCGAACAATGGCGCAAGTATGCTGGCGACAACTTTTCCGGCGCACGCCAGGTTGCCGAATGGAAAGCGCGCGTGCGTGCCGCCTGGCCCGGCGTGCAATTGCGCCGCATGGACAACCCGGTGGCGCGTATTCGCTACGGTGACACCATCCGCTTTGAAATTGCCGCGCATCTGGGGGGGCTGAAGCCTGACGATCTGGCCATTGAACTGGTGTTCAACCGCCCCGGCGAAACCCGCGCCATCAAGACCCGCTGCTATCCGCTGCGCCATGAGCGTCTGCTCGACGGCGACGAGCACCTGTTCGCCAGCGAGCTCACACCCGACCAGTGTGGCAAGATGGAATACCGTGTGCGCGCCTACCCAACCCATCCACTGCTCACCCATCCGTTCGAGATGGGCATGACGGTCTGGCTGTAGGCGCAAGCGCATGCCAACCACAGCTTGGGTCACACTGCAACAACAGGCCGCCACAGCACGTGGCGTGCATTTGCGTGACCAATTCGCAACCGATCCGCAACGTTTCGCACGTTTTTCGCTGCGTGAAGAAGGCCTGCTGCTGGACTACTCGAAACAGCGCGTGACGGTCGAGGTCATGACACAGCTGCGCCAGCTTTGGCAGGAGGCCAAGGGTGCCGAGTGGATTTCACGCATGCGCGCAGGCGAGGCCATCAACCACACCGAGCAGCGTGCCGTGCTGCATGTGGCACTGCGCCAGACCGGTGCCGGTGCCTATAGCCGTCCTGAAGTGCAGGCCGTGCTCGACAAGATGGAACGCTTTTGTGCGCAGATTCACGGTGCTCACTGGCGCGGCGCGACGGGCGAGCCGATCCGCACCATCGTCAATATCGGCATCGGCGGCTCTGATCTGGGGCCGAAGATGGCCGTGCGGGCATTGGCCGCGCACCGCTTGCCGCATCTTGATGTTCGCTTTGTATCCAATCTCGACGGTGCTCACCTCGCCACCGAGTTAGCGCACTGCGAGCCGGCGCACACGCTGTTCATCATCGCCAGCAAAACCTTCACCACGCAAGAGACCATGCAAAATGCCGCCTCGGCGCGCGCCTGGTTGGTGGCAGCGCTGGGCGAAGCGGCGGTAGCGCGGCATTTTGTCGCCGTGTCGACCAACCTGCCGGCAGTCGCCGCCTTTGGTATCGACCCGGACAACGCGTTCGAGTTCTGGGACTGGGTGGGCGGCCGCTTTTCGCTGTGGTCGGCGATTGGCCTGCCGGTGGCGCTGGCCGTCGGCATGGGCAACTTCCGCCGCTTGCTGGCGGGCGCTGCCGCGATGGACACGCATTTTTTCAACGCGCCGATTGAACACAACCTGCCGCTCACCTTGGCGCTACTCGAACTCTGGAACACTGATTTTTTAGGGGCCGAAACGCGCGCCCTGCTGCCCTACAGTCAGTCGCTGGAACTGCTGCCGCGCTACCTGCAACAGCTCGAAATGGAATCCAACGGCAAACGCACCGACCGCGCCGGCAACGCCATCGATTGCAACACGGCACCGATACTCTGGGGTGAGGCCGGCACCAACGGCCAACATGCCTTCTACCAACTCATCCATCAGGGCGGCCGCCTGATCCCCTGCGAATTCATCGCCTGTATCGAAGCCGATTTCGCCCTGCCCGGGCATCACACCAAACTGCTCGCCCACTGCTTCGCCCAGAGCGAGGCACTGATGCGCGGCAAGACGCAGAGTGAAGCGCTTAGCGAAACCACACACAACAATGCGCCCGAACTCGCCCCCTACAAGGTGTTCCCCGGCAACCAGCCGTCGACTACGCTGTTGTTGCCACGCCTCGACCCACACACGCTCGGTCAGCTCATTGCGCTCTATGAACATAAAGTGTTCGCACTGGGCGTGCTGTGGAATCTGAACTCCTTCGACCAGTGGGGTGTAGAGTACGGCAAACAACTGGCCGGGCGGCTACTGCCCATCATCGAAGGCAGTGCGCCCGTTCATGAACTAGATAGCTCCACCGCCGGGTTGATGAGTGCCTGCCGGAGCGCACCATGACCACACCGAATAAACCACT
This sequence comes from uncultured beta proteobacterium, assembly GCA_903946745.1. Classification (GTDB taxonomy): domain Bacteria; phylum Pseudomonadota; class Gammaproteobacteria; order Burkholderiales; family Rhodocyclaceae; genus CAJAWW01. Next base: position 2,793 of record CAJAWW010000014.1, read on the forward strand.
TTTTCGCAGCAGCACCTTCCAGGCGATCGCGGTATTGCTCATCGGGCTATCGGTCACGCTGAGCGGATCCTTATGGCTGGAGCGCTCGATAAACCACGATGCCGCCACCCGCTTTCAGCACAGCGTCGAGCGCGTGTCCGCCGAGATCTTGCGGCGTTTCCGTCTGCCGGTTTATGGCTTGAACGGCATTAAGGGCATGTACGCCGCAAACGACAATATCAAACGGGCCGGCTTTCTGGCTTACGTTGAATCCCGCGATTTACCCAAAGAATTTCCGGCAGTGCGTGGCTTTGGTTTTATCCAGCAGGTCAGACGCAGCGAACTGGATAATTTCCTTGCGGCCGAACGGGCCGACGGCGCGCCCCGGTTCGCCATTCGCCAACTGGAAGACAAGCCGCAAGACGACCTTTTCGTCATCAAGTTCATCGAACCCGCAGCCAACAACGCCGGAGCCGGAGGGCTGGATATCGGCTCGGAACCCAATCGCCGCGAAGCGGCTCAACTCGCCGTCGATACGGGTCAGGCCACCATCACCGCGGCAATTACCCTGGTACAAGACGAACGCAAAGCCTCCGGCGCGCTGATGTATGTGCCGATCTACGCCAGCGGCACCCGCCCCGCCACGGTCGCCGAGCGCCGCGCGGCGCTGGTCGGTCTGGCCTTCGCCCCGTTTGTGTTTGCTGAACTGCTGGATGGCATTGCCGATGTAAAAGCCGGCCTCATCGATTTCGAAATCACCGATAGCGGCTCGGTCGCCCCCAAAGGCGTGTTGTGGTACGACGCCGACAATCATGTCACCCAATTGGATCCCAACCAGGAGATCACCGCAGGGCGGCGCTTTTCCACCACGATTCCACTCGCCCTGCCTGGCCGGGAAGTCTCGCTGCGGATGAATAGCACGACCAAATTCGATGTCTCCATAGACCAGGCGTCGTCCGGGCTGGTGCTCGTCTTCGGCACAATACTGAGCGGTTTGCTCGCACTGCTGGTGCACCAGCAAGGCACGGGGCGCCATGCCGCCGAACGTCTGGCACAGCGCATGACCGAGCAGTTACGTCACGATGAAGCGCGTTCGCATGATTTTTCCAAGTGTTCTTCCGACTGGTTGTGGGAAACCGATGCACAGCATCGTTTCAACTATTTTTCGGACAATCTTGAATCGACCTACGGGCTGTCCCCGGAAAAGTTACTGGGAGAGAGTCGTCGTGATTTCCTGCAACGAGAAGCGCGCATACCGCCCGCAAGTCTCGCCGAACACCTTGCCGCAACCGACGCGCATCTGCCTTTCAAGAATTTCGAGTATGCGATTCAAACCAACGACGGCTCGCTGCGATGGGCCGCCGTATCCGGGGTGCCACATCAGGATGCCGACGGCAATTTTGCCGGCTACCGTGGCACCGGCACCATGATTACCGAACGCAAGAATATCGCCCGGCAACTGGAAGACCAGAAAGGACATCTGGAAGAACTGGTCGATGCGCGCACGAGTGAGTTGAAACACGCGCTGGCCGACGCCCAAAGCGCCGAACAAGCCAAGGATGAGTTCCTCGCCAACATGAGCCACGAACTGCGCACACCGCTCAATGCAGTCCTCGGGATGACCGGTCTGGCCCGGAATCTTTGTGTCGATCCGAAGCAACGGGACTATCTGGACAAGATCACCGCCTCCGGGAAAAATCTCAATCGCATCATCAATGACCTGCTCGACCTCTCCAAGATTGCCGGCGGCCACATGGAGTTTGAGTCGGTCACTTTCAATCTGCGCAAATTGATTCAGCACTGCAATTCCGTGTTGTCGCACCGCGCTGAGGATAAGGGGCTGTCACTCATCGAGACAATTGACGATGTTGTGCCGGAAGCCTTGTGCGGCGACCCGATGCGGATCGAACAGATTCTGCTCAATCTGATCGGCAATGCCATCAAGTTCACGACCACCGGACACATTGAGGTACGCGCCAGCGTGCATGAGCACGAAGAAAACAGCGCCCTCATCGATATCGACGTGTCGGATACCGGTGTCGGCATTCCGCCGGAAGCGCTTGATCGCTTGTTCAAACCCTTCTCTCAGGCCGATGCCTCGGTGAGCCGCAAATATGGCGGCACCGGTCTGGGGCTCACGATCAGCCAACGTCTGGCTGAAATGATGGGCGGCCATATCAGCGTCGTCAGCCGCGAGGGTGCCGGTACCACTTTCAAAGTGCGAATCCGCCTCGTACAAGGGGGCAAAGAAGATCTTCCGTCACCCCTATCAAGCGCCGAAGCGCTGCCGGCAAGTTATCAAGGTGCGCATGTTCTTGTCACGGACGATCAACCGCTCAACTGTGAAATTGTCGAAGCCCTGCTGGCTGCGGTGGGCATTACCCCACAAGTCGCCCAAAACGGTCAGGAAGCACTCGACATCCTCCGTGCGGCAGGCCCCAATGCGTTCGATCTCGTTTTGATGGACGTCCAGATGCCAGTCATGGACGGTGTTACCGCCACCCGTGCGCTACGCAGTATGGCCGAATTCAAATCCTTGCCGATCATTGCCATGACCGCGCATACGCTGGCGCACGAGCAGGAATCCAACGCCGCCGCAGGCATGAACGACCACATTGGCAAGCCCTTTGACAACACCAACTTCTATCGCACCCTGGCGAAGTGGATTCCCGCACAAAAACACACATTCGCTCATACGCCAGAAAAAGCGGTGCCTGAACCCGTGGCTGAACCCGTGGCTGAAAAGAAAGCCGGCCTGAGCGCCCTGAGTGATATCGATACCACGGCCGGGCTTGCCCGTTTTGGTAATAATGAAACACGCTACCGCCACTGGCTGGCCGAGTTTGTAACCACTGCGGGCGGCGTTTGCGACCAGATTCACAATGAAATCACCAGCGGACAGGTAGACACCGCAGCCAAGACCACACACACCTTCAAAGGACGTGTCGGCATGCTTGGCATGGTTGCACTGCACAGCAACGTCACCCGTCTGGAACACGCCTTGCGTGACGGCTTACCCACCGAGGTACTGCTCTCGGAGTTGGCGCAGTCAGTCGCGCAGATGCGCGCGCAGTTGGAAACCGTGCTGTCCACCACACGGGATGCCGGCATAAGCGAACCACCCCGCGCGAAGCCGGTGCTCGAACAAGTTATCTGGAACGAAAGCTACAGTGTCGGCGTGCCCGAGATGGATGCACAACACAAAAAACTCGTCGCCATGATTAACCAACTGGCCGAGTACCAGTCTGCAACGCAGCACGTATCCGCGGAATCACTACATCAGGTGCTGTCCGGAATGTTCGACTACACCCAGGTTCATTTTGCCGCCGAGGAAGAATACCTGCGATCAATTGCCTACCCGCAGTGTGCCGGCCATGAAAAGGAACACGCGGCATTTCTTGAGAAAGCCACCCAATACTGCTTCGCCGCCGACAACAGTGTCCCGGACTATGCCGCCGTCCATCACTACCTGAAGGACTGGCTGCTCACGCACATCTTGAAATCGGACATGCAGTATCGGATTTTCAATGAATCCAAAAAAAGCGGTTGACCACGGGGAACACGGGGGGCACGGGGACAAACCAGTGTGCTGCAACGAATTTCGACTGTCGTTTTTTGCCTTTCCCCGTGCCCCCCGTGTTCCCCGTGGTTAATCGCCTTTTCTAGGCTTCAAGCATGAAAGTCCTCTTCGTCACCTCCGAACTCTCCCCCTGGGTCAAAACCGGCGGGCTGGCTGATGTCGCTGCCGCCTTACCCGAAGCCTTGCATGCTGCTGGCATTGATGTGCGTATTCTTGTGCCGGCTTATCCCGCGCTGAAAGCGGCCTTTCCCGCTGCGCCGATGCAAGCGGCCATCCCGGCGCTCCCCCCGCACCCCCACGGTGCCGCGTTGCGCCTTGCACAGAGCGCGGGGGGCGTGCCGCTGTATCTGCTCGAATGCGACGCCTGGTTCGACCGCCCGGGCAACCCCTATCTCGGCACCAAGGGGCAGGACTGGCCCGACAACGGCGCGCGTTTTGCACTGCTGGCGCGCGTGTCGGCACTCCTGGCAGGCAGCCGCACGCCACTGGACTGGCGGCCGGACGTGCTCCACTGCAATGACTGGCAAACCGGCCTGGCACCGGCCTATCTGCACTACCTGCCGCAGCCTCCCCAGGCGGTCACGGTAATGACGGTGCACAATCTGGCGTTTCAGGGCTTGTTCGACCACGCGCTGTTGCAGACCACCGGTTTGCCCGAACGCGCCTGGGCCATCGATGGCGTCGAATATCACGGCTATCTCTCCTACCTCAAGGCCGGCTTGCAGTTTGCCGAGGCCATCACCACTGTCAGCCCAACCTACGCCCGCGAGATTCAAACACCGGCCGAAGGCATGGGTATGGATGGCCTGCTGCGCTATCGTAAGGCATCGCTCCACGGCATTCTCAATGGCATCGACACCGCACAATGGAATCCGCGCAAAGACCCGCACATCGACACCCGTTACAGCGCCCGAACCCTCGCCCTAAAAGAAGCCAACACCACCGCGCTGCGCCGTGAACTCGGGCTGGATGACGCACCGGACATGCCGCTGCTGGGCGTCATCAGCCGGCTGACAGAACAAAAGGGGCTTGATCTGGTCGCCGCATTGGCCGAGGAACTGGCCGCGCTACCTGTGCAGCTCGCCGTGCTGGGCAGCGGCGCACGCACGCTGGAAACCGCTTTTACCGACCTGGCCGAACGCTACCAAGGACAGTTCGCCGTGCGTATCGGCTTTGACGACGGGCTGGCCCATCGCATTGAAGCCGGTGCCGACATGTTCCTGATGCCATCGCGCTTCGAGCCTTGCGGCCTGAACCAACTGTTCAGCCTGCGCTACGGCACGCCGCCCATCGTGCGCGCCACTGGCGGGCTGGCCGATACCGTGATCGATGCCACCGATGTGCAACATGGCAACGGTTTTGTGTTCACCGCAGCCACCGCCGAGGCATTGCTCGCCACAATCCAGCGTGCCGTCGACACCTGGCACGAGCGCAAACGCTGGCGGCAACTGCAACGCCACGGCATGGCGCGCGACAGCAGCTGGGAAAACCCGGCGCAGCAATATGCCGAGCTCTACCGCTCACTCATCCCCACCACCGGAGGGTTGGTATGACCGTACTCGTGCTCATTGCCGCCATCGCGCGAAATGGCGTTATCGGTGCCACCGTCGACGGCAAGTGCGTGTTGCCCTGGCGTTTGCCCGAAGACCTCAAGCACTTTAAGGCGCTGACCCTTGGCCACCCGATCATCATGGGCCGAAAAACCTGGGAATCGCTAGGGCGGCCGCTGCCGGGGCGGCACAACATCGTCATCACCCGCAACCCGGCGTATGTCGCCGCAGGAGCCGATGTAGTGGGCTCACTGGCGACTGCGCTGGCGGCGTGCAGTGCAAGCGACACCGCCTTCGTTATCGGCGGTGCGGAAATCTACGTGCTGGCGTTGCCAGTCGCGCAGCGCATGGAATTCACCGAAGTACAGATCAACGCTGAAGGGGACGCCGTGTTTCCACCGTTTGACCCTGCGCTATGGAGCGAAACGCACCGCGAATCGCATCAATCCGCAGCGGGCATCAGTTACAACTTTGTCAGC
>CAJAWW010000015.1 GCA_903946745.1 uncultured beta proteobacterium
TGGCTCTTATGGTTTCGAGGTCGAATTCGAGGTGGAATCCTATTTGCATTATCAGGGCGATAAATTTGCCGGCTGGTTCGACGCCAACACCTATTTGCTGATGACCCGCGCGCTGGATTATTTCGACCCGGCACGCACCGCCAATGACGATCTCGCCGCAGCACTGGCGGTCGCGCAAGCCAAATTTCTGGTTGTCGCATTTTCCAGCGACTGGCGTTTTTCACCCGCGCGTTCGCGCGAGATTGTCAATGCGCTGGTGAAGAACCGCCAGCGCGTGGCCTATGCCGAACTCGACAGCGAACACGGCCACGATTCGTTTCTGATGGAAGACCCGCACTATCACGCCGTGATGCGCGCCTACATGACACAGGTGACGACATGAGCACGATGATAGAGCGCGCGGACGAACGTGCGGATTTCGACCTCATCGCCAGTTGGATACAAGCCGGCGAAACCGTGCTCGACTTGGGTTGTGGCGACGGAACGCTGCTCAAACGTTTGCAGGCCGAACGCGGCGCGCGCGGCTGGGGCATCGAGCTGGAAACCGCCAGCGTGATTGCGGCCATCGGCAACGGCATCAACGTAATTCAGGGCAATATCGAACAAGGCCTGGCGGGTTTCGAGGATGGTGCGTTCGACCATGTGGTGCTCTCGCGCACCCTGCAAACCGTGCGCCACACCGAAGCCCTGTTGGCTGAAATGATGCGCGTGGGGCGCGAGGCGGTGGTCAGCTTCCCGAACTTTGCCTACTGGAAAAACAGCATGGCGGTGATGGCCGGGCGCATGCCGGTGTCCGAAGATTTGCCTTACGAATGGTACGACACACCCAACCTGCGATTTTTCACGCTGCTCGATTTTGAAGCGCTGTGCGCGAAGATGCAACTGGTGATCCGCGAGCGCCGCGTGCTCGATGAGCGTGGCCGGCCGGTGGTTGAGGAAGCTAATTTTCTAGGCAGCCTGGCGGTGTATCGGCTTTGCCGGTAGCGGGCGTGCCAAATCATCGCCGCTTCGGCGGCATTGATCGTTTGTATGGTGCCGGCAGCATTGCGCGTGCGGCGGCAGCACACGTCACCGTGATCGGCATCGGCGGCGTCGGTTCCTGGGCGGCGGAGGCGCTGGCACGTTCCGGCGTGGGACGGCTCACGCTGATCGATCTCGACCACGTTGCCGAATCCAACATCAACCGCCAGATTCATGCGCTCGAATCCACGCTGGGCGCGGCCAAGGTGCGGGCGATGCAGATGCGTATCGCAGAAATCAACCCGGATTGCGGGGTCGAACCGATTGAAGAGTTCATCGACGAACATAACGTCGCCGCATTGATTCCACGCGGCGCAGTGGTGATCGACGCCATCGACAACGTGCGCGCCAAGGCGGCGCTGATCGCCTGGTGCCGTGACGAGAGCATCCGCGTCATCACCACCGGCGGCGCAGGCGGGCGTACTGACCCGACGCGCGTGGTGGTCGATGATCTGGCGCGCACCGTGCAGGATGCGCTGGCTTCCAGCGTGCGTGCGCGGCTGCGTAAAGACTACGGTTTCAGCCGCGACCTGAAACAGAAATTCGGCGTCCCCTGCGTGTTTTCACCCGAGCCGATTCGCCGCCCTGCTGCGTGCGTGCCGGAAGAAAATTTCGATGCCGCCGCCGGGCTGGCCTGCGCCGGTTACGGCTCCTCGGTGGCCGTCACCGCGGCATTCGGTTTTGCCGCAGCAGCGCAGGCGCTGGCCGGTATACTTGCGTCGTGATAAACGCTGCCAATACGCCCCCCCCCGTTATTCTGGTCACCGGTGCCGCCCGCCGTGTCGGTGCTGCCATCGCCCGTGCAGTGCACGCCTCGGGTGCCCGGCTGGCCTTGCACTATCGGTCTTCCGCCAACGCCGCCGACGCACTGGCTGCCGAGTTGAATGCGCTACGCCCTGATTCCGCCGCCAGTTTCGCCGCCGATCTGCTCGATCTCAACAGCTTGCCGTCGCTGGTGGCTGCCGTGGTGCACCACTTCGGCCGTCTGGATGGCCTCGTTAACAACGCCTCCTCTTTCTTCGCCACAAAAGTCGACGCTGTAGACACGGCAGCGTGGGACGACCTGATTGGCACCAACCTTAAAGCGCCGCTGTTTCTGGCACAAGCCGCCGCCCCACACTTGCAGGCCTCCGGCGGCTGCATCGTGAACATCACCGACATTCACGCCGAGCGCCCGCTCAAAGGTTTCCCGCTGTACAGCGCCGCCAAGGGTGGCTTGTTGAATCTCACCCGCGCACTGGCCATCGAACTCGCCCCCGCCGTGCGCGTCAACGCCGTCGCCCCGGGTGCGATTGAATGGCCGGAGGACGACGACGCCAGTTTTCCCGGCAGCGCACGCGCCGCGATCATCGAACACACCCTGCTCAAACGCACCGGCACCCCGGCCGACATTGCCCGCACGGTGCGCTTCCTGATGTTCGACGCGCCCTACATCACCGGGCAGGTCATCAATGTGGATGGTGGACGGACGGCGCATCTATGAAAAATCAAAGGCTGTTAACCACGGTGACACGGCGACACGGCGAAACCCAAAGCCTTACTTGCTTTGCTGCTGTTTTTTCGTCGTGTCGCCGTGTCGCCGTGGTTCAATCATGAACACCCCCTTAACCGCCCGGCAAGCCCAGAAATCCGCCTTCGAGGCCAACAAACTGGCCAAGCGTTTGCGCCGCGAAACCGGGCAGGCGATTGCTGACTTCAACATGATCGAGGCCGGCGACAAGGTGATGGTGTGTCTGTCGGGCGGCAAGGATTCGTTCGCGCTGCTGGATATTTTGCTGTTCCTGCGTGAGCACGCGCCGATTGATTTCGAGATTGTCGCGGTGAATCTTGACCAGAAACAGCCGGGCTTTCCGGCCGAGGTTTTGCCGGATTACCTGACGCGTCTTGAAGTGCCGTTTCATATCGAGAACGAGGACACCTACTCCATCGTCAAGCGCGTGATTCCCGAGGGCAAGACCACCTGCTCGCTGTGCTCGCGCCTGCGCCGGGGCGTGCTGTATCGTGTGGCCGGCGAACTCGGCGCGACCAAGATTGCGCTTGGCCATCATCGCGACGACATTCTGCAAACGCTATTTCTCAACATGTTTTTTGGCGGCAAGCTCAAATCCATGCCACCCAAACTGGTGTCTGACGACGGCCGCAACATTGTCATCCGGCCGCTGGCGTATTGTCGTGAGCGTGATCTGGAAGAATGGGCGACGGTGCGTGACTTTCCCATCATCCCGTGCAATCTGTGCGGCGCGCAGCCCAACCTGCAACGCCAGCAAATCAAGGAAATGCTGCGTGACTGGGACAAGCGTTTTCCCGGTCGAATTGAAACCATGTTTCGCAGCCTCTCGAACGTCGTCCCCTCGCATCTGCTCGACCCACGCCTGTTCGATTTTTGCACGCTCACCGCCAACGGCGTGCCCGACCCAGACGGCGATCTGGCCTTCGATCCACCACCGCTGCCATTGGAATTGCCGCAGCCCGTCACCTTCATGAACGAGACCGACCAATGATCGCCCGACAACTACCCGCACGGCAAGGCGTGCTCTGGCTGATTGGCGGCTTCATGCTGCTGCGGCGCAATCCGCCCTTTATTACCGCGCTGACCTTTGCTTATTTTCTGGTGGTCATCCTGATTAACCTGATTCCGACCGTAGGCCCCTTTCTGTTGCCGCTGGCGCTGCCGGTGCTGGTGGTCATGCTGGCCAATGGCTGTCGCGCCATCGAGCAGGGACGCCTGCCGGGCATGAGTGTTGGCACGGCACTGACCGAAGGGCTGGCCGCGCACCGGCTGCCCCTGATGCGGCTGGGCGGGGTGCATCTGCTCGCTTCGGCCGTGGTGGCACTGGTTGGCTTCGGTATGGGCACCAAAATTGACCTCAGCGACGGCATGAATCCTGAAGAGGCCGTTGCGCTGCTGGGCGACATGGCGTTGTTGCTGGCGATTGCTTCGCCCTTTCTCATGGCCTTCTGGTTTGCACCGCTGCTGGTGGCGTGGGACGGCGTATCGACGGGAAAATCAGTATTTTTCAGTTTCGTTGCCAGTTGGCGTAACTGGCGGCCGTTTGCGGTTTATGGTTTGGCGCTCGGTCTGGTGGGCGTTGTCTTGCCGGGTCTGATTCTGGTGATCGTCGGCGCGATCTCGACGCCCTTGCTGAACGTGCTCTCGGTGGTGCTACGCATGTTGCTGTTGTTCGTGCTGGCACCCGTGCTGATGGCCAGCGTTTATCTGTCTTACCGCGACGTGTTTGCCGCTGCCGACATTGCCGAGCCTGACGTCGTTACCCCCGATGAATAACGCAGCACCCATGCACGCACCAACGCACGCACCAACGCACACACCAACGGGCTTACTGGGCGGCACGTTCGACCCGCCGCATAACGCACATCTGCGCTTGGCCATCGAGGCGCGCGAATCGTTGGGATTGGCGACAGTGCGCTTTATTCCCGCCGGTGCGCCACCCTTGCGCGCGGCACCCTGTGCGGCAAGCGAACACCGGCTGGAGATGGTGCGGCGAGCCATTGTCGATGAGGCCGGTTTCAGTGTCGATACGCGCGAACTGGACACCGATGCACCGAGCTACACCATCGACACACTGGAACGACTGCGTGCCGAATCCGGCTTGGCACAGCCCTTGGTGCTGCTGGTGGGTGCTGATGCATTTGCACGCTTTGAAGCATGGCATCGCTGGCGCGAGATATTCGATCTGGCACACGTGGCCGTGGCAACGCGTCCACGACACACCCTAAAAGTCGATACCCCAAGGGTACTTCCTTCGGGGCGCGCTCAACACACGGCACTCGGGCAGGAAGTGCGCGCCCGTCTGGGTGATCCGGCAGCATTGGCAAGCACCCCTGCCGGCCGCATCGTTCACTTCGCGATTACTCCGCTGGAAATTTCTGCCACAGCCATTCGCGACCGCTTGGCGCGCGGCCTCAACGTGCGGCATCTGGTTCCTGATGCCGTTCTCGACTATATTCACGCACAACAAATTTATCAGGCATCACATGGACATTAAAAAACTGCAAAAACTCGCTGTCACCGCTCTTGAAGACGTCAAGGCCAAGGATATCGAGATTATCAATACCGCCAAGATCACCCCGCTGTTCGATCGCGTCATCATTGCCACGGGTGACTCCAGCCGTCAAGTCAATGCGCTGGCGCGCAGCGTGCATGATGCCGTCAAGGAAGCCGGTGGTCAGATTGTCGGCATGGAAGGCGAGACCGCCGGTGAGTGGGTGCTGGTCGATCTGGGCGACATCGTGGTGCACATCATGCAGCCGGCGGTGCGCCTTTATTACAACCTTGAAGAACTCTGGCAGACGGTGCCCAAACGTGGTCGCAAAAAGGCAAGCAGCCCGGTCGCTGACGACGCTGACGATGCCTGAATTCGCCTAAATGCGCCTGATTGTTGCCGCCGTCGCGGCGCGCCCGCCCGAATGGGTCGTCGCCGGCTATCAGGACTACGCCAAACGCATGCCGCGCGAACTCCCGCTGGTGCTGCTCGACATCAAACCCGAACCGCGCACCACCGGTAAAACCGCCGCCGCCATGATGGCCGCCGAGGCCACCCGCATCGACACCCAACTACCGACCCCATGCCGGCGCATCGCGCTGGACGAACACGGCGACGCACCCACCACCCGGCAGTTGGCCGAGCGGCTGGAAAAATGGCAGCAGACTGGCGAAGACGTCGCCTTCATCATCGGCGGCCCGGATGGCCTCGATGCGCGGATCAAAAATACGGCGCACGAAACCCTGCGCCTTTCCAGCCTGACCCTGCCCCACGCCCTGGTGCGCGTCATCCTCGCCGAAGCGCTCTACCGCGCCAGCAGCTTGCTCAGGGGGCATCCGTATCATCGTGAATAAATCAAAAGACATTTTTAACCACGGGGGGCACGGGGCGCACGGGGGGAAACGAAAGGCTTGGGTCAGGTATTACTGCAACGCAGAGGTTTTCCCCGTGTTCCCCGTGCCCCCCGTGGTTAATTGCTTTTCCAGGAATCAATCCCGCCCATGACCATGATCGATCCACGGATTTATCTCGCTTCGCGCAGTCCGCGCCGGCGTGAATTGCTGGCGCAAATCGGGATACGCTTTGACATGCTGTTGTTTCGCACGCCGCCGCGTATCGACCCCGAAGTGGATGAGAGCGAACACACGGGTGAATCCACCGCCGACTATGTGCAGCGGGTCGCGCGTGCCAAGGCCGCATTTGCCTTGCAACTGCTGGCGCGCCGCCACCTGCCGGCACGCCCGGTGCTGGCGGCAGACACCACGCTGGATGTGGACGGCGTGGTCGTCGGCAAGCCGCACAACGAGGCCGATGCCATCGCCATTCTGACGCGGCTTTCCGGCCGCAGCCATCGCGTGCTGACTGCCGTGGCCATGGCGGACTCACAGCGACTGGAACAGCGCCTGTCGGTCAGCGAAGTGCGCTTTCGTACTTTGAGCGCCGATGAAATCCGCCGTTATGTGCTCAGCGGCGAGCCAATGGACAAAGCCGGGGCTTACGGCATTCAGGGGCGCGCAGCGATGTTCGTCGAACAAATCTGCGGCTCGCAAACCGGCATCATCGGGCTGCCGCTGTGCGAAACCGCGCTTTTACTGCGCGATTTCGGTTATCCGGTTTAACACATCATGTCAGAACAATTTCTCATCAACTTCACCCCGCAGGAAACGCGTGTCGCGTTGCTGCATCAGGGCGTGGTGCAAGAGTTGCACATCGAACGCACCAACAGCCGTGGCATTGTCGGCAACGTTTACCTTGGCAAGGTGGTGCGGGTGTTGCCGGGCATGCAGTCGGCTTTTATCGAGATTGGTCTGGAACGCACCGCATTCTTGCATGTAGCCGACATCTGGGAAGAGCGCCATGGCAATACCGGGGAGGCTCCCCCACGGCCGATCGAGCGCATTCTGACCGAAGGCCAGTCGTTGGTCGTGCAGGTGCAAAAAGACCCGATCGGCACCAAAGGCGCGCGGCTGACCACACAGATTTCGATTGCCGGACGCCTGCTGGTGCATCTGCCGCAAGAGACGCACATCGGCATTTCGCAACGCATCGACGACGAAGGCGAACGTGAACGTTTGCGCGCCCGCATTCAGGCGCTGCTGCCCAAAGAAGACCCCGGCGGCTTTATTCTGCGTACCGTCGCCGCCGAGGCCAGCGATGAAGAACTGGCGGCTGATATCAACTATCTCGGGCGTATCTGGCGCGAGATTTGCAGCCGCACCCATGGTGTATTTCCACCCTTCCTGCTGCATCACGATCTGACGCTGGCGCAGCGCGTGCTGCGCGATCTGGTGACACACGAAACCATTGCCGTGGTCATCGATTCGCGTGAGAACTTCCAGAAGCTGCAAACCTTCGCCGCCGAATATGTGCCGCAGGTCACCAACCGGCTTTCGCATTACACCGGTGACCGCCCCTTATTCGATCTGCATGGTGTCGAAGACGAAATACAAAAAGCGCTGGCACGCCGTGTCGATCTGAAATCCGGCGGCTATCTCATCATCGATCAGACCGAGGCCATGACCACGGTGGATGTGAATACCGGCGGCTTCGTTGGCTCACGCAATTTTGATGACACCATTTTCAAGACCAACCTCGAAGCCGCGCAAACCATCGCCCGACAGTTGCGGCTGCGCAATCTGGGCGGCATCATCATCGCCGACTTCATCGACATGGAAGATGAAGAACATCGCAGCGCCGTGCTGGCCGAGCTCAACAAGGCGCTGGTGCGCGACCATACGCGCATCACCGTTTCCGGTTTCACGCAACTGGGGTTGGTGGAAATGACGCGCAAGCGCACGCGCGAAAGCCTGGCGCACATTCTGTGCGAAACCTGCCCAACCTGCGGTGGTCGTGGCGAGGTAAAGACAGCGCAGACCGTGGCCTACGAAGTGCTGCGCGAACTGCTGCGCGAGGCGCGTCAATTTACTGCGCGCGAAATGCGCGTAGTGGCCGCACCGGGCGTGACCGATCTGTTTCTGGATGAAGAATCGCAGGCGCTGGCCATGCTCTCCGACTTCATCGGCCGACCGATTTCACTACATGCCGAAAGCGGCTATACGCAGGAACAATTCGATATTGTGCTGATGTAGCATGTAACCCATTCCCCCTGACCACAAACGAGACCTCATCATGAACAAACTTGCCATACCACTCGTCACTGCCATCACCCTGTTTTCCGCCACAAGCTATGCGATCGAGCAAAAGGCACAGAAAACAGAAAGCGGTATTCAGATCACCACTTTGAAGCTGGGTACCGGTGCCCAGCCGAACAACAAGGATACGGTGAAGGTGCATTACCGTGGCACAACAACCGACGGCAAGGAATTTGACAGTTCCTACAAGCGTGGCGAACCGGCCACCTTTCCGTTGAATCGTGTCATTGCGTGCTGGACGGAAGCCGTGCAAACCATGAAGGTTGGCGGCAAGGCGCGCTTGCAATGCCCGTCGGATCTGGCCTACGGCAGTCGCGGCATTCCCGGTGTAATTGCGCCGGATGCCACGCTGGTGTTTGAAGTCGAACTAATCGATATTCTCAAATAGTCGACGGCTGGAATACGGTAAAAACAGCGCGTGCGGTGCGTGCTGTATTGACCGTATTTGCGTGCTACATGCGTTCGCCCGCACCATACTGCGCGGTGAGCATTTTTTGCAGATGATCGGCCTGCCGCAGTGCTTCAAGAAAACTTTTGCGATCGAGATTGTTCAGCCCGTAAGGGTTGATGCGATTGCTGAATTCCTGTTCGGCGGCAACTTGCGCCAGCTGCGCACGCATACGCACCGACTGCACGAAACGAAAGGCGGCAATCCAGTTTTCAGCATCAGCCGCAGTAATTTTTCCGGCGCTGGCGGCGGCGCGAAACCGGGTGATGGTGCCCGGATCGCCAAAACTCAGCCCGCAACCCAATGTCAAAATGCGTGCGGCATCGACAAAGATGGCGGCACCGTGGGTCTTGAGATCAAGGCAACCATCGGACTTATCCACTGAAAAATCGCGGAAGAAACCAATGGGAGGCTTGCGTGCGCCGGCGTTGGCGGTCATGAGCACCAAAAACCGCGAGTTGTGTCTGACACGCTGCTGCAACCAGCTGCTCAGTTCTTGCGCCAGCTCAGTGCGACCGAAGATTGCGCGGAAGTCGAAATAGATGGTGGCATTGAGCAAGGCGTCGGGTTCTGGATTGGTCATCCATGCGCCAAACA
>CAJAWW010000016.1 GCA_903946745.1 uncultured beta proteobacterium
ACCAATAATGCTGACGAAACGCCGCTGCCTGAGGTCATCATGGATCTGCTGGAACGTGCCGGTTATGCGCCACGATTGCCTGAAGGCTTCGACAAACTCTGTTGCGGCCAGATGCTGGAAAGCAAGGGCATGGCCGAGGAAGCCGAAGAAATGGCCGAAGCTGTCACCGCTGCATTGTTGAAAGCGGCCGATGACGGCAAGGGCGGCTATTATCCAGTCATCATGGATGCCAGTGCGTGCTCGGTGCGGATGCAGAAGCATCTGGCCGGGCGCCTTGAGTTGTTTGACTTCCATGAGTTCGCGCATGATGCGCTGCTACCGCGATTGCGTATTACGCGGAAGGAAGGACCACTTGCGCTGCACATCAACTGCAGCGTGCGCCGCACCGCTTCCGACGCCAAGTTGCGTCGTCTGGTCGCGGCCTGCGTCACCGAAGTCATCGAACCGGCCGGCGTCACCTGCTGCGGTTTTGCCGGCGATCGTGGCTTTGTCGTGCCGGAACTCAACGCCCATGCCCTGCGCAAGGTTCACGACGCGCTGCCGTCAAACTGCTGTTCGGGTATCTCTACCAACCGCACCTGCGAAATCGGATTGACTGCCGAAACCGGTCGCCCGTATCGCTCGGTGGCCTATTTGCTTGAGGAATGCACACGGGAAGAAACCGTCTGCTGAATGCTGGCGCATCGATAACGCATCTCCGGCGTTGAAAAGTCGACGCTGGGACACCGGTGTTGCAAGCGGCACCGCCGGTTACCAGCGTACTTTCGTGCCCCTGCGCGCAGAGGCAGCGCAGGCGATGCTCGAAAAGCTTTCTGCAGAAGGAGCAACACAACTGGCCTCCAAAGATGTAGCGCACGCCAGTATTTCAATGACTATGCCGGTGATGCACATCCGGATAGTGCGCGTGGCTATGGGTCAGCGGTGAGTGGCGATGCGGATGCCGGTGCTTTGCGCCATGCACTGGAAAGTCGTGTTCGTGTTGATGGTGTTCGTCATGGGAATGCTCATGCTCATGTTCCAGGGAATCATGGACGTGATCATGGGCATGATGTTCGGTCAAGTGCAACCACGTTCCCCAAGCCATCAATAAACCCACCAGCAATAATTGCCAAGTCAAAGTGTCGCCCATGAGCAAGGCAAGGCCAGCCCCAAAGAATGGGGCAATGGAAAAGTAAGCGCCCGTTCGTGCGGTACCTAGGTGACGTAAGCCAGTGACAAACAGGGCGACGCTGACGCCATACGCGAGGAAGCCAACCACCATCGCACCGGCAATGTTAGGCCAGCTTGGGAGGCTTGCACCCAGCGCAAAGGCCAGTGTCAAATTGACGGTGCCTGACACCAATCCTTTAACAGACGCAATCCATGTCGCGTCGGAGAGCGACACTTTGCGCGTCAGATTGTTGTCGATGCCCCAGAATAAGCAAGCGCCCAGGACAGCGAGGGTCGGCCAGAGCCCTGCAAATTGCACTTCACCTGGCCAACTGAGTATCAAGGCACCGGCGGCTATGGCGGCCATTCCCATCGCGATACGGTGATCGAAATTCTCTTTGAAAGCGAACCACGCCAACAGTGCGGTGAATATTCCTTCGGCGTTGAGCAGTAGCGATGCTGCCGACGCTGGCATACCGCTGAGTCCGACCATCAAGAGGATGGGGGCTAGGGTGCCGCCAAACAGGATGGCCCCCGCAAACCAGAATCGCTCATGACGGGGTAGCTCTACCTTGGGCGAATGGGTCAGCGTGCGATAGAGGGTTAGTCCAAGCCCTGCTCCGAGATACAACAGGCCGGCCATGAGCCAAGGACTGATGCTGGTCAAGAGCGCTTTAGCCAATGGCGTGCCAGCACCGAATAGAAGTGCGGCCGTCAGTGCGGCTTGTATGCCTGGCTTGCCAAAGGCTTCAATGACCTTCATTGGGTGAAGTGTCCTGTGACTTGATTCGGGTACGACAGTTTTGGTGTGATCCACATGAGCATGCCTTCAGACGGCTGATTCGTGTTCGCGCATCGTCATTACATAATGGATAGTTGCGCAAGGGAGCAATCAGACCCTCCCTTGCGTTTTGATTACTGACCCGTGAAGTTGGTCGCCATGTAGGTACCCGTCAATGTGTAGAAAACATAGACGGTCTGCTTGTTAGCTTCGGCCTTCGCATTCTTGAAAGTCACGACCCACTCTGGCCCTCGACCGAAATCCTTTTGTGTGGCTTCAGTCGCCTTGATGCCACTCCAGCTTTTGTCTAGCTTCCCGCCTTCGATGAGTTTCTTGACCTGTTTCTCGGCCTTCTTGATCGCCGCAGCCGACGAAATCGGACCGTGGGTATGACTGCCTCCTGGGCCATGCTCGTGGTCAGTACCCGCGAATGAGACGGAGCCGAATAGAAGTGACGAGATGACAAGAGCGGTAGGAATGGTGCGCATGATGAGTTCCTTATAAATTAGTCGATGGACTTGTGGTGATCAGCAGGCTTCTGTGAGTACGGGGCTTGGGGTGCATGACTTCCACCCAGACTATGTGAATGTCCATGGTCGGAATCGCAACCGGATATTGCAACAGCGAAACAGCAAACAAAAGCAAAGAATAGCTTACGCATAGCTCTCCGATCAGTCGATGGTCACACGACCACTTTCCTTGCGGATACGGGCGGCATTCTCCTGATCCATCTTGATGTGCTCGTGGATATGGTTATCCGCGCTGAAGCCGAACTCATCCGGGTGCGTCACGTGCGAGTAACCATGCATCTGCATCAGGAAGAAGAACAAACCGGCACCGATCAGGGTGTAGTTAGCCGCCAAACTGAACGGCTTGAACGACGCCCGCTTGCGCCAATTGGCCAGCAGTATGAGCATGATAGCCAAGGCGGTAATTTGCCCAAGCTCGAC
>CAJAWW010000017.1 GCA_903946745.1 uncultured beta proteobacterium
AACAAAAAATCAGCGACGAACACACGGCCATCCGGCATCGCAACAAGGATGATCCGTAATGCTTGATCTTGAAAAAAGCGGTTGACCACGGGGGACACGGGGGCACGGGGGAAAAGCAAAAACGTACGGCAGGCAATGCGACAGATCATTGGGTGCGCTAGGCGCACGCTGCAAAGTATTGAATTTCCCCGTGCCCCCCGTGTCCCCCGTGGTCAACCGCTTTTTTCAAGATCAAGCATTACGGATCATCCTTGTTGCGATGCCGGATGGCCGTGTGTTCGTCGCTGATTTTTTGTTCGCGGCGCTGCGCCTGATAGTTTTCGCGCGATTGGTGACGCGAGGCAAGCGTATCGTAGGCCTTGACGTCGCCGCGTTTGTCCATCCATTCTTTTTGACCGGCCGAGGTTTGCTGTTTCGATAGTGTCAGCATGGCCTCTGCTTGGGTGATGGCATCGTCAAGCCGGAGCAGAAAGCTGCGATAGTTCTGCCATTCCTTGGGTGACAGGCCAACTTTTGCTGCGGCGACAAAACGTTCCTGATATTCGGCGCGGTAGGCGATGAGCAGCGCATGACGCTGTGACGCCTCCTGCTCACCCGAGAGCAGCACTCCAAGGCGCCGCGCGGCTTCGTCCAGGCGCAGGTTGGAGAGGTCGAGCAGCGGTTTTAGGGGGAATACGGGACTCATTTATGCGAGCAAAGCGTCGTTATACAACGCCAAAAATGTTTTTGAGTCGAGCCAGTGAAGAACTGACGTCGGCATGCTCGGTGATGGCTTGTTGCAAGAAGGCTTCGAGCAGCGGGTAGAGCGCGATGGCTCGGTCGAGCAGGGCGTCGGAACCCGGCGCGTAGGCACCCACGGCGATGAGATCGCGGGCGCGCTGGTAACGCGAGTAAAGCTGCTTGAACTGTCGCACCATCTCAAGATGTTGCGGATCGATCAGGTTGGTCATGACGCGCGAGATCGATTGTTCGATGTCGATGGCCGGGTAGTGACCGGCATCGGCGAGTTGCCGGTTGAGCACGATATGGCCGTCGAGAATGGCGCGCGCGGCGTCAGCAATGGGGTCTTGTTGATCGTCGCCTTCCACCAGTACGGTATAAAACGCAGTGATCGAGCCGCCGCCGGCCGCGCCATTGCCGGCGCGCTCGACCAGTTGCGGCAGGCGTGCAAACACCGAAGGCGGATAGCCGCGCGTGACCGGGGGTTCGCCGATCGCCAGGGCAATCTCGCGTTGCGCCATGGCGTAGCGGGTGAGTGAATCCATGATGAGCAACACATGGCGACCCTGATCGCGGAAATGTTCGGCAATTGCGGTGGCATAGGAAGCACCCTGCATGCGCATCAAGGGGCTGACATCGGCGGGGGCGGCAACCACCACAGAACGCGCGCGACCTTCTTCGCCCAGATTGTCTTCGATAAATTCTTTGACTTCGCGACCGCGTTCGCCAATCAGCCCGACCACAATGACGTCGGCCTCGGTATAGCGCGCCATCATGCCCAGCAGCACACTCTTGCCGACGCCGGAACCGGCAAACAGACCGAGACGCTGGCCGCGCCCGACGGTGAGCAGCGCGTTGATGGCACGAATGCCAACGTCCATGCTGTGACGTATCGGCTCGCGTAGCAGCGGGTTCAGCGGACGACTGGCGAGCGAGCGCGTGTCTTTGGTGGTGAGCGGGCCGAGGCTGTCGAGCGGCCGGCCGTTGCCGTCGACCACCCGCCCGAGCAGGGCATCGCCCACCGGCAGGTGCTTGGCACGATCGGGAGCGCGACGTTTCTCGAATACGCTGTGCCCTATCACCGGCACGGCTGGCGGCGGTTCCAGCGGAAACACGAGCGCGCCGGGTGAAATTCCATAGACATCTTCGGTCGGCATCATGTACAGCCGGTCGCCAGCGAAGCCCACCACTTCGGCCTCAATGGTGCCGTCGCCGGGAATCTGAATACGGCAGCCGGAACCCAGCGGCAGTTTCAGCCCCGAGGCTTCCATCACTAGCCCGTTAATGCGCGTGAGCCGACCCGCTTGCACCCAGGGTTGCACCGCCGCGACATGGGCGCGGCAGTCGGTTAGAAATTGTGAGAGCTCGGCGGGGTTCATTTTAGAAAAGGCGGTTGACCACGGGGGGCACGGGGGGCACGGGGAAAAACAGAAGCCTACGGCAGGGCGTGCGGCAATTTATGGGGTGCGTCAGAAGCGCGCTGCAATGCATTGAATTTCCCCGTGCCCCCCGTGTTCCCCGTGGTAAAAATTTCTTTTAAGACTCATCACTTCGCCACATCCGCCTCAAGCCACGGTGTGTCATGGCCGAGGGCATCGAGGGTGCGCCGCCAGCGGGTGGCCAGCGTGGCGTCGAGATGGGTGCCGCCGGATTCAATGACCACGTCGCCGCGTGCCAGTTTCGGGTCTTCGTGGATGCGGTGACCGGCATGCGCCAGTTGATCGCCGGCACGACTGCGGATGAGTGAGGCATCTTCCGGGTTCAGGTGAATGGCGGCGTGCTGTAGCGGCAATTGTCCGAGCGCCTCGCGCACTACGGATAACAGCACATCGGGTCGGGTGGCGACGGTTTCACGCACGATCTGTTCGGCCAGTGCGATGCTCAGGGCGACCAGATCATCCGCGACGACTTGATTGAGTTCGGCAAGACGGGTTTCGAAGGTCTCGGTGAGTTGCAGGATTTTTTCGGTTTCGGCATAGCCGCGTTCAGCCGCCTCTGCCTTGCCGGCGATCAAGCCTTCGGCATGGCCTGCGGCGAAGCCGGCTTCGTGCCCGGCCTGCAGGCCTTCCAGGCGTGCTGTTTCGTGCAAGCGGGCCAGTTGCTCGGCGTGGGCGCTGGCCGCGAGGGCTTCAGCGGTTGCCGCCGCAGAAACTTCGGGGGAGGCGCTGGCCGCTTCGGCGGCGGCCAGATCAAAGCTTGCAAGTTCCCAGCGTTCCCAGGCGGTGAGCGATGATTTTGTGGCGGGGCTAGCGGTCATTTATCAAACCCCGTCATCAAATCATCTGGTCGCCGTCACCGCCGCCACCGCCCAGCTGGATTTGTCCTTCGTCGGCCAGACGGCGGGCGATCTTGAGGATTTCCTTCTGTTCGGCTTCCACTTCAGACAGGCGTACCGGGCCTTTGGATTCGAGGTCTTCCTTGAGCATTTCGGCGGCGCGCTGCGACATGTTCTTGAACACCTTGTCGCGCAGTTCCTGCGGTGCGCCCTTGAGCGCCAGAATCAAGGAATCGGACTGCACTTCGCGCAGCAACAACTGAATGCCACGATCGTCGACGTCCATGAGGTTTTCAAACACGAACATCTCGTCGAGAATTTTTTGGGCAAGTTCCGGATCGTATTCGCGGATGTTGTCGATCACCGTAACCTCAACTTGTTGACCGACAAAGTTGAGAATTTCTGCGGCATGACGAATGCCGCCCATCGCTGCCTTTTTAACGTTGCCCGAGGCACCGGCGAGGATGCGGGTGAGTGCCTCGTTCAGTTCGCGCAGCGCGATTGGCTGCACGCCATCCAGTGTGGCGATGCGTAGCAGCACGTCGTTACGCAGGCGCTCGGTGAACTGTTTGAGAATATCGCCAGCCTGATCGAACTCCAGATGCACGAGAATGGTGGCGATAATCTGCGGGTGTTCGTTGCGAATCAGGTCGGCCGCCGTGTTGGCATCCATCCACTTGAGACCTTCGATGCCTGCGGTATCGCCGCCTTGCATGATGCGACTAATCAGGTTGGCGGCTTTATCGTCACCCAGCGCCTTGGTCAGCATCGCCTTGATGGTTTCGTTATCCACCGCGACGGGCGCGCCTTTGTCCGAGTGATCTCTGAATTCGTCGATCACGGTCTCGATACGTTCACGCGGCACCGCTTTTAGCGCGGCCATGGCGTGCCCCAGCTTCTGCACCTCTTTGGGGCCGAGATTCTTCAGTATCTCGGCGGCTTCGTCCTGCCCCAGAGATAACAAAAGAATGGCGCTTTTTTCAACGCCTTCACTTTCCGTCGCCGCCATCCATCCATTCCTTAATCATGATCGCCACCGCTTTGGGATCCTGCTTGGCCAGTTCGCGGGCTGCGGCGAGTTTGTCTTCGTAGGATTTCTTAGGATCATGCGCCAAATGCGGCAGTCCGTCAGCACCAATTTCCATCTCGTCGTCCATTGGGGGCGGTGGCGGCGGCGGTTCGAGCAGTTTGTCCACGATAGGTTTGAGCAGTCGCGTCCACACCCAGAAGAGGCCGGCGCCGACCAGCAGGTATTTGAGCAGATCTTTCAAGGTCGCCATCAACTCGGCATTGGCCCAGATCGGCGTGTCGGGAACCACTTCCTTTTCGGGCGCGGTAAAGGGGGCATTGGCGACATTCAGCGTATCACCGCGATCCTGGCTGAAGCCCATGGCCTCGCGCGACAGATCGGTGATCTGCTTGATTTCAGCAGCAGAAAGCGGAATGGGCTTGGGCTTGCCGGCTTCGGACTTGTGATTGACCACCACGGCCACCGACAGGCGGCGCACGGTGCCGGGCACGCCCTTGGTATGGCGAATGGTTTTGTCGACTTCGTAATTGATGGTAGCGTTGCGGGCGTAATTTTGCGCTGTGCCGGCCGCCCCGCCGCCGGTGGCGGCACCGGGTACGGCAGGCTGGGTCACGGGTGCGGTGGCGGGTACCGGTGGCTGGTTGGTCAGCGCACCGGGAATGCCGATGGCCTGGGGCGAGCCCGTGCCGGATTCTGCCGTTTGCTGGCTACGCACCGCGCCATCCGGGTTGGGGTTGGGTTTGTACGATTCAGCCACCTGATCGATTTGCGAGAAGTCGAGATCAGCCGTGACTTGCGCGCGCACATTGCGCGCACCGACCAGCGGCGCAAGAATCGCCTCGATCCGTTTGACGTAGTTGCTTTCAACCTCACGCACAAACTTAAGCTGGGAGGGGTCGAGCCCGGCATCGCGTAGCGGGTCACGCG
This sequence comes from uncultured beta proteobacterium, assembly GCA_903946745.1. Lineage (GTDB taxonomy): Bacteria > Pseudomonadota > Gammaproteobacteria > Burkholderiales > Rhodocyclaceae > CAJAWW01. Next base: position 4,953 of record CAJAWW010000017.1, read on the forward strand.
ATTGCGAAATCAGCTTGCCTTCCTGATCGATCACACTGACATTGAGCGGATTGAGATGCGGCACGCTGGACGACACCAAATTGATGATGCCGGCCACCTGAATGGGTTCGAGCGTGCGCCCGGCGTGCAGGCTGACCAGCACCGAGGCCGAGGTTTTGGTGTCGTCGCGCAAAAAGGCCGACTGTTTCGGGATGGCCAGATGGATGCGCGCACCGCGCACCGCGGCCAGCGATTGAATCGAGCGCGCCAACTCACCTTCCAGCGCGCGCTGGTAATTGACCTGTTCGGCAAACTGGCTGACGCCAATTTTCTGGCTTTCCATCAGCTCAAAACCGACCAGCCCGCCCTTGGGCAAGCCCTGTGAGGCGAGCTTCAGGCGCGTATCGTGCACCACGGCTTGCGGTACCAGAATACTGTGACCGCCGTCGCTGAAGCGGTAGGGGATGTTTTGCTGCTGCAAGGCGGCAACAATCTGGCCGCCGTCTTTTTCGTCCTGAATCGAGAATAGCACCGAGTAGGGCGGATCTTTGGTCCACAGCCAGCCACCGATCAGTACCGACAACAGCAGCGCAGCACCTACCATGCCGATCATTTTCTGTCGGGCGCTGAGCCGGTTGAGCGCATCCATCGAGATCGGGAACGGCGATGCCGCTACGTCTTCTGCCATATATTGTTTATTTTTCGATCCTCATCGAGACAATTTTGTCCGCACGCGGATTGTGGCTTGTCTAAGCAAGACCGGTTCCACCAAGAAGCGGCAATTTTTGCCGGCAAATCAGCGACCCAATTCCTTGTCCCCTGCGGCCGATTCTGCGATCATCCTTAAAACATCAGGCTGACCACGGGGGGCACGGGGCGCACGGGGAGGTCTGGCGCACTCTTTTGGGTTGCAGTAATCCCTGGCTTTTCCTCGTGGCCCCCGTGGTCAACCGCTTCTAGGATCATCACCCGCATGAACACTCCGGCCATCGCCGATCCGTCCCAGAACACCCATGTCGCCTCTGACGAAGCGCTGCGTCTGGCGGAGGCTTTCCGCATATTTAATCAGACGTCGGAAGAGCTCACCACCGCCTACAGCGAGTTGCAGGGGCAGGTGGCGCAACTCACCGATGAACTCGCCGCTGCCAACGGCGCACTGCGCCAGCAATACCAGGAGAAAGCCGCGCTGACCGAACGCCTGACCTTGCTGCTCAATGCCTTGCCGGCCGGGGTGGTGGTGCTTGATGGCGCGGGGGTGATCGTGCAGAGCAATCCGGCAGCAACCGAACTGCTCGGTGCTGCAAAAGTCGACGCTCAATGGACGGCAATCGAGTTGTCGACCCTGCACGAAAGCGAAACCCCGGGCGAGTTTTTGGTGGGCGAGCGACGTCTGGCCGTGGCGGTCACTCCGCTGGATTCTTTCGGCGGGCGCATCGTGCTGCTACACGATGTCACCGAGACCCAGCACCTCAAGACGCAAGCCGAGCGCCATCAACGCCTGGCGGCCATGGGCGAAATGGCCGCGCAACTGGCGCATCAGTTACGCACCCCCTTGGCGGCGGCGCTGCTGTATGCCGGCAATCTGGAAACGCCAGAACTGGCCACCGAGACACGCATCTCGATTGCAGAAAAGACCGTCGCGCGCTTAAAGCATCTTGAGCGCCTGATTCAGGACATGCTTCTCTTTGCGCGCGGCGAAGTGTTGGGGCGCGAAACCTTTGCGGTGTCCGACCTGCTGGCCGAACTGATCCAGACCTTTGAGCCGCTCGCGGCGCGGCGCGGCATCCGTCTGGTGCAGGTGGACGAAAGCGCTGGCGCGCACATTACCGGCAATCGCAAGTCGCTCACCGGCGCGATGACTAATCTGTTGGAAAATGCCCTACAGGCCGTGGATGTAACGGCGACGGACGGCCGTATCGATCTGGCCGCACGCCGCGACGGTGGGCAGGTTTTGTTCAGGGTGCGCGACAACGGACGCGGCATGAATGCCGAAACTGCGGCGCGATTGTTCGAACCCTTTTACACTACGCGGACTGAAGGCACTGGCCTCGGTCTTGCCATTGTGCGCGGCGTTGCGCGTGCCCATGGTGGCGGCATCGAGGTTATTTCCAGCCTCGGTGCCGGCGCCGAATTCACCTTGAACCTGCCATGTCCGATTCCTTGAAAATTCTGGTTGTTGAAGACGATGACGCACTGCGCGATGCGTTACTGATTACTCTGGATGCCGCCGGGCATCGCGCCGTGGGCGCGGATGGCGGCCCGGCTGCTCTGAATTCGCTGGCAAAACCGGGTGCAGAACCCTTCAGCATGGTGGTGTCCGATCTGCGGATGGCACCCATGGATGGCCTCACGCTGCTAGGCGAGATTCGCAGCCGCTACCCTGGCTTGCCGGTGTTGTTGATGACGGCGTTTGGTGATGTCGATAAAGCGGTAGCGGCGATGCGGGGTGGCGCGTGTGATTTCATGCTCAAGCCCTTCGAGCCGCGCGCGTTAATCGCCCAGATTGCCCGTTACGCCGTGCCGCCCCCACCGGCTGACGGAGTGATTGCCGCTGACCCCAAAACGCGCGAAACCTTATTGCTCGCCTCACGCGTTGCAAAAACCGACGCCACGGTGTTATTGACCGGAGAATCAGGCGTTGGCAAGGAAGTGTTTGCTCGCTACATACACGATCAGTCGCTGCGCGCCGGGGGGCCATTCGTGGCCATCAACTGCGCGGCGATCCCGGATAATCTGCTGGAAGCGACCTTGTTCGGCCACGAAAAAGGTGCCTTTACCGGCGCGCAAACCGCGCAGGCCGGCAAGTTCGAACAGGCCAATGGCGGCACCTTGCTGCTCGACGAAATCTCCGAAATGCCTCTGGGGCTGCAAGCCAAATTGCTGCGTGTGCTGCAAGAGCGCGAGGTGGAACGGGTGGGTGGCAAGAAGCCGGTGCCGCTGGATATCCGCGTGCTGGCAACCAGCAACCGCGACATGGCGGCGGAAGTGCGCGCCGCACGGTTCCGTGAAGATTTGTATTACCGGCTCAATGTGTTTCCGCTGGAAATCCCGTCCTTGCGGGCGCGCCCCGGTGACATTGTTCCATTGGCGCGGCATTGTCTGGCACGTCAGGCGGCAACGGCACGGCGGGCGGCAAGATTTGCCGCTGCCGCCGAAGCGCGGCTGGCCGCCTACGCCTGGCCTGGCAATGTGCGCGAGCTTGAAAATGTGGTGCAGCGCGCCCTCATCATGACGCCGGGCGAGGTGATCGAAGCCGAATGCCTGCCGCTGATGGGCGCAATTGCCGCTGTCGAACCGGCCGCTGAAGTACCGGCGATTGCCGGTGTTTCAGCGTCGACTTTTACTGAAACCCGCAGCACAGCAGGCGCTGCGGCCAATATGAAGGATCTGGAGCGGCAGCATATTCTGGATACGCTCACAAGCGTTGGCGGTTCGCGCAAGAAGGCGGTGGCCATTCTCGGCATCTCCGAGCGCACCCTGCGCTACAAATTGTCGCAGTACCGTGATGAAGGTTTTTTCAAGGATGACGAAGAACTTTGAGCCCGGTTTCATTTCGGGCACGCCGATTGCTATTCCCTTCGTGACGGAATTCAAGTAACGTTTAACCATGGCCATCGATACCCGACAACTTGACCTGATGCTTTCCGAGCTGCGCTCGGCATCCTCCCTTGCCGGGAGCAAGACCGCAGGCAACGCCGCGCCGGTCGACGGGCCGGATTTCTCGCAGGTTCTGAAGAGCACCATCGATCAGGTCAATGCCGCCCAGCAAGACGCCCAAAAGATGTCCGAAGATTTTTCTGCCGGGCAAAGCAATGTCAATTTGCAAGATGTCATGGTTAATCTGCAAAAAGCCAACCTGTCGTTCCAGCAAATGACGCAGGTGCGCAACAAACTGGTGTCGGCCTACCACGACATCATGAATATTCAGGTGTAAGCCCAATCGCGTGACGGCGGTTTCCCGCCAGCGCACTTTGCGTACTCCGGGCACCCAGCGTGCCGCCCGCTACCCGGATTTTTTGTCCGACGCTTCCTGTTTTAATGAATCGCCCCCGCCCAAGGCCTTGTAAAGCTGTGACGAGGCGACTAATTGCTTGCGGCGGATTTGCACGGCCGATTGTTGTGCAAAATAGAGATCGCGTTGTGCGTCCAGCACTTCAATCAAACTGGCGCTGCCGGATTTGAAGCGGACTTCCATTACATGCAGCCGTTCTTCATAGGCTTTGAGCATGGATTCGGTGGCCTGCCGTTGATCGATCAATGCAGCGCGTGACGACAGCAGATCGGCAATTTCGCGGAAGGCTTGCTGAATGACACGTTCGTAATCGGCGACTGCAGAGTTTTTGCGCGCTTCAGCAACACCCTCGGCACCTGCGGTGCGGCCGTTGTCGAAGATGGGCAATGACATGGCCGGTTGAAATGCCCAGTTGCCTGAAACGGGGGCAAACAATTTGGCGAGGCTGGGGCTGGCAAAGCCCATCGCTGCGGTCAGCAGCAACCGCGGCAGGAATGCGGCGCGTGCGGCACCAACGTTGGCGTGTGCTTCTTTCAGACGCAATTCGGCGGCAATGACATCTGGCCGCGCATAGATCACTTCGGACGGAATTCCTGGTGCCAGATCGTTGCGCACTTCCTGTTCGTGCAGGCGTCTTCCCTGAGGTAACTCGCCCGGCGGCTTGCCGACCAGCAACTGCATGGCGTGCTCGTTGGCGGCCAAGTCATTTTCAAGGCTGGCCAGTTCGCTCTGTGTCGAGTAGTAGGCGCTTTCGGCCATCAGCAGATCAGAGCGTGCGGCGGCACCCAGTTGTACGCCGCGCTGAATGATGTCGCGGTTGCGTCGTCGCGATTCGACCGCCGCACGGGTGATGATGAGACGTTCGTCCAGTTCCAGTGCGGTGAAATACAGATCGGCCACTTGTGCAATCAGGGTGATGCGCATGGCACGGCTGGCGGATTCGCTGGCCAGAAAACTGGCTTTTGCGGCTTCCGACATGTTGGCGACACGTCCCCAGAAATCCAGTTCGAACGATACGGCTGTCAGAGAAAACTCGTTGCGTTCGGTGGTGGTGGGCTGGTCGGTGCCGGTAAATGCTGCGGGAATCTTGCTTTTTGTGCGGGTTCCCGAGGCATTCACCGAGGGGGTGCGGTCGGCGCTGGTCACCCGGTATTGCGCGCGTGTTTCTTCAACCCGGGCCAGTGCGATGCGCAGATCGTTGTTATGGTTGAGCGTGCTGGTGATGAGTGCTTGCAGCCGCGCATCCTGAAAGAAGGTACGCCAGTCGAGTTGTGTCGCCTTGAGTGCGCCTTCAGGCAGTTTGCTCTTTTGCCATTTGTCGGGAATGGTGGACGAGGGGCGCTGGTAATCGCCCACCTGCGAGCAGCCGGCAAGCAGCGCCAACGAGAGCGTGACGATCCCAATGTTCACTTGGCGCGGCATTCTGGCGTTCAAGGCTCTCTGAAGGACTCGAAGAAGCGGCGCGTGATGGGGTCCATGAGGTACTTCATGAAGCTGCGCTGTCCGGTTTTGATGACGACGTCCGTGCTCATGCCTGGGCGCAATTGCCGTCCCTGGAGTTTTTCAATTCCCTCTTTGGTGACTTCAATCCGTGCCAGATAGTAGGGTTGTGACGGTGCCGGTGGCTCAAAGCGGTCGCTCGACACGGATTGCACGCGGCCTTGAATGAGGAGCGTTGGCGTATCGGGGAATGCGGTGATGCGAATGTCGGTTTCCAGGTCTACTTTGACGCGGGCGGCGGCGGTGACGGGAACCTGAACGTCGATCAGCAGTTTTTCGTCCGCCGGGACAATTTCCATCAGTTTGGTATTGGGTGCGACGATACCGCCTGTGGCCAGAGCGATCATGGCGACCAGTTGGCCGGTGACGGGTGCACGCACGGTCATGCGTTCGAGATCGGCCGTGGCGTCCTTGAGTTTCTCGGCCAGGTTGGCCACCTCGCGTCGGGTTTCTGTGGCTTGCGTTTCCACGTCCTTGAGGTAATCCTGCCGGCGTTGCAATTCGCGCAAGCGGATTTCGGAACCTGAACTTCCCTCACGGGCAATACGTGCCTCCAGTTCGCTGGTGACGCTGGATAGCTCGGCGAGTTGCCGCTCCTGCTCTTGTAAGCGATTGCGCGGGGTGTAACCTTCTTCCACCAGTGTGCGGGTGTTATCGACTTCCTTACGCAGCGACTCAGCCTGCTGACGACGGGCGTAGAGCTGATTGCGTGCGCCGGTGGCTTGAATTCGTGAGGCGGTCAAATTTTCCTGAAGGATCGCCAATTCACTTTTGAATGCCTGTTGCCGGGCGCGAAATAACTGTTCTTGCGCGCGCAGCAGATCTTCACGACCAAGGTTGGTTGCGTGGGAAACGATGTCGTCGGGAAATGTCAGGCGGGGCAGGGTGGTCAGTTCGCCGGTCAGCCGGGTTTGCTTGGCAACGGCCGCAATGTATTCGTGAAGCAGGGTGTCACGCGCTGATTGTGCGCGACCTGAGTCGAGCCCAAGAAGCACCTCCCCTTCTTTGACATTTTGGTTTTCGCGCACATTGACGTAAGCCACCGTGCCGCCGGTGAGGTGGGAAATGGCTTTGCGGTGGGTGGCGACGACGACTACGCCGGGCGCGGTGATCCCTTCACCCAGTGGGGCAAGGATCGCCCACAAGGCGGTTCCCACCAGCCCGAAGAAAATGATTGCGTAACCAAAAACGATGGCGCTGGTCGGATCATCCAGATCGTCCAGCGATGTGTCGGCACCGACGACGTTGCCCGATGCGGCCTGTGGTTTTGCCCCTCCGGCGATTGGCTCGGCGGGCTGTGGGCGACGCAGGAGCTTGCGCCACCAGGAGGTGCCGTTCGCCATGGTTAGTCGTTTGCTGAAAACAAGTCGCGCATCGCAGCATCTTAGTGGCTGCCACCGGCCATAAAGACCGACAAAAACAGGGAATTACCCGTCTTCCCGAGGCGTTATCGCGCGCTACGCCTTGGTTGACGCCGATGCGGCGGAGGCCAGCTTGGCCATCACCTGTTCGCGCGGGCCGTAAAGCAGCACCTGGCCATCTTGCATAACCAGAATCAGGTCACAGTTACGAATCGCAATGGGGCGATGGCTGACAATGATGACGGTTTGTCCGCGCTGCCGGGCTTGTTGCAGGGCGATATCGAGGGCAATTTCGCCGGCTTCGTCAAGGTTGGCGTTAGGCTCATCCAGAACCAGCAGGGGCGGGTCTCCATACATGGCTCTGGCCAGCGCGATGCGTTGTCGTTGGCCACCAGAAAGAAAGGCACCATTCGCGCCCACCTGCGTGCCGTAGCCTTCGGCCATTTGCAGAATCATGTCGTGCACCCCGGCTGAGCGTGCAGCGGCAATCACACGGTCGCTGTCGAGCACTGAAAGACGGGCGATGTTCTCGGCGACCGTGCCTTCGATCAATTCCACATCCTGCGGCAGGTAGCCGATATAGGGCCCGAGTTGTTCGCGCGGCCAGGTCTTCAGGTCGGCCGAGTCCAGTCGCACCGTGCCCATGCGCGGTGCCCAAACGCCGGTGATGAGGCGCACCAGGGTTGATTTTCCGGAAGCACTGGAACCAACAATGGCGACGATTACGCCAGACGGTATCTTCAGGCTGACGTTTTGAACGAAGGGGCTGGAAACGCCGGGCGGCCCACCGAACACGCCTTCAAGCGTTACTTCACCCTTGGGTGCGGGCAAGGTAATGCCAGAATAATGCTTGTCTTCGTGGCTCAGCGCATCATCGATGCGTTTCCAGCATTCAGTGGCGGTGCCGAGCTGCGGCCAGACCGACATCAGTTGTTCGATGGGGCCTGAAATCCGGCTGGCCAATAGCGATGCGGCAAAGATAATGGCGGGAGATACGTCGGTTGATAAAAACAAGAAACCGCCCACGCCCATGGCAAAAGCCTGATTCGCCATGCGGACAAACTTCGTGACACCTTGAACGAAACCGGCCCGGTCGCTGGCGATGGCCTGTTGCACCAGATGACGATCCTGTTTTTCCTGCCAGCGTTGCAGCATCATCGGAAACATGCCCATGGCTTCGATGATTTCGCCATGCCGCATGTTGGTGGCGACAAACTGCGAGGTTTCCGCCGCACTGTTGTTGGAGGCAGCCAGTGGCTCGCGGGTGGATCGTTCGGTGATGTAGGTCAGGATGACCATGGCGATGGCACCAGCCAGAACCACCAGCGCCAGCATTGGGTGCAACATGACCGTTACCGCAATGAAAATCGGCACCCATGGCGCATCCAGCACTGCAAAGACCGCATATCCGGTCAAGAAGGTTCGTAAATGGTTCAGGTCAGACAGCAACCGACGGCCGTCGCCGAGCTTTTCAACCTCGAAGCGGTGGGATACCGCCAGTAACTTGGCACCCAGACGACGATCCAGGCGCACGCCCAGCCTGACCATAACGCGTGAGCGCACCCATTCAAGCAAGCCCATGACCGCGAATATTCCCAGCGCAATCAGGCTCAGCATGGCCAGCGTGGTCATGCTGCGACTGGTCATGACGCGGTCAGAGACCTGCATCATGTAGACCGTTGGTGCCAGCATCAGGAGATTGATGGTCATGCTGAAGATCACCACGGCGATCCACGCCGATTTCAGCTCAAACACATAGCCGAACAGGGGCGAACCATCCGTGCGAGACTTTCGCGGATTCGATGACGAGGCGGATTTTCGATCCATTACCATGCATCAAGCTTACCGTAGCGAATACTTCTGCTATCTGTCGAAAGCGGCGGAAAAACAATGCTTTCCTTGATTAAGCTTGCAGGCGGTTCCCGATTACGATGAGGGGTATCAGGCTTGGTCGGTGTTGAGTCGGCGCACGCCGCAGGGATTTGCCGGGAAATTATTGTTTTTGTAATGACAACAAGCGTACATGGGAACCCCGAATGACGAAGTCTCTTGATATTGGCTGTGGCGCACGCCCGAAAAACACGTTCAATGCGGATGAGGTCTTCGGTATCGATGTGCGGGAAGACTTGGCTGCAAATATTTACCGCGCCGATCTGGTGATCGATGCTATTCCGTTTGGCGACGGAACCTTTGATTTTGTGACGGCACATGACTTTCTTGAGCATGTGCCGCGTGTTGTCTATGTTCCGCAGCGACGCAATGCTTTTGTTGAGGTGATGAACGAAATCTGGCGCGTGCTCAAGGATGGTGGGCAGTTGCTTTCTTTCACGCCGGCGTATCCAAATGCAGCGGCGTTTCGCGATCCCACACATGTGAATATCATTACCGAGGAAACCTTCCCACTGTATTTTGACGATACCCGCCGCTGGGCAACCGCCTATGGATTTCGCGGCGCTTTCAAGATTGTCGGCCAAGAGTGGCGCGGTGAGCATCTCCTGACGATACTGCAAAAAACAATGCCACCGGCGCAGACTGACACGCCGGTAGCCAGTGCGGCGGCACCATCGTTACCGATGCAACCCCATGCCCCTGCGCCGGATGCCCCCAAAAGCATGTCGATGATTGAGGTTCATGAAAAGCATTGGAATACCTTCATGGCCGATGACCGACAGCGCGCGCTGTATGAGTCGTGGTGGAATGCGGATCGCGTTAATTTCTGGCGACATACCCAGCTCTTGGCACCCGTGTTCGAGGTGTTGCATTCGGCCAAAACTTGCAGCTGGCTAACGATTGGTGATGGTGCCGGGACGGACGCCTGGATGATGAATCAAGCCGGTTATGGCGATGTTCTCGCGACCGATCTCGATGACACGGTATTGAAAGAAACGCATCGGCGCGGCCACATCAAGCGCTTTCAGATTGCGAATGCGGAGCGCTTGGATTTACCGGACAATTCGGTGGATTACATTTTGTGCAAAGAGGCGCTGCATCACATGTCGCGCCCCTATGCCGCAATCTACGACATGCTGCGGGTTGCCCGGTTCGGGGTGGTGATTATTGAGCCACAAGACCCTTGGGTGGATTGGCCTTGCCTGACGGACGTAACAAAACCGCATTACGAGCCCGTGGGTAACTATGTGTATCAGTTTTCATTTCGCGAGATAGAAAAGATCGCCTACGGAATGAATATGCCCGGTGTGTTTTTGCGTTCGCTTGTCGATGTCTATGTCGATGGATGTGAGTTCGCCTATTGTGTGGATTCAGATCCAATCTGGATCGAAACCCAACAAAAACTGGCAGAGTCCAACAAGCGGGTTGCCGAGGGTGCTGCGAAGCCCAATTATGTGCAGGCCGTGCTCGTGAAATCCTGTTCCGCCGATTTTGATCCAGAGACTACGCGCCAGCGATTGCCGGGGTGGCGGTTTGTGAAGACCGACACTAATCCGCATCTTTGAATGACTGAAGCCGAGCCGAGTCCTCAGTACAGTCCGACCTTGGTTGCTGCCATCGCGCAGCAGAGTGCCGGTCGTCTGGCCGAGGCTGAGGCGTTGTTTTGGCAATGCCTTGAAGAAGACCCGAACAGTATTCCGGCGATCTATTCGTTGGGTGTCATTCGGCTGAATCGAGCCGAGTATACGAAAGCCGTTGAAATTTTTGACCGTGGCTTGGCAGCCGCTCCGCAGGTGGCACCATTGTGGTCTGCGCGAGGCACGGCGTTTCATTCGGCAGGTGACTACCCGAATGCTCTACTCAGTTTCGACAAGGCGTTGGAACTCAATCCGGACTTCATTGAGGTGTTAATTAATAGCGGGGCGTTGCTCCGTGAAGTGGGTCGGCATCATGAGTCGTTGCAGCGATTCCAACGCGTGCTCGCCATCAACCCGGACAACGAGAGCGCACTGTGCAATGCCGGCATTTTGCTGACCGAGTACCAGCAAGGCGAACTGGCGATTTCAATGTTTGACCGCTTGCTCAAGATCAATCCGCAGTTCACCTATGGCCTGGGCCTGCTTTGCTACGAGCGGATGCATTGTTGCGACTGGACAGACTTTGACCAGACTGCGAGCAAGATCGTTGAAGGTCTTCGCAAGGCACGCCGGACGTGCAAGACGCTGGCGTTGATGGCGATCAACGATTCAGTAAGCGATCACTTTCTAGCCGCACGCATTTTTGCCCGGCATTGGTTGCCAGATTTTCATCCGCCATTGTGGACGGGGAAGCGTTACAAGCATGACCGGATTCGTGTGGCTTATGTTTCGGCAGATTTGAGAGAGCATCCGGTTGGACATTTGACCGCCGGTATTTTCGAGCGACATGACAAGTCGCGCTTTGAACTGATTGCCATTTCTTTGGGTGTCGACGATCAAAGCCGTTTGCGCGGCCGGATGATAAAAGCGTTCGATCAGTTTCATAACGTCAAGGGGCAGGGCAGTCGGCAGATTGCTGCATTGATGCGAGAGCTTGAAGTCGATATTGCGGTCGATCTCGGTGGTTATACGTCTGATGCGCGCACCGAAATATTTTGCCATCGTCCCGCGCCGATACACGTTAATTTTCTGGGTTACCCCGGCACGCTGGGAACGCGCCACATGGACTACATTCTCGCGGATCGTCATGTAATTCCAGAGGGGAACCAAGCATTTTTTAGTGAACAGGTCATGTATTTGCCCGACACCTATATGCCCACGGCGTCGAGTCTCAGCATCTCCGAGCGGACGCCGACCCGTGAAGAATGCGGGCTGCCGGCAACCGGCATGGTGTTCTGTGCCTTCAGTCATGACTACAAAATATCCCC
>CAJAWW010000018.1 GCA_903946745.1 uncultured beta proteobacterium
CGTGTTCCCCGTGCACCCCGTGGTTAAACTGAGGTTTTAAGGTTGAAACAGATTACGGTGGCGGTGATCCGTATTCCGTGTGCAGCGCAACCGGTTTGGCCTTTTTGCGCAGGCGGATATTGAGCGCCTCCACGCAGACCGAGAAGGCCATGGCGAAGTAGATGTAGCCCTTGGGGACATGGTGCCCGAAGCCATCGGCAATCAACACGACGCCAACGACCACCAGAAACGACAGCGCAAGCATCTTGATGGTGGGATGGTTGGTGACGACGCGGCCAATGGCCGGTGCGAACATCATCATTAAACCGACCGAAGCAATCACGGCAGCAATCATGACCTCGACCTGGCTGACCATGCCCACGGCGGTGATGATGGAGTCGAGCGAGAACACCAGATCAATCACGATAATCTGGCCAATGGCGGCAGCAAAGCTCGCTGCTACGGCGTGTTCTGCTCCGCCTTCTTCGCCTTCGAGGAGTTGATGCACTTCATTCGTGCTCTTCCAGATCAGGAAGAGTCCGCCACCGAGCAGAATCAGGTCGCGCCCGGAGAACGGGGTATTCAGTACCGTGATGACCGGTTCGGTCAGGCCGACAATCCACGACAAGGCAAGCAGCAGGCCGATGCGCATGAACATGGCCAGAAACAGGCCGATACGCCGCGCCATTTCCTGCTGCGCTTTCGGTAGTTTGTCGACAAGAATCGAAATAAAGATGATGTTGTCGACGCCCAGAACCAGTTCCAGCGCGGTGAGCGTCAGGAAGGCAATCCACATGTCCGGGCTGAGCAGAAGTTCCATCATGGTGAGTTGTCTTGGTTATTGAAAGCGTGCGGTTTCAAGCGCAGCAATGCGCTCTTCCAGCGGCGGATGGCTGGAAAATAGCGCCATCCAGCCGGGACGGCCGTTGATGCCGGCTGTGGCCACGTTCTGCGGCAATTCGCCGGCTTCCATGCCGCCCAGACGACGCAAGGCGGCCGCCATGGGACGCGCTGTGCCCATCAGATGGGCCGCACCGGCGTCAGCGCGAAATTCACGCTGGCGTGAAAAATACATCACGATCATGCTGGCAAGTATACCGAATACGATATCGCAGACCACGACGGTAATCGTGTAGCCGATGCCCGGGCCGGAGGAACTTTCGTCGTTCCGGCGCAGGAAGGAATCAACCAGATAGCCGACGACGCGGGCAAGGAAGAAAACGAAGGTATTGACCACGCCCTGAATCAGCGTCAGCGTCACCATATCACCATTGGCAATGTGTGCCACTTCGTGAGCGATGACCGCTTCGGCTTCCTCCCGGCTCATGGTTTGCAGCAGGCCAGTCGAGACCGCCACCAGCGAGTTGCTGCGGCTGGCGCCGGTCGCGAAGGCGTTCGGTTCTCCGTCGTAGAGGGCCACTTCCGGCATGGGCAGGCCAGCCTTTTCGGAAAAGCGGCGCACCGCTTCCACCAGCCAGAACTCGGTGGAGTTCTGCGGGGTCTCGATGACGCGCGCGCCGGTGCTCCACTTGGCGATGGTTTTCGACATCCACAATGACAGGAACGCACCACCAAACCCCATGATGGCGGCGAATAGCAGCAGTTTGCCAAGATTGAGCCCGGCCCCGGTGAAAAAACGATTGGCACCCGTCAGGGTGGTAACGAGGCCAAGCACCAGCATGATGGCCAGATTGGTGCCAATCAGCAGCATGACGCGTTTCATGATTTAACTCCTTTGGGCAACTTGCATCATTTTTCCGACTATTTCTGCCGTGGCTGGAAAGCCATGGAGCGTGCCGACACCGTGAAGGCATCCGAGAAACACTGATCTTCTTCCGCCCCGTGGTTTTTGAGGAAGGGGAAGATGGCCTCGACCATGCGCACCGAGCCGCAGGCGTAGATTTCGTGTTCCTTGAGTTCCGGGAAGTCTTCCAGAATCGCCTCGTGCACCAAGCCCGTGCGGCCGTTCCAGCTGCCATCGGACTGCGGTTCTGAGATCACCGGGATGAAGTGGAAGTTGCTGTGCTCGCTCGCCCATTGCTGCGGCAGATTGGGCAGATAAAGATCTTGCAACTGGCGCACGCCCCAATAGAGATGAATCTGACGTTTGAGGCCGCGTTTGAAGGCATCCTCGACCATGCTCTTGATCGGCGCAAAGCCGGTGGCACCGGCGACGAACACAATCGGGCGCTCGGATTCGCGCAGCGAGAAGTCGCCGATCGGGCCTTCAAAACGCACCGTGTCGCCTTCTTTCATGTGCTCGAAGACATGGGTGGTGTAGAGGCCGCCTTGCATCAGGCGAATCTGCAATTCGACAAACTCGGCCTCATGGGGCGGGTTGGCGAACGAGAAGGCGCGACGCTGGCCGTCGTCGAGGATGATGTTGATGTACTGGCCGGCTCTGAACTGAATTTGCTGGCCTTCCGGCAGTTTCAGCAGCACCCGCATCACGTCATGGCTGAGTTTTTCCATCTTCACCACGCTGGCGCGGTATTCCTTGATGGTTCTGACGAAATCAGCAGCGTCGTATTCGATGACGGCGTCTTCGAGCGCGGTGGCGCAACAGGCCAGCACCTTGCCACGGGCGAGGTCTTCGGCCGAGAGGGCGTTGGGCTGATACAGGCCGGGGTCGACCTTGCCGGAGATGACCGAACATTTACACACGCCGCAGCCGCCGTTGCGGCATTCGTAGGGCAGGTTGATGTCCTGACGCAGGCCGGCATCGAGCAGGGTTTCGCCAAAGCGGGCGGTGACGGCGCGGTTGTCGGGACGGAAGGTGACCGAGGTCTCTGCCTGGGCGTCGCCAAGTTTCTTGGGCGGCAGCCAGGGCACCATGAACATCAGTGCGGTGAGGCCAAGCACCCAATACCATAGTTGCATGGGATCCATGACATACACGAGTGCTAGCACCGGCAGTTCGAACCAGTCGAAGCTGATGTTGGTGGGTACCACCGACATGTCCGCCTCGCCGCCCGTGCTGAGTACCGGCTTGACCAGGGATAGCACCAGAAACATCAGCGTGACGGCAATGGCGATGGTACGCGGTGGGTTGATGTGGGCGCGCGGGACGCGTTGCACATGCACCCACATGATGAAGACCACAATCAGCGGTGCACCCAGATGAATAAAGGCCAACAGGGTGAACAGACGGCTGTTTACGCTTTCGAGATAGAGGAAGTTGCGGATCAGCGTGCCGTTGAACATCGGCAACACGTCGAACCATTCGGCGGCGGCGATGATGACGAATTGTGCGAGTTTGTCCCACACCAGCATGAAGCCGTTGGCACCAGCGATGTAGATCAGCCACAGTAGCGCCACGCCGGTGAGCCATGAAAAAGCCCGAAAGCCGCGATAGCGGTCATAGGCGAAATGCCGCAAGAGATGCAGCATCATGGTCAGGATCATGCCGTCGGTGGCGTAGCGGTGAATGCTGCGCAAAATGCCGCCCGCCCACCACTGTTTGTGGGTGATGGCTTCAACCGAGGCATAGGCGTCATGTACGCCGGTTTCGGCAAAAATATAGAGATAAAAGCCGGAACCGACCAGCAGCCAGAATTGCCAGAAGCTGATGGTGCCCAGATGATAAAAAGGGTTCAGACGCTCGCCAAAGGCGAGGTTGAAGAGGTTTTCGATGCGCATGAAAAACCAGCGTATCGTGAGTTGCAGTAGCTTGACCATGATGAATGTGCGCTCAGGTTGTCAGTGTGTTTTTGCGTATATTTCAGCGTGGGCGGCGTTCAGCGGAAGAACAGGCCGCCCTTGTCCGGGTTGAAGTCGATCACCATCACCTGTGCCGGCTTGAGTGTGATCTGCGCTTCTTTAACGAACGGAAAGCCGGCCACCGCGACGTTGTCGCTCATGCGTACCGACAACTGATGCACGCCGGATTTGAGCTCAAAGCGTTTGTAAGTAGTGGATACGCCGTCCTTATAAACGCCGGTTGGGTGCATCACGGTCTGGTAGAGCGGTTTGCCGTCCAGATCAACTTCCAGTTTGATGTCGGAGCGTTCGCGTGGGCAATCCAGTGGCGCACGCATGTTGCGTGGCATTTTTTCCAGTTCTTCCGGCGTGCGCTTGCGGCAATTGCGCTCACCGAGATGGCTGATGGACAACTTGATGAGGGAAACGTCATCCGGAATCTGCTTGTAAGTGGGCGAGGTGGCGAAATAACCAATGAAGGCGGCAAAAGCGCCATATAAAACGACCTGGCCGATGATGGCGGCGGGTTTAAGCATGATGAGGTGTTCTCCGCTGATAAGGTTGAAGGCGGTTTGTCAGAGCCATTTGGGTTCCAATCTGGGTTCCAATTCGGGTTTTGAATTCAGTGAGCGCAGCGGCGAGTGTTGCACCATCGTTGGCGGAAGCCCACACCAGTTCAATCTGGTCTGCCGGCACCGTGCCGCGCAGTTGGGGTTCCCGCTGACGGGTGAGTCGTTCGGTTGTCCAGTGATCGCCGAGGCGAAATTCACATCCTCCGCTGCGGCAACCGGTGACCAGCACGCCATCGGCACCGGTACGCAAGGCATATTCAACAAAAGAGGGGGGCAGTATACCCGTACACATCAGGCTTATCGCGGCGGTATTCGGTGAGGCCAGCGACGCAACGGATGCGCCATGGTCGCAGCCGAAGACAATAATTCTGGGCGTGCCCTGCAAGGCCGCCAGCGCGCCTTCGAGTTGCTGGCGCAGGGCATTGACGGGTTGCTGCGGCATGTCGATGCCGGTGACCAGGGTTTCCTGGCTGCGAAACGGCGTGGAGGAGGGGCAGGCGCCGGCACAAATGCCGCATCCGGCGCATAGATCGGGGTCGACCACGGCAATCTTGAAGCCGTGTCGGGTGGGGTGTACTTCCATGGTGATGGCGGCGTAAGGGCAATCGGCCAGACAACGCCGGCAACCGTTGCAGTTGGCACCATCGACCACGGCCACCGGGGCGGGTGTGTGTTTGTGCAGAAAGGGCAGGGCGCACAGCAGCGCCGTGGAGGCAAACAGCGACCACCAGATCACGGCCGGTGAAGTGAGATCAGTGAGCGGATGTAAAAACAGGATGAACCAGTCGATACGCAGTTCGGCCGGCAGTTGCGCCAGATTGGCGGGCGCATCGCTCAGTGCGGGCTTGATGAGGGAGAGCAGCAACAAGGTGATGAAGGTGCCGGTCATCAGCCGGCGCGAAGGCAAATAGTCGACGCTGGCGATACGGTGTACATGCGCCCACAAACCCAGAATCAGCAGGATCGGGATGCCCAGATGGATGAACACGATCAGGGTGAAAAAGCGGTCGCTGATCGATTCCGGCGTCAGAAAATTGCGCGCCGAAGGTTCGCTGAAAATCGGCAGCCAGTCGAGTAGTTCGGTGGTGGCGGTGGCCGAAAATTGCGCCAGTTGATCCCACACAATCCAGTAACCGCCAATCCCCGAAG
The DNA here is from genome assembly GCA_903946745.1 of uncultured beta proteobacterium. GTDB lineage: Bacteria > Pseudomonadota > Gammaproteobacteria > Burkholderiales > Rhodocyclaceae > CAJAWW01. The sequence continues at coordinate 5,400 of CAJAWW010000018.1, forward strand.
CAAACACCAGCCAGATCAGCGGAATGCCGGTAAGCCAGGAATAGAAGCGAAAGCCGGTATAGCGGCCATACGCCCATTCGCGCAGCAGATGCAGCATCATCACCAGAATGAAGGCATCCGAGGCATAGCGATGCACGCTGCGCAAAATGCCGCCGAGATACCACTGCTCGACGCTCAGGTGATTGATCGAGGTGTAGACCTGATTGATGCCGGTATCGAGTACCGTGTAGAGATACAGCCCCGAAGCAACAATCAGCCAGAGCAGATACAGCCCCAAGGCACCGAGATGACGCAGCGGATTGTGCTGACCATCAAACGCGGTGTCGAAAGCCTCTTCGCTGCGCTGAAACAGGGTTTGTGCGGTATTGCGCAAGATGGTGGATCAGCCCGAATAAATGCGTCGAATGAATACGTCGGATGAATGCTCTGCGTTGTTAGTGCAAGGCAATCATTAGAGAATCATTATATTCAGGTGGCGTGAAGGCGCTTTGATGCATATCAACTTGGAAAAAAACACGCACCAACGTATCGCTACGGAACTGCGTTGCTGCGCCGGCGGTTTTTCCAGAAATGCACGCACATGACGATCAAAAAAATCATGAAGGTGATGAAGCCGGCGATCATGAAATATACCGAATAGTTGGTCTTGTAGCGGCCGGTCACGGGGTCGTACACCGAGCACAGGATGCGCACGCGCTCCATCACTTCCTTGAGCGTGCCGGTTTCGGGCGGAATGGCCGAGCCGGTTATCAACAGTTTGAGCGGTTCGGCCAAGTCGCGCGCGGTGAACCGCTCGCCATAGACCTGTTTCACAATTTTGCCCTCGGCATCGACCATTGTGACTTGATTCAAGTGATCGAAGCCGGCGGTGGTGGCGGTGTAGCTGAAGCCGAAGTTGGTGGTCAGGCTATCGAGAATGGCGGGCGAGGGGCTGAGAAACTCCCAGTTGGGCAGGTTGATGCCATGGCGCACGGAAAATTCTTTCAACGCCTGCGGGGAATCGAAGGGTTGATTGAAACCGATGCTGATGATATTGAAGCGTTCCGCACCCATTACGCCCACGGTGTCCAGCACGGCCTTTTGCAGATTGCGCGTGGCGGTGGGGCAGACCTGAAAACAGGCGGTGTAGATGAAATTGACCAGTAATGGCCGGCCGCGATATTTGGACAGTTCAACCGGTTTGCCTTCACGGTTGAGCAACACAAAATCGCCAACCGGTTTGCCGATGGCGCTTTGCGAAAAGCTAAAGGCGGTTTTTTCGTCCAGCGTGGTGAAACCGATGCTGGCGTTGCCACTTTGTGCGCGGGTGGCGAGCTTGGGTTGGGGTTCTTCAGCGCGTGCGCTGGCGGAAATAATACACAGCGTGGCCGCAATAGAAACAACGGAAACAACGGCAGCGCCAATCGCACCAGAACCGCGCATGAGGCGGGTTAAAACCGTGCGTCGATAATAGCGCCCAGCAACACCAGTGTCAGCTGAATCAGGGATGCGTGAAAGCAAACCAGTGCCGCCTTGCGGGTAGGGTCTAGCGTCAGACGCCAAGCTTTCTGGATGAACAGGAAACCACCGATTGCGGCCGCAGCAAAGTAAATCGCACCCAGCCCGAAGGCCAGCGGCAAAAAGGTCGCAGAAACCAGTGCCAGCGTGCTGTAGAAAATGGTTTGCGCTGCGCGTTTGTCGCCGACGACGACCGGCAGCATCGGCACGCCGGCGGCGGCGTAATCTTCACGGCAGGCGATGGCCAGCGACCAGAAGTGTGGGGGCGTCCAGAGGAACAACACAAAGGCCAGTGACAGGGGAACGGCACCAATATGCGGATCAGCGGCCGTGGCACCCGCTAGCACTGCCCAACTGCCGGCCAAGCCGCCAAAAACGATGTTGAGCCAAGTACGGCGTTTGAGCCAGACGGTGTAGACCACGGCGTAAAAGAATGCGCCGAGGAAAACGTAGAGGGCAGACCAAGCATTGAGGGCGATCCATGCGGCACCGACGGAGACGACCATCAGCGCGATGATGACGAACAGCCAGAAGGGGCCGTGTTTGAGTTCGCCGGTCACGAAGGGGCGCTTGCGGGTGCGCGCCATGGTTTGATCGAGTTCGTGCTCGTAATACTGGTTGAAAGCGCCGGCGCTGGCCGAAGAAACCAGCACCGAGAGCGTCAGAACGATGAGTTGCAAGGGCGTCAGGCTCGGGCCGGAACTGACGGCTAAGCCAGCCAGCGCGGTAAACGTGATGACGACACCGATGCGAATCTTGAAAATGCCAATGATGGCGCGAAACGGGAAACCGGAGGCACTGCTAACGGACGTGGTCGATTCCATGGGCGTTGTCGATTCGATGCGTGATGTTAGGGTTGGTGTTCGTATTGCGTGTTGCGTGTTCGGTGAGGCCTGTTTGAATCACGCCTGTAAAAGTCAGCACAATCAAGCGGGATTCAAGCAGACCCCGCGCCAACTAGGCGCGGGGAAAGCATATTACTTTAGTTACTGCGTATTAGCTGAGCAACCAGACTTCGGACAGGTACTTCCAGTTCACGAAGTAGTAGAGCACGAAGGCTACCAGTAGCGTCAAGGCGAGCACCACGGTACCCGGCGTACCCACATGGTCGCTGCCCGAATGGGAGGCAGCGGCAGCAGGGGTGTTTGCCGGGATTGGAGTCGGCTTGTCGGAGACAGCGCCACCTTCGAGCTTCTTGCCAAACAGCAGCGAGCCAACCACCAGCAGAATCCACAGACCACCACCAATGACGGAGAGGGTGCCGAAAATGCCGGTCAGACCCATCATCAGGTACGCTGCACCCGGCCACTCATACTGGAACGGAGCGCCCGAGAAGGCCATATCCCAGTGACGACGGGAAACACCCAGCGTGCCGGCACCCATCATGACCAGACCGGTAATCGACATCGCGATGCCGAACAGGTAAGGCTGGATCTGGCACAGCTTCGGCGCAATCATTTCGCGGCGGAACAGCACCGGCACCAACAGATAGGTGATGGACATGAACGCCAGCGTCGTACCCGTTACCACGGTGGTGTGGAAGTGACCAGGAACGTAGAAGGTGTTGTGCATCAGCATGTTGATCTGCTCGGTACCGAGCACGACGCCGGAGATGCCGCCCAAGAAACCGAAGCTGACCAGCGAGATGAACATGCCAGAGAACACCGGGTTACCCCAGGGAGCCTTGCGCAGCCACTCGAACAGGCCGTTGTTGTAGCCCTTGCGACGCTGTGCGGCTTCGATACAACCCGGAACGGTGAAGCCGTGGATCATCTAGGCCATAACGGCGAAGTACATGAAGTAGGAGGTATTCAGCACCTTCCACTCGGCACTCATGCCCGGGTCGGACAGCAGGTGGTGCGCGCTGGCCAGTTGCAGGAAGAGGATGTACAGCAAGAACGCGCCACGCGACACTTTTTCCGACAGCGGCTTGGCACCGAACACCACGGCAGCGGTCAGATACCAGATGGAGACGTGAGCCGCCACGTTGATCTGCTGCGAGGAGTGACCCAGCGCCCACCACACCATACGATACAGCTGTGCATCGATTTCCTTGATGAAGCCCATCGACCAGAGCAGGGTCGGAATCAGGATGCCGGCACCGCAGAGGATGGTGAACACGGCGATGATCGCAGCGGTCAGGGCGCCGAACGTTACCAGCGGAAGAGAGCCGGTGTAGGTCTGGTCACGCTTGGCGACGATCAGTGTGCCGAAGAACACGCCCGTACCGATCAGTGCGCCGACCGCTACCAGAATGATGCCAAGGTAGAAGTGCGGTGCGGCCATCATCGGCACATAGGAGGTGAACATCACGCTGGAGCCGCCCTGAAAAATGGCGATGTTGGTGATGATGCCACCCACAACCATCAGCCAGAAGCCTGCCCAAGCAAGCATTGGCGTGGCCAGTCGGCAGCGTAGCAGCGTGGATGAGGCGAAGTACAGCACGGCCATTTCGAAGAACAGGATCCACAGAATCAGCATGTCGATGCCGTGGGCGGTGAGGATGGTGTAAAACTGGTCAGCCGGCAGCAGCTTGATAGCCGGCCAGCGGGTCAGAATGACGAGAAGCGCGGTGATACCGCCGACCAGCAGCCAGAGCACGCCAACTACGGCGTTCCAGCGCATCAGCGTTTCAGCGTTTTTCTCGAATTGCAGCCCGGATATCGGGCAGGTACGGTAAGTGGTTGCCATCTTGTTAATCCCCTTATTTCACGTAGATCCGGCCGAGCATCGAGTGATGGCCGATGCCACAGAATTCATTACAGACGATGGCGAAGGTACCGGAACTGGTCGGTGTCATCTTCACAACGTGCTCGTAGCCGGGGACCACCTGAATATTGATGTTCACAGGCTGCAACGAGAAGCCATGGTTGTAATCCATCGACGAAAGGTGGATCTTGTATTCCTTGCCTTTTTCCAGCTCAAGGATCGGATACCACTGCCACAAGCGGGCAATCAGGTAGGCCTCGCCGTTGGCGGGCACCTTGACGACCGGAATTTCCTGATCGGTTTCCTTGCGGATGGTGTTTTCCGCAATGAACTTCTCGGCTTTGGCGGCGAACATTTCCGGCGTGGTCTTGTAGGCCTCGTTGGAAAGGTTCTGTTTTCCATAAACGTGCCAGTAGATCATCATGACAAACATGATCATCCCCCACACAAAAGCGATTCCGATCCACGCCCATTCGGTCTTGTCGATCGGTTGCTTCCACCAGAGCCGTTCTGACGGCGGCAGAATTGCACTCATTTGATTCTCCCTGAAGTGTTAACTGATTAACTTAATTACTTGGCAAGTGGAGTGTTCATGATGTCTATGATGCCCCAAAGAACATAAATGACACCGGGGGATACGACACCGAGAAATAGCAGTAGAAAATGGTTGTCCAGCAACTTCTGCATGAACGGAACGTCATCATTGTTATCGGCCATATTGAAACCCTCCATCGTTGATTGGCGCACACGGCGCGCGACAAATTACCCAAAAGACAAAAACAAAACACAAAACGTCCACGGCAAACCGGCACAGTGGCCGAAGGATACCCGTACTATCTATGCTTGTAAAATGATCCAGATCAATTAAAACGGGTGTTTTCCGCTTGTTCTCCCATTTTTAGCGGACTCTTCCAGTTTGCTGAATCCTTGTCGCGGTGCTGCCGCCATGGATGCCTAGCCTATAATCCGCACCCTGTTTTTATATTTTCGGAAGTTCGTATGATGCATCCTGCCCGCCGACAAATCGCGACCTGGCTTTTCGTGTGTTGCGCTATGGTGTTTGCCATTCTGGTTGTCGGCGGCGTGACGCGGCTGACGCATTCGGGTTTGTCGATCGTTGAATGGAAACCGCTGGTCGGGGTCATTCCGCCGATGAACGTGCAGGAGTGGAACGAAACTTTCGACAAGTACAAGAAAACCCCCGAATACCAGAAGGTCAACCACCAGATGAACCTGGAAGAATTCAAGGGGATTTTTTACTGGGAATACTGGCACCGCGTGTTGGGACGCCTGATTGGCGTGGTGTTTTTCTTTCCGATGCTGTACTTCTGGCTGCGCGGCAAAATCGAGCCCGGATTGAAGCCCAAACTGGTCGTTATTTTCATTCTAGGCGGCCTGCAAGGCGCGATGGGCTGGTACATGGTCAAAAGCGGCCTCGTGGATGATCCGCGCGTCAGCCAGTACCGGCTGACCGCGCACTTGTCGATTGCCTTCCTGATTTTCATCTCGATGATGTGGGTAGCGCTGGGGTTGGTCGAAGAGCGCGCCCGCAATGCTGCAGATGCTGGATTGCGCAGGCTGCAGCGCATTGCCTTCTGGCTGGCGATTGCGGTCTTTTATATGGTGATAACCGGCGGTTTCGTGGCCGGTATTCGTGCCGGCAAGGCCTATAACACCTTTCCGCTGATGGATGGACAGGTGATTCCGTCCGGAATAATGCTGCTTGAGCCGTGGTATCTTAATTTTTTCAATAACATGGCCACGGTTCAGTTTGACCACCGGCTAGGTGCCTGGCTGCTGGCATTTGTTGTCCCGTGGTTCTGGATCAAATTGCGTTCTGCGCCGGTGTCTGCACGCGCCCGATTTGTCAGTACATTATTGCTGGTGCTGTTGGCAGGGCAGATCGGTCTGGGGATTGCAACCTTGCTGTTGGCGGTTCCCATTGCGCTTGGCGCGGCACATCAGGGTGGGGCTATGGTTATTTTTGCCGTGGTGCTGTGGCTGAATCACGCGTTGCGTGTAGCCCCTGCGACGAACACCATGCCCAGCGTCGCCCGATGAGGGCCGATGCCAGTCGCCGGCACATTGTCCGGAGTTTGGCGCTGCTGATCGGTGCGCTGTCGCTGGCTGTCGTAATCCTGAGTGCTTATTTGCGGCTCGATGCCGCAGGGCTCGGCTGCGCGAATTGGCCGCAGTGCTATGGCCAGATACTCTCAGGCAATCCGCCGCCATTGCACTATGGCCTGCCACGTTTGCTGCATCGCCTGATTGCGTCAACGGCGCTGATCCTTGCATTGATTCTCGTCTGGCGCTGTTTGCGCCCGACGCCGCTGCAGGCTGCCACGCGTTATGCCGTGCTGTTGCTCTTGCTGATGCTGGCACTATCGGTGCTCGGGTTTTTCAGTGCGGATCCGCGACGTGCTTTGATTGGGTTTCTCAACATTCTTGGTGGCTTGGGTCTGGTTTCGTTTTCATGGCGGGTGGCGATGGCCGCCGAACCCTCGACGTTCAATGCCACCGTACGCCACCCGCCGCCGGGCATCTTGTTGCGGATAGGCGTTGGTGCGCTGACGCTGGTGGTGTTGCTGGGGGCATGGATCGGAGCAACCTATTCGGCGGTCGCTTGTCCTTCTTTACCGCTTTGCAACGGTGTGTGGTGGCCCGCGCCAGAGGGATGGGCGGCGCTGAATCCGCTCGCGCAGCCGAGTGCCGCCCCGGTGGCGGGTGATGCCGGTGGCGTGATGCTGCATCTGCTGCATCGGGGGTTTGCGATGACGGTGGTGTTGGTATTGGGCTTCGCAGCGCTATCCGCCCTGAGGCATGTGGCGACAAGGGTTGCAGCCCTCAGTGTATTGCTGCTGTTGCTGACGGTATCCGGGTTGGGTGTTGCTGCGGTGAATAGTGACCTGTCGTTGTGGTTGGTGCTAGGTCATGGAGCCACGGCTGCGCTGCTGCTGGCGGCAGTGGCTTCCTTGCTGCGGCGTTGATTTAACCGCTCAGGGTTTTTTGTGCCATGCGCCCTGCGCATCTTCGATCCACCAGCCTGACTTGAACTGATTCTTCCAGCGTTTGATCTGCGCTTCGCGTACTGCTGGAATCGCGGTATCGCCGCCATGCGCTTGTGCGATGGCAAAAATCAGTGAATTGCGCTCTGGATTTTCCTGGTCAATCAGTTTCTCGGCGATTTGTCGCTGCACCAGAGTCAGGTGACTGGCGTCGCGCAGCTTTACCATTCCATCGTTGCCCAGACCGATAATTCCGGGCTCATAAAATCGAATCAACCGGGACTGGCGCTGTGCCAGCGTGTGTTTTGCCACCATGATGGGGGGCGAGCCAAAATCCAGATTGATCTCGTTGGCAGTGGGTGCCGCGAATGCATGCAATGACAACAGGGAAAGTAAAAGAGACAAGCGTTTCATCGGGGTAACTCCAGTGATTATTTGCCGGCGAGCAGCAATTTCAGATCGGCGGCGATGTTGGCGGGTGCCTCGCCATGTCGAAGTAGTAAACGTAAGCGCCCCTGTGGATCAAAGGCATAACTGCCTGTCGAGTGGTCGACGGTATAGGTGGTTGGCGTTGTACCGGGTTGTTTGGCATAAAAGATCTTGAATTCTTTGGCCAGCGCCGGAAGCAATGCTTCGTCACTGCGCAGGCCGAGGAAGCTGGGATGGAACTGCGGTGTGTATTGCGCCAGCAGTGCGGCTGTATCGCGTTCCGGATCGAGCGTAACGAACAGTACTTGTACCCGACTGGCATCGGTGCCGAGAATGCCTAGCACATCACGCATCGCCGCCAGGGTTGTCGGGCAAACATCCGGGCATTGTGTGTAGCCAAAGAACAGCACCACGGCCTGGCCTTTGAAGTCGGCCAGATGGCGCACTTTTCCTGTGTGGTCGGTGAGTGTGAAGTCTTTGCCCCAACTGACCGCTGAAATATCGGTCGACTTGAAGACGGGCGGGGTGTCGCAGCCCGTCAGCAGCAGGGCTAAGCAAAGCATGCAGGCAGTGATAGTTTTCATGGCTCGTGAGTATAGTGGATCATGAAACGTGCCGAGCAATTTGCAGGTGCGATGGCGATGAATTGATATTAGAACGTGTGATCTGGCGGTGCAGCAGAAAAGTCGACGCGGGTCATACGGTCGTTTTTTGCATGATGGCTTGATGATTATCATTGACACGCGCGTGACGTGCCGCCATCCTGCAACTCCATTTCCCTGCTGGTGGAAAACAATTCAAGGAGATCACATGCAAAAAAAGCTCGAAGGCAAAGTTGCCGTTGTTACCGGGGCAAGTAGTGGTATTGGCCGCTCCATCGTTGAACGTTATGTTGCCGAAGGTGCCAAAGTCGTGGCGTTCGCGCGCAACGCCGAGGCATTGGCAGCGCTTGCCGGGGCGTTTCCGGGTAACGTGTTGACCGTGGTCGGCGATGTGACGCAGGAAGCGGATTTGCAGCGTTTGGTCAAGGCGACGGTGGATGCGCATGGCGGTGTCGATATCGTGGTGCCCAATGCCGGTATTGCCCGCGTGGTGTCGTTCGAAGATAGCAATGCTGCGGCATTTGCCACGCAGTTTTCAGTGAATCTATATGGCGCGACAGAAACGGTGCGGTTGATGCTGCCGCACATTCGCAAGGGGGGCTCGGTGCAGTTCATCACCACGTTCCTGACGCAGGTTGGCTTTCCGGGGCTGGCGATTTACAGTGCGAGCAAGGCTGCGCTCAAATCGTTTTCGCAGACGCTGGCCGCAGAGCTTGCGCCGCGTGGCATTCGCGTCAATGCGATTGCCCCGGGGCCGATTGCCACGCCGCTGTGGGGAACGGTTGGTTTGCCGCCGGATGTGCTCAATGCGGTGGCCGAAAAGGTCACGGCGCGCTTGATGCCGGGCGCATTCGGGCAAGCCGAAGACATTGCTGAAACCTCGGTGTTTCTGGCGTCCGATGCGGCGAAAAATATTTACGGACAGGAGATTGTGGTCGACGGCGGCTATACGATTGGTTGAAGCGCCATCGGTTGATGCATCATTGACCCAAGCGCTTTGCTTGCTTTAGTCCTGATGGTCGATCGCTTGTTCGATGAAGTGCCGCGCCACACGCGGGCGCGGCACGCGTGCGCCGAACCAGTCGCGCACGTCGGCATCCAGCCCGATGCCGTGCATGTAGTTGTAGAGCGCCTTGTTCAGCGCTATGCCCAGTGCGTCGTGATCGACGCCGGTGGGGTCAATGAATTCGATGTCATTGCGAGCGAATCCACGATGTGCACGGGGTTTCAGGCGCACGCCGAAGCGTTCCGGGTGCTGGCCAACGGGGGCGTGCACGGTGCAGGCAAAGCGATGGAAGTACCCGGATTGAATACAGCCGGCGGAAAATAGCTGACGTACATATTCGAGGGCGTCGACGGTGTCTTGCACGGTCTGGGTCGGAAAGCCATACATCAGGTAGGCATGAACCAGTACACCAGCGGAGCTGAAGCCGTGGGTGACGCGTGCCACCTGGGCGACGGACACGCCCTTTTGCATTAGTCCCAACAGTCGATCCGAGGCAACTTCCAGCCCGCCGGAGACGGCGATGCAGCCGCTGTCGGCGAGTTGTTCGCACACTTGCGGGGTAAAGGATTTCTCGAAGCGGATATTGCCCCACCACGAGATGGCGCGGTTGCGTTTTTGCAGCTCTGCCGCCAGCGCAATGAGGCCTTTCGGTGGTGCGGCTTCATCGACGAAATGAAAGCCGCTTTGCCCGGTTTCGGCGATGATGGCTTCAATGCGGTCGACCAGCGTGGTGGCGGCCAGTGTGTCGTAGCGGCTGATGTAGTCGAGTGAAATATCGCAGAAGCTACATTTTTTCCAGTAGCAGCCGTGCGCCACGGTGAGCTTGTTCCAGCGGCTGTCTGACCACAGACGGTGCATCGGATTCAGCATATCCAGTACCGACAGGTAGCGGTCGAGCGGCAGGCCGTCCCACGTGGGCGTGCCGGCGTCGGCAAACGCCACATCGGGTTCCGGCCAGTGGAGGTAGTGCGCGGTGTTGTCGCGGCGGACAAAGGTGCGGACCAGTTTTTCCTGTGGGCGTTCGCCGCGCAGGTGTTCAAGCAGCGCCAGAATCGGCCGTTCGCCGTCGTCAAGCGTCACGTAGTCGAAATAGTCGAACACGCGAGGCTCGGAAAGTTCGCGTAATTCGGTATTCACAAAGCCGCCACCCAGCACGGTGAGGATGGAGGGGTCGTGCGCCTTGATTGACTGGGCGATGCGAAAAGCACCGTAGACGTTGCCGGGAAAAGGCGCGGAGATCAGCACTATCGTGGGCGTGTGGCGCTGCACGGCGGCCAGCGTGAGGGTGTGCAGCGTTTCATCGATGAGCGTGAAGGGGGCGGCGAGTGCGGCGGCCATTGGGTCGAAGCTCGGCTGGCTTTGTGCCAGTGATTCGGCATAACGGACGAACTCGAAACGCGGGTCGATGGCTTCGCGCAGTACATCGGCGATGTCGTTGAGATACAGCGTTGCCAGGTGCCGGGCGCGGTCCTGTACGCCCAGCGCGCCGAAGGCCCAGGCCAATGGGTCACCGTCACCATGGTCACCACCTTCGGTATCGTGCGGATCGACATAGGCATCGAGCGTGGCAAAGCGTGCGCCTTCGGGCAAAAACTGCCGGCCGGCGATGCGGTGCCCTATGCTGGGGTCGCGCCCCTGCAAAAACGCTACGGCCGGATCGATGCTGGTGCGATAGCGCGAAAAATCTTGCACAAAGCGCCGCACACCCGCAGAGCGCCGGGCTTTGGGCAGGGTTTGAATGACTGCAAGAATTGCATCCAGCCCGCTACGGGAGAACAGTTGCAGCACCAGTGCGAGCGCCAGATCTTCTTGCAGCGCCGTGATGCCACGCCCACGCAAAAAGCCGGTGAGATACGCGGTTGACGGGTAGGGCGTGTTGATCTGCGTCATCGGCGGGATGACGCTGAGGATGCGCGTAGTCACGGGGTGCATCCGTGTCGGGGTCAGTGGCTGGTGCCCTCGGAGCGGTTGATCTTGTTGTACAGGTTGTACTTGCCGACCGGCTTATCCATCGGAATGCGCTTTACTTCCTTCAGCGTGACGGCGTCAAAGACAATGATCGCGCCGCCATCGGTGCGGCGTTCCCAGAGGCTTGCCAGCGCGTATTTGCCGTCGCGGGTGAATTCGATGTGCGCCAGCGTTTTGCCGGGTTCGGCGGTGATTTCGGCGACCCGTTCCAGCGTGGTCTTGTCGATCACCTGCAAAGTATCGCGACGTTTGCTCATCATCGAATCGACCCACGCATAGCGCGAGTTTTCATGCGAACGCATGAAGAAGCCGGGGCCCAGCGTCGGAATGGTTTTCACGGTTTGCCAGGTCTTCATGTCGATGACGCTGACGGCTCCGTCTTTCAGGTTGGGGCTGGCCATCACGGTGCGCCCC
>CAJAWW010000019.1 GCA_903946745.1 uncultured beta proteobacterium
AGTCGTAGTGGCGTCAGATCACGGTCAAACACCAGAAGCTCATGCTGAGCCTGAGATAGAACGCGGTCAATTGCAGTACGGAAATCGGTCTCCGCGAAGAGTGGGGTGTAGGAGGTCGTCACTGTTGAAGATGTAGAAACCCGTCGCAGTAGGCTTTGTGCAAGGGTGACAGAGCAGCATCAGTCGCTGCATCGAAATCAGCCAGCACCGGAGTGCAGCGGCGATCTGCGAGCATTCGTAATAGTGGAAATAGCGGTGCGGCAGGGGGGGGCGCTGGCCATTTTTCACCGTTCAGATAAAAGTGCTTTCCGGAAAATAATAACTGGGTGCGAGCATCCAGCCGTATTCCACGCTTGCGTGCCTGCATCGAAAATTTTGCCAGAGACAGTGGTTGTGATGGCGATTCAAAAATGACATGCGATTTCGGTTCGCTCAGCGATGCGCCGAGAAAATCACGAATGGTCTGCCGATTCCAGCGCACGCCGGTCAGTAGTTCAGTGACCTGATCGATCATGGCAGCACCGATTTCAGCCGGATGTTTCTGGCGCTTGAGGTCGGGATCGGCATAGCGACCTTGCAGGCAGATGTGATCTTGCAGAAACATCAGGAACTGTTCCGCCAGTTCTTGTGCGGGCGGTGCGCGAAATCCGACCGATAGTGTCATGCATTCGCCTTCGGCAGTGCCGTCATGCGCCCATTCTGGCGGAAGATAGAGCAGGTCGCCAGGTTCGAGCAACAAATCCTGGGTGGGCCTGAAGTCTTTGAGGATGCGTACCGGTAGCCCCTCGATCAGGGTTTGATCTTTTTGTTTGCCGATGCGCCAGCGGCGCCGACCCATGCCTTGCAACAGAAATACATCGTAGCTATCGAAGTGCGGGCCCACGCCGCCACCGTCGGTGGCGTAGCTGACCATCAGGTCGTCGAGTCGTGCGTAGGGAATGAAGTCGAAATTTCGCTGGAGTGCATCGCCGGCTTCGAGTGCCAGGTTGACGCTTTGCACCAGCACCGTCCAGGGTTTGGCGGAACGTTTCAGTGAATGCGCGCTGAACGGGCCGTGGCGCAGCTGCCAGCCCCCAGTTTGTGAGACAAAGCGTGATTCCATGTCGTCACGTGTGGCGAGTTGCAGTAAGGCGTCGCGGGTGAGTAGATGCTCGATGCCGGGCGCGGCACCACGCACCAGCAGAGGTTTTTTTTGCCAGTAGTCGGCGAGAAATTTTTCCGGTGTCATGCCACCGAGCAGGCGAGTGAGTTCGAGTTTCATCGGGCGATTATAATCGCGCCCCTTTCCGGTCTCCTTGATACCTACCCCATCTCTCATGCTGCTGGCTACTATTGAATCGCTGGATAACGAAGGGCGCGGCGTGGCGCATGTCGACGGCAAGACGATCTTCATTGAAGGTGCGCTTCCTGACGAGGTAGTCGAGTACGCGAGCTATCGCCGAAAGCGGAACTTCGAGCAGGCCGAGACAGTGCGTGTGGTGCGCGCATCCAGCCAGCGCGTGACGCCGCCTTGCCCGCATTACGGAGTTTGTGGCGGGTGTTCGATGCAGCACATGAATCTGTTCGCGCAAACCGCCGCCAAGCAGCGCGTGTTGGAAGATGCGCTCTGGCATATTGGGCGCGTGCGCTCGGAACAGTTGCTGCCGGCGATTCGTGGTGAGGGATGGGGCTATCGGCATCGTGCGCGGCTATCGGCACGCAGTGTGGCCAAAAAAGGCGGTACGCTGATTGGTTTTCGCGAAAAGCACAGCAGTTTTGTGGCGGTGATGGATTCGTGCCCGGTGTTACCGGCACGGGTGTCGGCGCTGATTCCTGTACTGAAAAATTTGTTTGGCCGCTTGTCAATTCCCGAGCGCTTGCCGCAGATCGAGGTATCAGTCGGCGGTGAGCAGATCGTTTTGGTGCTCCGGCACCTTGCGCCTTTGACGGCTGCCGACGAAGAACTTCTACGCGATTTTTCTGAGCTGCATGACGTGGTTTGGTATTTACAGGCAAAAGGGCCGGACAGCGTAACGCTGCTGCATCCGAAAGGGGCTCCGCCGCTGGCCTATGCGCTGCCTGACTTCGGGCTGGAGATGATTTTCCGCCCGATTGATTTCACGCAGATTAATCATGGTGTCAATTGCATGCTGGTACGCCGTGCGATGAGTCTGTTGGCACCCGTCGCCGGAGAGCGCATCGGCGATCTGTTTTGCGGGCTGGGTAATTTTACGTTGCCGATTGCGGTATCCGGTGCGCGCGTTCTGGGTATTGAGGGTAGTGCGCAACTCGTGCAGCGCGCCCGTGAGAATGCCGCGCACAATGGATTGAGCGAGCGTTGCGAATTTGCCGTGGCCAATCTGTTTGAAGCCAGCCCAGAGAGTCTGATGGCATGGGGGCATCTGGACAAGTTGTTGATTGATCCGCCGCGTGATGGTGCGATGGCGGTTATCAACGCCTTACCGGCCGAGGGCGGGCCGCAGCGGATTGTTTATGTCTCGTGCAGCCCGGCAACGCTGGCACGCGATGCGGGTTTGCTGGTGCATGAAAAGGGCTATGCGCTGCGTTCGGTCGGTATTGCCAGTATGTTTCCGCATACATCTCACGTCGAATCAATCGCATTATTCGAAAAATAACCGCCAAAAAAAAGCGACTCTCGGAGCAGAACTCCGGAGTCGCTGGTTTGCCGTGGTTTGAGCGTCGACTTTTTACATCAACAACTCAACTCAATCACGGTCGCCCGTGAAGGCCATCAGCAGTTGCAGCAGGCTGACGAAAATATTGTAGATGCTCAGATAAACGGATAGCGTGGCCGAAATATAGTTGTCTTCGCCGCCATGCACGATGCGATTGATGTCGTACAGAATATAGCCCGAGAACAGCACGATGGCGATCGCCGAAATCGCCAACGACAGGGCGGGAACCTGGAAGAAGATGTTGGCTGCAGCCGCCAGCAGCAGCAGGATCACGCCGGCAAAGAGAAACTTGCCGATATTCGAGAAATCACGTTTGGTGGTCGATGCAACGCCGGCGAGGGCGCAGAAGATCGCCCCGGTGCCGCCTGCCGCCATGGCGATCAATGTGCCGCCGTTGGAGAAGCCCAGCGCCGCTTGCAGAATGCGTGACAGCATCAGCCCCATGAAGAAGGTAAAGCCGAGCAGCAGCGCAACGCCCATGCCGCTGTTTTTGGTGCGCTCAATGCCGTACATGAAGCCGAACGCTACGCCCAGAAACAGCAGGAAACCGATGAAGGGGCTGCCGGCAAAGAACGAAAATTTCATCTGAACGCCGAGCAATGCGCCAAGAACGGTTGGAACCATCGACGCGGCAAGCAGAGCGTAGGTATTACGCAGTACGCGCTGTTGGCGTTCTGCAACATCCTGCGTGGCGGATGGCGTGTAGGTGTTGATGTTTTCCATGGTCTTGCATTACCTCCGGATAAAAGACACAACGCTATGACATGCACCGTCCCAGCAAGTTCCGCCAGACAGTTGCACGATTATATAACCGGTTGCGATTGCGGGTCGTGATGCCCTATGCTTGCGAGTGTGAATAACCTGATTCCGATTGACATGCAGACCATTTATCTCAAGGATTACACCCCGCCCGCCTTTTTGATCGACACAGTCACTCTTGATGTTGATTTCAAGCCGGGTGACACGCGGGTGACCGCATGCATTGCGTTACGGCGTAATGCCGCGTTTGTCGATCCTGCTGCGCCGTTGGTGCTGGATGGCGAAGAACTCGAAACGCTGCGTGTGGCGATCGACGGGCGCGATTTGCTGCCGACAGAAATGACATTCAGCCCCGGTCAGTTGTCGCTCACCAATGTGCCGGATGCTTTTGAACTGCGCACGGTGGTACGGATTCATCCGGATGCCAACACGCGGTTGTCGGGTCTGTACCGTTCTGTGGATGGCTATTTCACACAATGCGAGGCGCAGGGTTTTCGGCGTATCACCTGGTTTCTTGATCGTCCCGATGTCATGGCGCGTTACCGTGTGACGCTGCATGCTGACCGCACAACGCTACCCGTGCTGTTGTCCAATGGTAATCCGGTGGGGCAGGGCGATGAATCAGGTGGGCGTCACTGGGCTTCCTGGGAGGATCCATTCCCCAAGCCCTGCTATTTGTTTGCGTTGGTTGCGGGGCGGTTGGATGTTCTGCGCGACAGTTATCGCACGGTATCCGGGCGCACCGTGCACCTCGCTATCTATGTTGAGTCGGGCAAGCTTGATCAGTGCGGTCATGCCATGGCCGCACTGAAAAAGTCGATGCGCTGGGACGAAGATCGCTTCGGACTTGAATGTGATCTGGATCACTACATGATCGTTGCCGTGGGCGACTTCAATATGGGTGCGATGGAGAACAAAGGCCTCAATATCTTCAATACCAAGTACGTTCTCGCTCGCCCGGATGTAGCGACTGACGGCGACTACGAAAACATTGATCGCGTGGTCGCACACGAGTATTTCCACAACTGGACTGGTCATCGCGTGACCTGCCGTGACTGGTTTCAGCTTTCTCTGAAAGAGGGGCTGACCGTCTATCGCGATCAGGAATTCGGTGCCGATATGCACAGCCCGGCAGTCAGCCGCATTCGTGATGTGCGCGGTTTGCGTGCCGCCCAGTTCCCCGAAGATGCCGGGCCGATGGCGCATCCTGTGCGTCCGGCGTCCTACATGGAGATCAATAATTTTTATACGGCCACCGTGTATGAAAAAGGTGCCGAAGTGGTGCGCATGATCGAAGTGTTGATTGGTCGTGAAAACTTCCGCCGCGGTATGGATATCTATTTCGCGCGACATGATGGCCAGGCAGTGACGTGCGATGACTTTGTTGCCGCCATGGCCGATGCCTCCGGTGTTGATCTCACGCAATTCATGCGTTGGTACGCGCAGGCAGGTACGCCGCATTTGATGGCTAGCGGTGAATACAATGCCGCCACACGGCGTTATGTGCTGACGGTGAAGCAGGCGTGTGCGCCGTTGGTGGGGCAGGGCGAAAAACTTCCGTATCACCTGCCTATCAGAGTGGGGTTGGTCGGTCCGGATGGCGTTGACCTGCCTTGCAACGACACGGTGTTGTCATTCACCGAGGCTGAACAGCATTTCGTTTTCGAGGGCGTTACTGCCGCGCCCGTGCCTTCTTTGCTGCGGCGGTTTTCTGCCCCCGTGATCCTTGATTACGCTTACAGCGATGACGATCTGGCACTTCTGCTTGCCAGCGACAGTGACCCGTTCAACCGCTGGGAAGCCGGACAGCGGTTAGCCGGACGACTGATTTTGGCTGCTGCAAAAATCGATACCACAAGGGTACTTCCTTCGGGGCACGGTGACAACACGTCACCCGCGTACATTTGGCCAGATAGCTTCGCCTGTGCCGTGCAACGGGTGCTCGAACGGGCGGCGGAAGACCCCGGGTTCGCCGCCGAGGCGCTCACTTTGCCGACAGAAGCCACGCTAGCGGAGCAACTCGACGTGGTTGATCCAGACGCGCTGCACGCTGCACGCAACAGTCTGCGCCGTTTCATTTCTGCCCAGCTTGGCACGGCGCTGGCGGATTGTTACGCGCGCTTGGCACCGACTACGTCGTATCGTCCTGATTCAGCCGAGGCTGGCCGCCGCGCCTTGCGCAATCTGTGTCTTTCTTACATGGCCGAAGCCGATACGCCGCAAATTCGCGCGCTGACGTTGCGTCAGTTTGAAACGGCCGACAATATGACCGATCAGTATGCAGCATTGCATGTGCTAGCTCAGTGTGATGGCTCGGAGCGCGAAGTTGCGCTGGCGGCATTCCACGCGCGCTGGCAGCACGAGGCGCTGGTGATCGATAAGTGGCTCCAGGTCCAGGCAGGCAGCCGACGTGCCGGCACGCTGGCTGAAGTTGTGCGTCTGGTCGGCCATCCATCATTCGACATCCGCAACCCGAACAAGGTGTATGCGCTGCTCAGGGGCTTTGGCGCAAACCATGTGCGCTTTCATGCGGCAGATGGCGCTGGCTATCGATTTATCGCAGACAAAATTGCGGTGCTGGATTCGATCAACCCGCAAGTCGCGGCACGGTTGGCGCGCTGTTTCGATCGCTGGCGCAGATTCGATACGGCGCGTCAAGCTCACGCCCGCGCTGTACTTGGCGCATTGCACACGCGTTCAGGGCTATCGCGTGATGTATTCGAAATTGTCGATCGTTCGCTGCAGTGCAGTGTGCTTTAGTCTGTAATTCATTGTAAATAAATTTGTTAAGTTTTTTTGTTCTTATTCCCACTCAACCATCAACGAGCCTTTGAACCCCGCATGAATAATGGGTTCTGCTCATTTTACCCCCGCTGATACCGTCAAATCGCCCGAAAACCCTTGCGCTGACTGATTCTCGGCAATTCACTACCCATCTTCCAATCTCTCGGCGTATCCCGCCTCGCGCTGGCTGCGGATCGCAAGGACAAAGACGATATCCATCTCGGGTACATAACGATAGAGCGCGAGATAGCCTCGGGTACGGCGACCAATGACAAGTTCCCGTTTGCCATTCGCTACAGGTCGACCGATCAGGGGGTTCTGCTCCAAGACATCCAAAGCGGTGATGATTTCCCCAATACGCTGGCCAGAATTCTCGACCTGATAGGTTTCCAGGTGTACAAGGAGGCGATCGAAGTCCTCCGCAACCTCTGGGGACAACTCGATTCTGGCCATTTCAGCGTGCCAGTTTTCTGGCTACGGGACGCTTGGCAGATTTTCCGGCGACACGGGCTTCGAGATACTTGCGCATCTCTGTCCATGGAATGGTTTTGCCGGAGGCCACAATGTCGGCATAACGCTGTTCTGCCACCGCATCAAAGTTTGCCCTGAGTTCAGCCTGCTGCGTCTTTTCGGCAATGGCCTCCAGAATGAATCCATGGGCTGTCGTCCCGGAGCGTTTTGCTGCGGTTGCCACCCGTGCTTTCAGATCTTCGGGCAGGCGAATAGTCGTGGTGGTCATAACAGACACTCCGATTCACAGATTGGAGCCTTATGGTAGCACTTATGTGCTACACCGGGCGACCAGATTTTCTCCGCATTATTTGCGGAGATTGATGATGCTTATCTCCGCAGGACTCATCACAGTCACTCCCACTCGATGGTGGCTGGCGGTTTTCCGGAGATATCGTAAACAACCCGGTTGATGCCGCGCACTTCGTTGATGATCCGGTTGCTGACTTTTCCGAGTAGAGAGTGCGGGAGTTCGGCCCATTGCGCAGTCATGAAATCTGATGTTTGCACCGCACGCAAGGCGACGACGTATTCGTAAGTGCGACCATCGCCCATGACGCCAACGCTCTTCACGGGAAGGAATACGGCAAACGCTTGACTGGTTTTGTCGTACCAGTCTGCTGCGCGCAATTCGTCGATAAAAATGGCATCTGCACGCCGCAGCAGATCAGCATAATCTTGCCGCACCTCGCCGAGAATTCGCACGCCAAGACCCGGCCCCGGAAACGGATGACGATAGACCATATCGTGCGGAAGGCCGAGTGCGACACCTAATTCACGCACCTCATCCTTAAAGAGTTCGCGCAAGGGTTCCAGCAGTTTCAGATTCAGCGTTTCGGGCAAACCGCCGACATTGTGATGGCTTTTGATGGAGTGCGCTTTCTTTGTTTTTCCACCAGCCGACTCAATGACGTCAGGGTAAATTGTGCCTTGCGCCAACCATTTTGCATTGGGCAATTTTGCGGCTTCCGACTGAAATACCTCAACGAACTCGCGACCAATGATCTTGCGCTTCTGTTCCGGATCAGAGATTCCTTTGAGATGTCCCATGAACTGAACGGTAGCATCAACATGAATCACCTTGACGCCAAGGCTGCGGGCGAAGGTCTTCATCACCTGCTCGCCCTCGTTCAAACGCAGCAGACCGTTGTCAACAAAGACGCAGGTCAGTTGGTCGCCGATCGCACGGTGCAGCAGTGCTGCGACGACGCTCGAGTCGACGCCTCCTGACAATCCCAGAATGACTTCTTCGGTACCGACCTGCGCGCGTACCCGCGCCACCGCCTCACTCACGTAATCGGGCATATTCCAGTCACGACCGCAGCCACAGATATCCCCTACAAATCGAGCCAGCATTTCGCGGCCTTTGAGGGTATGCGTGACTTCGGGATGGAACTGCACCGCATAAAAACCGCGCCCCTCATCGGCCATGGCGGCAATCGGCGTGGATTCGTTGCTGGCAATAACACTGAAACCCGGTGGCAACTCGGTGACTTTGTCGCCGTGACTCATCCAGACTTCAAGCAGGCCGTGCCCCTGTTCGTTGCGACGGTCTTCAATGTCGTTGAACAGCCTGGAATGCCCACGCGCACGGATTTCAGCGTAGCCAAACTCGCGCTTCCCGGAGTTTTCAACCTTGCCGCCTAGTTGTTGCGCCATGGTTTGCATGCCATAACAGATACCCAGTACGGGCACCCCAAGTTCAAATACTACTGATGGTGCGCGCCATTCTTCGGCATCATAGACCGAGTTGGGACCGCCGGAGAGAATGATTCCGCATGGATTGAACTCACGAATGAACGCATCAGAGACGTCAAACGGGTGCAACTCGCAATACACCTGCTGCTCGCGTACGCGACGCGCAATGAGTTGCGCTACCTGGGAACCAAAATCAAGGATGAGAATTTTCTGGCGGGACATAGGCGGGTCTCAAAAATAATGCTCACAATCAAAAAAGGCGGCTACCCTTGATGGGTGCCGCCTTGTCAAAAGGGTTGCCGGTCAATCAATATGATAATTAGGCGCTTCTTTCGTAATTTGCACATCATGGACATGCGATTCACGAATGCCGGCTGAGGTGATTTCGACAAACTCAGCGCGTGCGCGCATTTCGTCGATGGTCGCGCAACCCACATACCCCATCGAGGAACGCAGTCCACCCATTAACTGATGAATAACGGCTGTGACCGACCCTTTGTAAGGAACGCGGCCTTCAATGCCTTCTGGCACCAGTTTCTCGACGTTGGCATCGGAATCCTGAAAATATCGATCAGCTGCTCCGTCTTTCATCGCACCCAGGCTGCCCATGCCGCGATAGGATTTGTAGGAGCGCCCCTGATATAAAACGGTCTCCCCCGGAGCCTCTTCCGTACCGGCGAACAGGCCACCTAGCATGACGCAGTTGGCACCCGCGGCAATGGCCTTGGAGATATCGCCCGAGTAGCGGATGCCGCCATCAGCAATCAATGGCACGCCACAACTCGCCAGCGCATTCGCAACCATGTCGATGGCTGTGATCTGCGGCACTCCGACGCCGGCGACAATCCGCGTGGTGCAAATCGAGCCGGGGCCAATGCCCACCTTCACGCCATCGGCACCATGGTCAACCAGTGCCATCGCCGCCGCTGCTGTGGCGATGTTGCCGCCAATGACATCGACCTGCGGAAAGTTCTTTTTGACCCATTGCACACGCTTTAATACACCTTCCGAGTGACCATGCGCTGTGTCGACAACGATCACATCAACACCTGCTTCGGCCAGTAATGCGGCGCGCTCTTCGGTGCCTTCGCCTACGCCGATGGCAGCACCGACACGCAAATGCCCCTGATCGTCCTTGGCCGCCAGCGGGTGTTCTGATGATTTGAGAATATCTTTTACAGTCATCAGGCCGCGCAACTCAAAGTCATCATTGACGACCAGTACGCGTTCAAGGCGATTTTTGTGCATGAGCTCTTTGGCTTCTTCAGGGCTCGCACCTTCTTTAACCGTGATTAAACGCTCGCGCGGCGTCATGATATTGCCGACCTTCTCATCGAGCCGGGTTTCAAAGCGTAAATCACGGTTGGTAACAATGCCCACCACTTTCCGGCCTTCAACGACTGGCAGGCCGGAAATCCGGTGCATCCGGGTGAGGCTGAGCACCTCGCGCACAGTCATGGTCGGCGGGATAACAATGGGGTCTTTGAGCACACCGGATTCAAACCGTTTGACCTTGGCGACCTCAGCGGCCTGATCTTTAGGCGTGAGGTTTTTATGCACGATACCAATGCCGCCTTCCTGTGCCAGCGCGATGGCAAGACGAGCTTCGGTTACCGTATCCATGGCGGCAGAGGCCAGAGGGATGTTGACTGCAATGTTGCGGGTCAGGCGGGTCGTTAACTGGACGTCACGGGGCAAAATCGCCGAGTGAGCGGGAACCAGGAGGACGTCATCAAACGTCAGCGCCTTCTGGAGGATTCGCATAGTCATTTCCTTGGAGCCAACAAAAAGACATTATACGCGAGCCTGCTATTGGTGCTTCTGGCACTGATGTCACGGAGTGAGATACGCGCTAGCATGCACCAGCGCGTATCAAGCGCTGTCTTGTTCGCTGCCACCTTTTTTCATGGCCTTGCCTTCGGCCGCGCGTTGTTTGCGAACTTCCTTTGGATCGGCAATCAGCGGGCGATAGATTTCCACCCGATCGCGATCGCGCAATATCGAGTCAAGTTTGCTCAGCTTGGCAAAAACCCCCACCTTGTTGCGGGTCAGGTCAATCTCGGGATGTTTTTCAAGTAAACCTGAGGCCTCGATCGCCTGTTGCACGGTGCTACCCGCAGCCAAATTCAGCGTTGCACGATCTTGCCGTGGCGCAAGCGCGTAGATCACTTCGATCTGTATTGAAGCTTGAGTTGCATCAGCCATAAACTTTTTGTGCGCGTTTGACGAAAGATTCAACGAATGTGTCAGCGATGTGATTGAACACCGGGCCGAGCACTTTCTCCAGCAACCGGCCAGAAAATTCGTAGTGCAAGCGGAATTCTATCTTGCAGGCGCTATCGCCGAGCGGAATGAATGCCCAGCGGCCGTCCATGTGCTTGAACGGGCCGTCAGTCAGACGAATTTCCATCAAGGCCGGGTATTGCTTGGTGTTGATCGTCGAAAAGTGCGATTTGATTCCGTGATAACTGATCCGGATCGTCGCGACCGTGCGCGTTTCGGTGCGTTCCTGACACTCGGTGCCGCCACACCATGGAAGAAACAGCGGGTAGTCTTCGACCCGATCAACGAGATCGAACATCTGCGCTGGAGTTCGCTCGATAAGTATCAGTTTTTCGACCAGAGCCATAGTCTTGATGCGGGGTAAAATGTGCCTATTATTTTAGCGCGTCACGCCATGAGCATCACCGACAACAAGAAGGCATTCCACGATTACTTCATCGAAGATCGCTACGAGGCGGGACTGGTCCTCGAAGGATGGGAAGTGAAGGCGATCCGCGCCGGTCGTGCGCAGATCAAGGAAGCATACGTTGTACTCAAAAATGGCGCGGTATTCTTGATCGGTGCCCATATCACCCCGTTGCTGTCGGCATCCAGCCATGTACTCCCGGACCCGGTGCGTACCCGCAAGCTGCTATTGCATACTGCGGAAATCAACAAGCTGATCGGCAAGGTGGAGCGCGCCGGCTTTACATTGGTGCCGCTCGATTTGCATTTCAGCAAGAGCAGAGTCAAACTTTCCATCGGCTTGGCCAAGGGAAAAAAACAGCACGACAAGCGTGACGCCGAGAAAGACCGCGAGTGGGTACGCGAAAAAACGCGCCTGCTACATGACAAGCGTGCATAAACGGAATTCGTGAATTATTCGCGGCGTGGTGGTCGATCCGGGTACAACTCGCGCCCGGCCTGTCGCACATCGCTTCGCAACTGGCGCCGTTCCTCGGGAGACATGCGGCCGCGCTCTTTTGACGCATCGGATGCATCGCCAGCAAGTGACTGTGACCGTTCTGGCGCAGTCTGGCGCTCCGTTTTTCGCTCTACCCGATCCGTGCGAGCGTCTCTCACTCTGTCCGCCATGCGCCCACGATGTCCGCCTTGCGCCATTGTGGCGGCCGATAACAGCGTCAAACCGCAGGCCACGCCCACACAAAGCCACCTGCTGAATTTAATCCGTTTGTTCACCGCTATCTCCGTGCAGCGCTCATTGCATTCAATGCACTCAATACACGCAATACATGCAAATGAGCAATGATCAATGGAAGATATTGTAAACCTGCTCGCCAGCCACACGGCCGGCCTCCATGAGACTTTCTACGCCCGCCTGCGGTTCGGTACCCCATAATGCAAGTCCGGCCGTTAAAACCATGCTGATGAAAAGTGCTTTCATGATGCGCTCCTGTGATCGATGACCCTTTTTTGGGCACAGTCGCATTTTTGATGGCCGCTGTAAGCAGAGTGTTGCGATTGCCGCAGCTTTGTAATCGTTTGTAAGAGTGACTGGCGGGACACCGCCGATCCCGTTAGGATTTGCGCCATGAACGAAACAAAAAACCGGATTCTGGTTGTTGATGACGATCTGCGGCTGCGCCAACTGCTAGAACGTTATCTGGCGGAGCAGGGCTTTACAGTCAAGGCCGTGCCTGACGCTCAGAGCATGGATCGCGCGCTGGAGCGCGAACTCTACGATCTGATTGTGCTCGATCTCATGCTGCCAGGCGAAGATGGGTTGACGATCTGCCGCCGTCTGCGTGGTGCCGCCAACCCGGTGGCTATCATCATGCTTACCGCCAAGGGTGACGAAGTGGATCGGATTGTTGGCCTTGAACTTGGCGCTGACGATTACCTGCCAAAACCCTTTAATCCCCGTGAACTGGTGGCACGCATCCATGCCGTGTTGCGTCGGCGTGGCGCAATGCCGCCCGCCGGTGCACCGGCCACCGTTGAGGAAGTGGTGAGTTTTGGCAAGGTGCGGATCAATCTGGCCACGCGGGAACTGGAGCGGGAAGGCGAAGTGACCCTGCTCACCACCGGCGAATTTGGCCTGCTGCGCGTCTTGCTGGAACGTGCGCGCCAACCCTTGAGTCGTGAAAAACTGATGGAACTGGCGCGGGGGCGAGAATACGAAGTGTTCGACCGTGCCATCGATGTACAGATATCGCGGTTGCGTAAATTGGTCGAAGAAGATCCGACTAAACCACGTTACATTCAAACCGTATGGGGCCTGGGCTACGTGTTTGTCCCTGACGGCAACAAGCACGAATGAAATTGGCGCCGCGTTCGTTGCTGTGGCGGACGTTTCTGCTGGTCGGTTTGCTGATGGTGCTTTCGGTAGCTGCATGGTTCGCGATTTTCACCACCTACGAACGCGAACCGCGCGCACAGCAACTGGCGCAAACGCTGGTCAGCGTTGCCAACCTAACCCGCATGGCGCTCATTACCGCGCGTCCCGAGGCGCGACACGATCTGTTGCGCGAACTGTCGGATCGCGAGGGCATCCACATTTATCCGGCAGAGGTTTCAGACAAGGTGAAGCCTCTGCCCAACAGTCCGTTCATCCAGCGTGTGCAGGAGTTGGTGCACCAGCAACTCGGCTCTGGCGCACGGCTTGCATTGGAACGTGAGGGCGAGCATGCCCTGTTTGTCAGCTTTCGTATTGACGAAGCCAGCACCGGTAATGCGGCCGATGAGGAAGCTGACTACTGGCTGGCGTTGCCGCGCGAACGTATCGAACGTGTCTTCCCGCTTAGTTGGTTAGGTTGGGGGATTGCGGCGTTGCTGCTGTCGCTGCTGGGTGCATGGGCGATTGTGTTTCGCATTACCCGGCCATTGAAGCGGCTTGAAGCCGCCGCCCGAAAAGTCGGCGCTGGGGATACGCCACCACCACTGACCGAAGAAGGCCCCATCGAGATCGCGACCGTCTCGCACGCCTTCAACCAGATGAGTGCCAGTCTCGCGCAACTGGATCAGGATCGCGTATTGATTCTGGCAGGCATTTCACACGACTTGCGCACACCACTGACGCGCTTGCGCATGGGCATTGAAATGTCTGCCGACGATGATCTGCGCGATGGCATGAATGCTGACGTTGAGGAAATGGACAAAACCATTGGCCAGTTTCTCGACTTTGCCCGCTCCGAAGGTGGAGAACCGCCTGTCACACTCAAGCTTGACGAACTGATCGCCGAACTCTCGGCGCAATATCAGCGCCGCGGCTTTCAAGTCGTTACGGCAGAAAAAAGTGTACGCTCCGCAGTGACCCGCGGCCGACCGCAAGCGCTGCGCCGCGCTATCAGCAACCTGATCGACAATGCGCTGCGCTACGCAGGTAGCGCTGGCACAGCATCTGGCACAGCATCTGCCATTGAGCTCAGTATTGAGGCCATGCGTGAAAGCAACGACACCGCGTGGCGAATTGATGTCCGCGATCGTGGCCCGGGAATTCCGCCGGAAGAAGTGGCGCGCATGAAGCGCCCCTTCACCCGGCTCGATAATGCGCGCAGCAATGCGCTGGGTGCGGGGCTTGGTTTGGCCATTGTCGAACGCATTGTGCGCTTGCACGATGCCACACTCGATCTGCTACCCCGCGAGGGAGGCGGTCTGATCGCACGCATCACCCTTCCAGCCCGAACCTAGCTATAAATCAACTGACGCCAGCGCCTTGCGCAATGATCGAGCCTGACGATGGCGCGCCATTAAGCGCGCATCAGTAACAATGATGCCGGTGGTCTCGCCGATCACCATGACCACACCCAGTACTGGCAGCACCAGCATCAACCCGGAGATACCGGCCACCGCACCGCCGACAAAAATCATCAGTACTGTCACCAGCGGATGCAACTCCAGACTTTTTCCAATGGTCAGCGGCATATACAGAAAATCATCGAGCAGACGCACCACCACGAACAGGGCGACTGCCCAATAAGCCATACCCGGTGCGTCGGGGAAATCGGTTGCCGCAACCAGAACCACCAGCAGGCCGCCGAGGATTGACCCCACATAAGGCACCCAGGCCAGCACAGCGCAGATAACCCCAAGCGCCAGCGGCCCCGGAATTCCAAGCACCCAAAGCCCCGCAGCCAGTGTGATGGTATCGAGTACCGTCAGTTTTATGAGTCCTTGAAAATAGGCGCGTGAAGTGCGGTCAATTTCGTGAAGCAAAAATAACGTGCGCTCAAAAAACGCATTAGGCACGGCGTTGCCAAGGAAACGTTTGAAGGTGCGGCCATCGCGCAGAAAAAAGAAGGCGAGAAACGGCGCCAGCATCAGCGACGGTGCCCAGGCCATGATGCCGATGGCGATCGGTTCCAGATGATCGATGAGGCTACCCGAACCATGTTCCAGCCGACTGGTTACGGTATCGGCAAGATGCGCGTTGGCCAGTGTGGGCCAATGGACTTCGAGCGCACGCAACGATCGATTGAGTAATTGCATGCCGCCCTGAATGTAGCGGTTGAGCATATCCTGCCAGTCGGCCAGATGCGCCGCTACCCACGGCATCACGGCAACACCTGCCACGGCGACAAAACCAAGAAAAACTGTGATGACGGTGCTCGCCGCGCCCTCACGGCTCATGCCACGGTATATCAATGCCTGCATGGGCGGACACAGGAAGTAATAAAGAATCAATGCCAGCAGAAATGGCACCACCAGCCAGAGAATTTTCTGGAACAAGAACAGCAGCAAACAGGTAACGGCAATGATGGTCGCCCACACAATCGGGCCGGAACCCGGATTGGTGCCATTGATGCTTTCGGAGTCGGACATATTTGTTTGCGTCACGCTTACAGGTGCTGATGCGCGCCGTAAGCCAGCGCCATGTCGCGCATGCGCGCACCGAGGTGACGCGCCAGTTCGCGCGATATTTTCGAGGCAATGCGGGCATGCGTATCGAGCAAACCAACAAAGTCGTCACGAAAGAATACGATCAGTTGACTGGCGGTCGCCGCACGCGCCTGTGCCGAGCGCGGGGAATTGTCGAGTAGTGCCAGCTCGCCAAAGAACGTTCCGGCACTCAAATGTGCCACCGCGCCAATTTCGCCCTGCCCCTGACGACAGATCAGCACTTCGCCGGAGGCCACGATGTAAATCGCCTGACCTTCTTCGCCCTCATCAAAAATCACCTCGCCGGCAAGATAATCGCGCTCGTGCAGCAAGCCGTCGACGATGCGTAATTCGGGCGGTGTGAGATTAACGAACAAACTCAGATTGCGCAGCCGCTCGAGTCGCGGCGTCGTTTTTTTGGGGCGGAACAGGCTAACCACGAGGGACTCCCTACGAATTACGAATACAAAACAACGTGCCAGCAGGCCGACGCATTCTAGATGAGACCAACAGGCTCGGACGATGTATCGCGTGGAAATGCATCGAGTTGAAATGTCGCCAACGTCTGATAGCGCGCGCCGGCATGATGCAAATGTGATTCGATCAGCGAAAACTCATTGACATGCCATCCCAAGGGCGTTGCCAAGCGTGGCAGCGCGGCACAGCGAACTCGTCGTGCCAGCGTGACATGTGGTACATGTGGCTGCTGATCGACGGCAAAGCCAGCGCCTTGTAACTTGTCCCGCAGCAACTCGAAAAGTCGACGCTCAGCATACGGTAATTCCCGGCATCCCGCCCACAGCACACCCCCGCACGGCCAAAATCCGAGCCGGTCGAGACACAAATCGAACGTGCTGGCCTTTACGCGCTCACCCACGGCAATCAGTTCATCGATCTGCGTCGAACTCACGCTGCCCACAAACGCCAGCGTCAAGTGCAGAGCCGGCAGGCGCATCATGCGCCCACCCCCGGGGCCGGCCAGATTATGCCCAAGGGCGATCAGGTGTTCGGCAACTTCCGGCGGCGGGAACAGGGCAAAAAACACCCGCCGCAAACCTGTCCCAGTCATTCGACGAAAATCGGCAACAGCAATGCAATCGCTTCGGCGGCCATCCCCTCACCACGACCCACAAAGCCCAGTCGTTCCGTCGTCTTGCCTTTGATGTTGATCTGGGCGGAAGTGACCTCGAGAGCCGCCGCGATATTTTCTTGCATCGCATTAACATGGCCGGCAATACGTGGTGCCTGGGCGATGATGGTGGCATCGATGTTTCCCACGCGCCAACCGGCGGCATGCACCGCCGCCACTGCGCCGCGTAACAAGTTGAGGCTGTCCGCACCCGCCCATTGCGCGTCGGTATCGGGAAACATGCGACCGATATCGCCCAGCCCTGCCGCGCCGAGAATTGCATCGGTAATGGCATGCAGTAGCACGTCCGCATCCGAATGACCCAGCAAGCCCAGATGAAATGGAATATTGACACCACCTAGGATTAATTTGCGGCCGGACGTCAATGCATGAACATCAAAGCCCTGACCAATGCGAAATGGTAATTTCATACAGCCCTCCGGTTGGCAAGAATCCACTCGGCCAACTGCAGATCGAGCGGATAGGTCACCTTGAGATTGGTGACATCGGACATCACCAACCGTGGGGAAAGACCGAGCGCCTCAACTGCGCTGGCCTCGTCGGTCACCTGTGGCGCGAAATCAAGCCCATCGAGCAATAAATGATGGCGAAACATTTGTGGCGTCTGCGCTTGCCAGAGTCCCTCTCGTGGCACGGTTTCAAGCACCCGCGAACTGTCGTGCGCACGCTTCAGCGTATCTGCCACCGGCACCGCCAACAGGCCGCCAGCGTTATCGTCCGCCACTTCAGTAATAAGATTTTCAACCTGTGCAACCGTCAGACACGGGCGTGCAGCGTCGTGCACCAGCACCCAGTCATTGTCAATGTCGCTCAGCATTCCGGTCATGGCGCGCAGGCCATTTGCAACGCTCAGTGCGCGCAACTCGCCACCACAACGCAAAACGGATAGCTTTGGGCCGAGTGCGTTCATTTCCGTTTCCGGCCACCAGCGGTCATCGGGCGCAAGCACTACGAACACGCGAGTAATCGCCGGCACCGCACACAGCGTTGCCAACGAATGCCAGATCAAGGGGCGGCCGGCAAGCGGCAGATATTGTTTGGGCGTTTCCCCGCCCATGCGCGCGCCCGAACCGGCGGCGGGAACCAATGCGTAATAGCTCATGCCACAATTCTATACAATCACCTCATCGGAATTCGAATCACACGGGGAAAGCGCAATGTTTGCAGTCGACATGGGCTTCGAATCGGTGCAGGCATTTCTGACTGCGCTGGGCGTCGGTCTGCTGATTGGCCTCGAACGCGAACGCCATCTCGACGTCAAGGCCGGCCTGCGCACCTATGCGCTGGTATGCATTCTGGGCTGCCTTTCGGCACTGCTGGCCCAGGCCAGCAACAGTGGCTGGATACTCGCAGCAGGCCTGCTGGCGGTCGCCGCCATGATGATCGCCGCCATCGTCTCCGATCCGCTTGATGATGGCGATCCGGGCACTACCTCGGTGGTTGCACTGATGCTGTGCTACGCCCTGGGTGCGGCAACCTGGTATGGCTATGCCTCGCTGGCCGTGATGCTGGCAATTGCCAGTACCGTATTGTTGTACTTCAAGGCGCAACTACACGGCATTTCAAAAAGCCTGACCCACACCGACCTGCTTTCCATATTGCAGTTCGGCGTTCTTTCAATGGTGATTCTTCCAATCCTGCCGAATCGCGACTTCGGCCCCTACAACGCATTGAATCCCCATCAAATCTGGTGGATGGTGGTACTGATCTCGGGCGTATCACTCGTTGGCTATGGCGCACTGCGCCTGATCGGTGCCCGGCACGGTGCGTCACTGATCGGCATTTTTGGTGGCATTGCCTCATCGACGGCAACCACCGTGATTTTTTCTCGTCATGCCCGTAGCGATACCAATCTGGTGCGGACTGCCACGGTAGTCGTATTGCTGGCAAATATTGTCGTCATGCTTCGATTGGGTCTTGTTTCCGCAGTCGTTGCTCCGTCCATTCTGTTGCCCTTGGCGAGCGTGCTGGGCACCGGCATTGTGCTGGGCTTGCTGGTTACATTGTTCGGGTGGCGCCAACTCGACAATCATGAAATCCTGCCCATGCCCAAAGTCACCAACCCCACGGAAATTCGTACTGCGCTCACCTTCGGCGCAATCTACGCCATCATCCTTGTGCTTTCGGCGTGGCTGCAGGATGTTGCCGGCAACAAAGGGCTTTATCTCGTGGCACTGGCCTCCGGTCTTACCGATGTCGACGCCATCACCCTGTCTTCGCTGCGCCTGTTCGGCATCGAAAAGCTCACCATCGGCGAAACAGTGACAGCCATCAGTCTTGCCACGCTGTCGAATCTGGCGTTCAAAACCGGTCTGGTTGTTGTCATTGGCGGCCCGGCACTGGCTCGCCGCACGCTCCCGGGTCTGGCCGCAATCGCTGTCGGTATTGGTGGAGGTCTATTCGTTTTTCTGTCCAGTGTTTAACGGCCACTGACGACAGCGGAGATAAAACTTCTCACAACAGTGCCGCAAGACCATCGGTCTGCTTCTGGGGCTAGCCTGCTGGCTCGCTTCCTCAGTTGTTTATGCTGAATCCTGCCGGATTGCGTTCGACATGGGCTCTTCAGGAATCCGTGCGGGCGCATCGCACAGCGACACCACCAAGCGGGTCAATGTGGATTACCTCACGTCCTTGTGGGCAGGCCGCGGCCTTGACGAAACCATTGCAACAACCATTTCCGCACTGCGTGATCTGCCTGCAAAGGCAGGTTTTGCCGTCGAATGTGCGCGCGTCGGTGGTGGCTTTTCCGCCTGGCGTCTTGCATTGCAACAGGGGGCAACTGATCTCGCCGCAACCCTGCGCCGCATACAAACCGAGAGTGGTGTCGCCGTGCTCGTCATTCCACAAGAGCAGGAAGGCGCCTACGGCTATTTCGGTGCGAGGCAATGGCTGGGCAGCAGCCTGACGACCACCCATGTACTCGATATCGGCGGTGGCAGTCTGCAAATTTCGGGCGCTCACAGCACGTTTGGCGATGCACTGGGACAAAAAATATGGCACCGAACGCTTTGTGACGAGCTTCGTGCGACGACATCCACGCCATGCGCACTGCAACCGATGACCGACCAGGAACTCACGCGCGCCCGCACGCTTTTGGCGAAGAAACTCAGCGGCATTGCCACCACACTGCCCGCGAATGTGACGATGACCGCCATCAGCCGGCCGGTTAGTCGTGGCGTCATGCCCGCCGTGCAGCATCTGGCCGGAGAAACGGCAGCGACAAAAGTATTGCAGCGATCAACGTTAACCAAGTCCATACAGCGCATCACCGCAATGACGTCCGAAGAAACAGCAACGCTGTTCGGCAGCACGAAAGCCCACGCCGCCTATTTGTTGTCCGACATGCTGCTGGTCGAAGGGTTACTGCAGGCCACGAATGCAAACGAACTTCACGTTGCCGAACTCGATCTTACCAACCTGCCAGGATTACTGGCTGACGACCGCGCATTCTTGTGGAGCGATCGCTATGACTGCTATCTGGAGCGACTGCCCAGCTTGGGTCTGGATGCTTACCACAGCGATCCGGCTAGCTGCATAATGAAGCCAAAACCCTGAGAACGTGTTTTGAAAGTTACTGCGCGCCCGAATTGCGGCGTTGCGCGGTGCTCAGAATACTCATGTACTCAAGTACATTCCGTTTCCTGCGCTCCGTGCGCCTTGCACTTCGGTCTGCTCGCTACACTTTCAAAACACGTTCTGAAGGATTCTGACGATGACCAGCTTATTCACCGCGCTTCAAATCGGCAATCTCACACTGCCGAACCGCATTCTGATGGCGCCACTAACGCGCTGCCGCGCAGATGCCGATCATGTGCCAACTCCGCTGATGGCCGAGCACTATGCCCAGCGCGCCAGCGCAGGCCTCATCATCGCCGAAGCTACCATGGTGATGGAAGGAAATTCAGCGTTTTGGATGGAACCCGGTATTTACTCGGCAGCGCAGGTTGCGGGGTGGAAGCAGGTCACTGACGCCGTACACGCTGCCGGTGGTCATATCTTCCTTCAGTTGTGGCATGGTGGGCGCGCTTGCCATCCATTGCTTAACGGCGGTGTGCAACCCGTCGCACCCAGCCCCATTGCCATTTCTGGCGACGAAGTGCTTACCCCAGAGGGCAAAAAGCCCTACGTCACACCGCGTGAGCTGTGCGACGACGAATTGCCAGAGATTGTCGCCGGATTCAAGAAGGCCGCCGAACATGCCTTGGCAGCGGGGTTTGATGGCGTCGAGGTCCATGGTGCCAACGGCTATTTGCTCGACGAATTTTTGCGCGACGGAGCCAACAAGCGTGGCGGCGCTTATGGCGGCAGCGTTGAAAACCGTGCGAGATTGATGTTGGAAGTCATCGCCGCCGTCAGCGGTGTATGGGGTAGCCAGCGTGTCGGACTTCGCATATCCCCGCTCAACAGCTACAACAGCATGATCGACAGCGCCCCGGTCGGGCTGGCTACATGGCTTGCCAGCCGCCTCAACGCCTGCGACCTGGCCTACCTACACGTCATGCGTGGGGATTTCATGCAACAACAATGCGGTGACGTGCTGACGCCGATTCGTGCCCAGTACCAAGGTGTGCTGATCGCCAACATGGGCTACACAAGCGACGAGGCCGACGCAGCCATCGTGGCCGGAAGTGTCGATGCCGTCGCCTTCGGCACGGGATTTATTGCCAACCCAGATCTGCCGGCTCGCATCAGGGCAGGCGCACCACTGAACCTGTTAAACCCGGCGACATTTTATTCCCCGGGGCCGGAAGGCTATACCGACTACCCTGCGTTGCCGGCAGCGACTACGCTACCATCATCTGCCGTAGCGGGCTCCAGCGCCGGGTCAGCCGCAAGCTGATCCTCTCCAGCCTTGGCGGCTACCTTTTGCCGCCGCTTTTCTTCCTGTTTGTTTTTCTTTGCCAGATCTCTCTGACGTTTTTCGAACTGATAGTTTGGTTTAGCCAAGTGGTTACCTTTTATCGCGGCAAGTTCAGATCGGGAATGCTACAAATACCCGGGCATCCGGTGTGTCTGCATTCTCCCACGCAATGCGACACCCGCCAACCAGCAATGCAAACTTGGCAACGCAAACTTGGTAACACAAACTCGACAAATCAAGCATCCAATGTTGCTTGCAGCACACCGCGCAACGCATTGCAAACCAGAATTTCATCCGCCCGGTGCAGGTCGGCAGGCGTCACCACGCATTCGCTGGCGTGCAGCGCAGCATCCTCCAGCATCAAGCCCCGCATGATGCCAGGCAACACCCCGCAGTGCAGGGCTGGCGTGCGCCATTCCCCGTCGATGCGCACAAATACATTGCTGCGCGCACCCTCGGTCAGTTCGCCTCGCTGATTGAAAAACAGCATATCGAAGGCTCCTTGCTGCTCAGCGAATCTCAGCGCACCTTCGTAATGACATCGCAACGTGGTCTTGTGCCGCAGTATCAACTGATCGGTATCAAGCGGCACAGACGCCAGTAACAGCCGTACCGGTTCCGTTGGTGGCGAATCCAATGGCGAGATCGAAATCTCGACCCCACCGCGCTCCGCCAACGATAAACGCACCCGGTACGGTTGCGCCTCTGGCAGGTGTTCGATTGCATCATCCAGCCTCGTCAGAAGCTCTGCTTGCGGAAAAACGAATCCAAGCGATGCCGCAGAGGAGGCAAGACGAGCGAGATGACGCTCACGATGCCGAATTCCGCCATCGCGGGTTGCATACATGGTTTCCAGCAGCGAGAAACCGGCACCGATGCCAACTAGAAACTGCGCCTTCATTTCACACTCAGCGCGCTCGTCTACGGCATCGCTATCGGCAACAATTCCTGCACCAATACCCAGCCGCCCCGCACGAAAACCCTCGCTGGCGAGCCCCATGCACAGCGTGCGAATAGCCACCGACAGACAAAAATCACCACACGCGCGCCCGTTTTTTGGTACATCGATCCAGCCGATGGTGCCGCAATACAAACCACGCGCATCCGATTCAAGCGCCGCAATCAGCTCCATAGTGTGATGCTTGGGCGCTCCGGTGACAGACCCACAAGGAAAAACTGCCCGCAATACATCCGAAAATTCACAATCGTCTCGCAGTTGGGCGGTCACGGTGGATGTCATCTGGAACACGCTCGGGTAGGTTTCGACAGAAAACAGTTGCGGCACCTTGACGCTGCCAACCTCAGCGATGCGACCCAGATCATTGCGCAAAAGATCTACGATCATGACATTTTCGGCACGGCACTTTTCGCCCGCCAGTGAAGCCACCGCACGGGCGTCGACCAACGCATCACCGGTACGTGCGGCGGTTCCTTTCATCGGCTGCGCTGTGAGAACACCATCGATATTCCGGATCAACAGCTCCGGAGAAAACGACAACACATATTCATGATCGCCCCCCGCAGGCAATGCAATCAACGCACCATAGCCGACGGGCTGGCGCTGGCGTAACTGGCGATACAGCAGCAGCGGATCGCCGCACGTAGCGAAGTCGAGTCGATAGCTATAGTTAACCTGATAGGTCTCGCCGTCACGAATGGCTTTGTGTATGCGCTGAATGGCGCTCTCGAAGGCGGTCTCATCGACCGTAGCCCGCACATTCAATACGCCAGCCGCCTCCTGCGGCGCACAAAGCTCTGCGCCGGCACGTTCCAGCCAGGCATCGACACCGGTTGCATCGAGTTTTTGCAGATGTGTGAACATCAACACACGCAGGCAACCGTCACCATGCGGCGAAGGCAGGCCGAGAAGGCGCATACCCCACTCGTAATCAGCCATCACCACGGCGTGGTATCCGTCACGCTGTGCCTTTGCAACGGCAACCCAGACGGTGCTCAGTTGCGCCGGATCATCACACCGCAGCTCGCATAAAAAACCTGTATAGAGCCGACTGGACTGACATGGGGGCGTCGAGGAATAGTCGTCAAGCAACGCAAAGCAATTCATCAACGTAGTCTACCTGTACGCCCCAAACTTTCCTCTGTAAAAAAATGAGCGCGCCGATGGTTCACCGTCGACTTTTTGATAGGCTTTCAGACGTTTTGAGGTACAGTCGATCCCACAACCGTTGTATGTACAAAGCAATACAACGTGCCGCACATTGACGGCCATTCGTCAAACAGGAGGTGAGGGTGAAAAAAGAACTCGACGTACTGGCATCGGCAATTCACGACGCGAAGAACCAGTTGTTTTTTGCCGAAACGGCAGCTGCTGAAATTTCCGCACGCGAAAATATTGACCTGGGTCAGATCAGATCTGCCATCGAACAGGCCAATTCTAGGCTAATCAATGCCCTGACTTTTTATCGCGTCATGGATGAGGGTCTGGGGGTCGCCATTTCGATCGTACCGGTCACCGATGTCATGGAAGACGGATTGGCGCTGTGTGGTGAACAGTTACGGCAACTCGGCATTGATGTACAGATAAATTCCACGACGGATGCGATCTGGCCGATTGATCGCGATCTCATCATTGACATGATGAATAACGCCATGCAGAACGCCGGTCGCCATGCACGCCACTCAATTCGAATTTCGGCCAGAGAAGAAGATGGCTGGTTGGTCATGACTGTGGAGGACGATGGCCCCGGCGTTCCCGTGGGCGATGCATGGAAGGCGCGTGCCGGGATAGGTCTGTTCGTTGCTGAACGCGTTGCCGCACTGCACCGACGGCACGAACGGGAAGGCAGAATCTGTCTCTACAACGGTGGTGAGCTGGGTGGTGCTGTGTTTGAGTTGTGGTTGCCATAGCGCTTTCTGTCGTAGCGTCCCGCTAACGAGCCCGATTACATGGCCAGTATGATCGATTACAGCAAATACCGTTTTCTGGTCGTTGATGACCAGCCGATGGTACGTCAGAGCCTGCGTGCATCCATTCAAACCATGGGCGGCTTTGTCGTCGACGTGGCGCAGTCCTACGTCGAGGCCATCCGTCGTATCCGTACCGTTACGCCAGAAATTCTGCTGGTCGATTACATGCTCGGTGACGGACGAACCGGCCAACAATTGCTGGAAGAAATCCGTCGTTTCAATCTGCTTCCTGACGAAGCCGTCTTCATCATGGTTACCGCCGAGCAGAGCTATGAGCAAGTCGTTTCTGCCGTCGAACTGGTGCCGGATGACTACGTCCTCAAGCCCTTCTCACCCGAACTGCTGCATGTCCGGCTCGATCGCCTGATCCGCAAAAAGATGATGCTCTACCCGTTTTTCGTCGCGCGCCGGGAAAGTCGCGTTGACGATGCGCGTGATTTCATCACACGTAATCTGCTTAATCCGGAATTCGCGCATTACAAAATTGATCTGATGCGTTGCCGCGCCGAACTTGATTTATCGACCGGCAACCACTCCGTAGCAGAAGCCTCGTATCAGAGCATTCTCGACATTCATGAATTCCCCTGGGCAAAAATTGGTCTTGCGCAGGCTTTGATCGGTCAAAACAAACTCGATCAAGCCAAAGTCTTGGTCGATGCCGTGGTGGCAAGATCGCCGATGTTCTTTGCCGCATTTGATCTCAAGGCCGCCTTGTGTACTCGCCTGGGCGAACATGGCGAAGCACAGGATATTCTGGAGCAAACGTCGGGACGCTCTCCGCGCAACTACCTTCGCAAACGGCAACTGGCTCAAGCCGCACGCGCCAACGGCAACACTGGCCGAGCTCAACAGTTGATGGAAGAAATCATCGCCAATGACACCACACCGGGCGCGGTGTTGGTGATCGATCATCTGAATCTGGCACGTAGCGCATTCGATGCCGGGGATCCACTCACCGCAGAGCGAGCCGTGCGCCGTGCTGCGACATTCGAGGTCATGGACTTCAGTGATCGCCTGACCTTCACAGCCCTGTTTGCGCTCATCGTGCCTGATGAGGGTCGCATCGATTTTCACGGACTACGCGATATCTGGCTGACCACACCACTGAGTCCGGAGGGTTTTCTCGACCCCATACGCGCTGCGTGCGCCATCAATTCATTTGAACTCGCCGACAACATCGCGTTGCGGCTATTGAATCATCCCGGCGTTAAAACGGTATTCAAGCAAATCCGCGACATGTATGTTGGCGGCGGGCGTGAGCTACAGTTTCGCGAAATCCAAAAACGTGCTGCGCTGGAGCGAATCACTACCGAATAAAACAAAAAAGGCTTACAGAGAAAATCTGCAAGCCTTTGTTTTACTGGGGTGACTGATGGGGCTCGAACCCACGACAACCGGAATCACAATCCGGGACTCTACCAACTGAGCTACAGCCACCACTTGAAGCTTTACAACCAGAGGACGAATTATCGGAGAAGGCCGCAAAAGAATCAAGTTCGTTCCGAACTTTTCATCTTGCACGCTCTCTCGTCGCCAATCACACGGCCTGATCGAGACCGAATACCTTGTGCAACACGCGCACGGCGAGTTCAAGATACTTTTCGTCGACGACAACTGAAATCTTGATTTCAGAGGTCGAAATCATCTGGATGTTGATGCCTTCTTCCGCGAGCGTGCGAAACATTTTGCTCGCCACGCCGGGGTGAGAACGCATGCCGACACCCACCGCCGAAACCTTGCAAATCTTGTTGTCGCCCTCGATCGCACGCGCGCCGATATGTGGCTTGATCTGCTCTTCGAGCATCGCCTTGGTTCGGGCAAACTCGCCACGATTGACGGTAAAAGAGAAATCCGTCGTGCCATCGTGGCCAACGTTCTGGATAATCATATCGACATCGATATTTGCCTCGGCGATCGGGCCGAGAATCTGGTAGGCGATACCCGGCCGGTCAGGTACGCCCAGCACGGTAAGTTTGGCTTCGTCGCGATTAAAGGCGATTCCAGAAATAATCGGTTGTTCCATCGTGGTGTCTTCCTCAAATGTAATGAGCGTACCCATGGTCTCCTGACCCTCTTCCTCGAAGCTGGAGAGTACGCGTAGCTTGACCTTGTATTTGCCGGCGAATTCAACCGAGCGAATCTGCAAAACCTTGGAGCCGAGGCTGGCCATTTCCAGCATCTCTTCGAAGGTGATGCGATCCAGTTTTCGCGCCTCTGGAACAATACGCGGGTCAGTCGTATAGACGCCGTCGACGTCAGTATAAATCTGGCATTCTTCTGCGTTCAGGGCAGCCGCCAGCGCGACACCTGACGTATCCGAACCGCCGCGCCCCAGCGTGGTGATATTACCTTCCTCATCAACACCCTGAAATCCGGCAACGACCACAACCGTATCGTTGTCGAGATCACGGCGCATATTGGTGTCGTTAATGTGAAGAATGCGCGCCTTGTTAAAGGTGTTATCAGTCAGCACCTTGACCTGTCCACCGGTATAACTCTTTGCCTTGAGACCAAGATCGCGAATGGCCATGGCCAGCAGTGCAATGGTGACTTGCTCGCCGGTCGAGATCATGACATCAAG
Source organism: uncultured beta proteobacterium (assembly GCA_903946745.1). Lineage (GTDB taxonomy): Bacteria > Pseudomonadota > Gammaproteobacteria > Burkholderiales > Rhodocyclaceae > CAJAWW01. Next base: position 27,048 of record CAJAWW010000019.1, read on the forward strand.
TTCGCGCAGGTCGGGTTGCGGCGAAACATCCTTGGCCAGCGCAATCAAACGATTGGTTTCGCCACTCATGGCTGAAACCACCACCACCAACTGGTGCCCCTGTGCCTTCCAGCGTGCAACCCGCCGGGCAACGTTGCGAATGCGCTCCGGCGTGCCCATCGACGTACCGCCATATTTTTGAACGATCAATGCCATTGCCGTATCCGTGTATTGGTCAGAAAAATGGAACCCCGGATTTTACCTGATCCGGACATAGCAACATCATTCAAACCCGATGCGAAAATGCTTTCGCACGACATGGTGATTAATGGAATGCTAATACATCCGACAAAATGAATATATATTTATGGCACGCAGATAATGAGTATGGGTTTTGGTATAGTACGAAGGTTATATGTGCTAGACCGTTTGAATTTATTTAACTACATGCGACGGGCTTACTCGACACGCCCGCAAGGAGACAGACCAAATGAAATCCACCGGAAATATTGATGTGCGTGAAGTTCGCCGCAAACTCGGCCTCAATCAGCAGCAGTTCTGGTCGCAACTCGGGGTCACGCAAAGTGGCGGTTCCCGCTACGAAAGTGGGCGCAACATGCCTCGCCCCGTTCAGCAGTTGCTCCGTTTGGTGCATGTCGAGCATATCGACATCAGCAAAATTCGGCGCGAAGACTACGAAGTGATTGAATTCTTGCGTGCAACCAAGTCCGACCTGTTCAAAGACTTGAAGAAACAAGCGCGCGAGTACGCCAAGACCGCCGCAAAAAAGGGCTGAAACGTCATTTTCGCAACCGGTCTCGCGACATTTACGGACTGACGCTGACCGTCAGTCCGAGTGCGCGGATTTTTACCGCCACGGTTTCGAGATCATTTGTATCCAAGCGCTCCAATCGGGGCGCTTCCTTTTGTTGCGATGGCCGCGCCAAGCTGTAAAGATGAACTCCCTTGAGCCTTTTGGCAAGCGGTGCAAGCAACTGCAAATAAGCGGCTAGTTCAGCATCGTCCATCGATGCCTGATCCATACGGAACAGACAGGTCTGCACCCACGTCGGTGCCAGCTCCGCACAAATTGCCAGCCGGCGCGCCACCAAGTCGGGACGTGCACGGGTGTTGTTGATACGAGCCAGCCCTGTAGCGCTAGACGCATCCAGCTTGAACCAGACCTCACCCGGCGCTCTGCCCAAAGCCGCCACACCTTGCTGAACGCTGCGGCGATCCATCAGGCTCCCATTAGTGATCAGCCGCAATATGAGCTTGCCTGTCAGATTGTGTGTGACCAGCACGCGTTGTACCAGTTCAACAGACTGCAAAAACTCCGGCGCGCTGGTTGGTTCCCCGTTTCCGGAAAACGCTACATCCACTAGTTGCACCCCTTCCGGTACGCGCTGTGCGATGAAATCCCCACGCTGCGCGGAATCCAGAAAGCCAGACAGTTCCTGCTCAAGCAGGCGCAGATCAAGAGGCGGCGGCCCACCCCGCTGCAGATCCGGCACTTGGCAATATACGCAGCGCCAGTTGCACGCATTGTTGGGATTAAGATTGATGCCAATAGAAATGCCGCCGGCTCGCCGTGACATGACTGGATAGATATAGCGCATACCGGCGCTGTCACGCGAATGATCTTCGGTTTTAAGTAGGGTATCAGACATGAGTTAAGAACCAAAAAGTCGACGCTGGCGCAACGGCGCCGACGGCACCACGCAGCTATAATCCAAGCCCTTCAGTGCACACCACGCACTTTGCCACAGCGACCGCCATAATGCGCATCACCCGCCGGCTCGAATTCGATGCAGGCCACCGCATCCCCGATCATCAAAGCCAGTGCCGGCATCTGCATGGGCACCGGTATGTACTGGAAATTTCACTCGCTGGTGGCGTCATCGATAGTGCCGGGCGCGCCGATCATGGCATGGTCATGGATTTCTCAGAAGTAAAAAGTATCGCCATGGAACACATTGTTAGCGTCTGGGACCACGCCTTTCTGGTCTGGCGCGAAGATCATGTCGTACGCGATTTTCTTTCCACCCTGCCGGATCATAAAACCGTCACACTTGATGTCGTACCGACCGCCGAAAATCTCGCCCGAATTGCATTTGCGATTCTTGACCCGCTGTATCGCGACAACTACGGGAATCATTTGCACCTTGAGCAGGTCAGGCTTTACGAAACCCCGAACTGCTGGGCCGACGCTACCAACGACGATACGCCCTGAATTTACCCCGACCGAAGCAGTGCGGATGATAGAATCCCCGCCGCAGCGGAAGAGTGGGAGAGTGGTTTAATCCAGCGGTCTTGAAAACCGCCGATGTCGCAAGGCATCCGTGAGTTCGAATCTCACCTCTTCCGCCAAAAGCGAGATATAAGATCACTAACCTTACTCGACGCGCTGCTGTTGGAACACGGGGTGATCTACGTCATGGATCGTGGCCACCTCGACTTTAAACGGCTTTATCTGATGCATCAGGCGAGGGCTTTCTTCGTCACTCGATTCAAGTCGAACACCAAGTTTCGGCGCGTCTATTTGGCTCCGGTGGATCGAAGTACAGGCATGATTTGCGATCAAATTATGACTCTCACTTTACCATTACCCGCCATTTGATGATTGGGATCGCCTGGTGCAGTTCATGATCAAACGCCCCAATTCAGAGCCGCCCGATACAGGGTAGTCACCGTCCACCGCATCACATTTAAACGCCTTCAAATTTCAACCTGATTTCAAATTGAGAATTGCTGATTTCGATTGCACCTGATTTGAATTGAGCAGGCGTTCGTTATGATGAGATAATGTGCTTGGTGAATTTTTCATCAGTCCGCCCGTGATCGGCCGTGTGCAGAATGCTTGGAGAGTACTTGTAGATGAATACAGAGGAAAACAACAGCCCTGTTATGTCGGAAAGCGACGAGATGGATGCTCCTGTGCGCGAGAGCGGTTCGTCAAACCAGCCGAATGAGCAGCGTGAGCACAATGAGTCGATGAGCGATCAAGGAAGTGATGCAGAGAAAGCCACAGAGACCGACGTGGTTGCTGCGGCTCATCAGCGATTTTCTAATGATCCAAAGCAGTTTTCTCCGCGCCGCCGAATGCAGGAACTGTTGGCGATTCCCGATAGTCAGCGTAGCGATGCACAGTGGGACGAACTCATCGAACTCGAAATTCAGATGGCACCGGGAAACCGGGTCTCTTCTCCCGATCAGTCCATGCGTCAGAATCCTAACCCGTCCACCGGTCGGCAGCCGCGTTCTCAGGGGGCGTCACGCTCGCCGCAAGGTGGGCCGCGCCCTCAGGGAGGGCAACGCGCATCAGGTCCATCAGGCCCGCCGGGTGCCCCTGGCGCCCCTGGTGGGAAAAAACCGTTCAAGAAATTCCGCAAGGGTCCGCGTCCGGGTCCCCAGGGCGGTGGATCAGGTGGTGGCGTACCATCAGGCGGATCAACGGGCGAGTAACCTCTCTCCTACACGGGTTGCGCAAGAGTTTGCAGTGTTGGCAATGCGGTGATGGTGATTGGTGATGTGGTTTGTCTACCTCATCGAATGCACAGACGGCAGTATTTATACTGGTATCGCGATTGATGTTGCTGCGCGCTATGCCGCGCATCAGGCCGGAAAAGGTGCTCGCTATACCCGTTCGCATCCGCCTCAGCGCTTGCTCGGTGCATGCGCGCATTCAGATCGTTCGGCGGCAGCGCGTGCCGAGTACCGCATCAAGCAGTTGAGCCCCGCCGACAAGCGTGCCTACGCTGCGGCGTTGCCGGATTTTTCTGCGCCCACTCGGTAGCCTGTTCAGCCTGCGTTGCCATCTTGTCGATGGCCGAATCGCCCCCATGTATGCATTCATTTCCAGTGACGGGGAGTTCGTGCCATGAAATTTCGCCTGCTTGCAGTGTTGGCCATTGTTGCCTCGCTCCTCTCGGGGTGTGGGTACAACCAGATTCAGATCAACGACGAGGGCGTGAATTCCGCCTGGTCCGAGGTGTTGAATCAATACAAGCGCCGCGCCGATCTGGTGCCCAATTTGGTATCCATCGTTCAGGGCTACGCTGCGCACGAGAAGGATGTATTGACCCGTGTCACCGAAGCCCGTGCCAATGTCGCCGGTTTGAAAGCGACGCCGGAACTGGTCAATGATGAGACTGCATTCGCGAAATTTCAGAAGGCGCAGGGCGAGCTTTCCGGTGCGCTTTCGCGGTTGCTGGTGGTGGCTGAAAACTACCCGCAACTCAAGGCGGATGCCGGCTTTCGCGACCTGCAGGCGCAGATCGAGGGCACCGAAAACCGCATCGCCGTGGCGCGCAACCGCTACATCAAGAGCGTGCAGACCTACAACATTACGGTGCGTACCTTCCCCAATAATCTCACGGCCATGATGTTTGGCTACAAGACCAAGGCCAACTTTGCGGTGGACGATGAAAAAGCCGTGAGTACGGCGCCCAAAATCGATTTTGTCGCACCGAAACCGGCGACGAAGTAACCTGCTCATAGTCTTGGCGCTGTGAGACGCCTAGCTGCCGCACTGCTGTTTGGCCTGTGGGCTGCGCTCGCCGGGGCCGCCGATGGCCTCGTGCCGCTGCCGCAACTCAATGCGCGGGTGACCGACTTGACGGGGACGCTGGGCAGCGAACAACGGCAGGCGTTGGAAACCCGGTTGGCAGCCTTTGAATCGCGTAAAGGCAGCCAGATTGCCGTGCTGTTGCTGTCGACCACGCAGCCTGAAGCCATTGAGCAGTTTGGTATTCGTCTGGCCGAGGCGTGGAAGGTCGGGCGTGCTGGTGTTGACGATGGCGCCATTTTCATCGTGGCAAAAAATGATCGCGCCCTGCGGATTGAGGTGGGCTACGGGCTCGAAGGTGCGTTGAACGACGCCACGGCCAAGCGCATCGTTAGCGAAATCATGGTGCCGCGACTGCGCCAGAGCGATTATTTTTCTGCGCTGCAAGCAGGCGTGGATGCCGCGATCGGCGTCATCGAAGGGGAGCCTCTGCCTGCTGCGGCATCGGGAGGTCGCGTCCCGGCGGACGGTGACGCGTTTTTTGGTCTTTCGGAAAACTTGTTTTTTGCCGGTCTGCTGGGCATCGTGATCAGCGGTGCTGTGCTGCGGTTTTTTCTTGGCAATCTGTTGGGATCCGGCATTGTCGGCGGCCTTACCGGGGTGGTTGGCTGGCTGCTGGCGGGTTCTTTGATGGGCGTGCTGATTGGTCTCGTGGGCGGATTTCTTCTGGCGATGTTTGGTCTCGATATCCTGTTCAGCATTGCGTTTAATCGCGGCGGCGGCTCCGGTGGCAGCGGCGGCTGGAGCGGCGGTGGTGGTGGATTTGGCGGCGGCGGGGCGTCGGGGAGATGGTGAATGGAACTGACGCGTCTATTTAAGCACCTGATGACATCGCACTGGCAGATACGCCAGTGCTTCCCGCCGAGCGTGCTGACGGCCATCGAACAGGCGGTCGCAGCATCCGAGCATCGGCATCGTGGAGAGTTGCGCGTCGTCGTTGAAGGTTCGCTACCGCTGGGCCTGTTGCTGCGCAATGTGTCGGCGCGGGCGCGAGCTACTGAGTTGTTTTCGCGTTTGCGGATATGGGATACCGCAGAGAACAGCGGCATCCTGATTTACCTTCAACTCGCCGACCGGCGTGTGGAAATTCTTGCCGACCGGGGCATTGCGACCAAGGTGCCGCAGGCATATTGGGACGGCCTTTGCCAGGACATGGAGCGGGCCTTCAGCCAGGGAAGTTTCAAAGAGGGGACGCTGGATGCCGTCGCCAAGGCGGGTGTCTTGCTGATAGAGCACTTCCCCGCCATGGCAAACGGTTCGGACAACCCGGATGAACTCCCCGATCGTCCGCTGATTCTGTGAGCAGCAGCCGGCGGTGCTGGCTCGGGCCGCTATTTCGCGGGTTTCGCTGCGTCTGGAAGCTTGCAACCCGCATAGACTGTCGCGGTGCCGTCGGACAGTGTGGCTTCGCTGCCGTTCAGTTCGAGCAGTGTATTGCCGCTGCTGTAGCGGTTTCCGGTATCGCCCTTGTCAAGACGGACTTCCCGTTCAGGCAATACCAGCCATACCGCTTTGCCGCCGTCGACAGTTCTCACCGTGAAGCGCTTGCCGGCGTTGCACAGATATTCACCCGGATTGACCGTTGTTGCGTTCGATCGTTCGGTCGATTTCTCACCCCCCGTTTTGTCACCACCCAACGGCCAAATGTTCATTTTGCCGCTGCAGCCATTCAGCAGCAGAGCCGTGGCAGCAAGTGCAGCGATGCGAGAATTTGTGGGATTGCAGCGTAGCGTCATGATAGTCACCGAAGTCTGATAGCGCGCTGATTCTATCCGTATGCGACGCGAGATTTCGGCAGAAATCATCAAGCGCGGCGCTTTCGATGCCAGAATGCTTGCACGTTCCGGCCCGCGTATTTTCATTCCAATGTCCTCTGCTCCATCAGTCGAACCAATTACCCCGTCACGCGAACGGATTTTGCTGCTGACGCTGGCCGGTATTCAGTTCGCCCATATTCTTGACTTCATGATCATGATGCCGCTGGGGCCGATCCTGATGCAGGCACTCGGGGTGGGGACGCGGGAGTTCGGTTTGCTGGTGTCCGCCTATACGTTTTCGTCCACCTTCACCGGGGTTCTGGCAGCGGTGTTTGTCGACCGTTTCGAGCGCAAACGTCTGCTGCTGACTATGTTCGCCCTGTTTGCGCTGGCGACGCTGGCGTGCGGGTTGGCTGCGGACTATTCAACGCTGTTGCTTGCACGCTGCACGGCGGGTGCGTTTGGCGGCGTGCTTGGCTCGATGGTGCAGACGATGGTGGGCGACCTGATTCCGTTCGAGCGCAGGGGGCGCGCCAGTGGCACGGTGATGTCGGCGTTTTCGGTCTCTACGGTCGCCGGCGTTCCGCTGTCATTGTATTTCGCCAACCACTTCGGCTGGCGTTTCCCGTTTTTCTTTATCGCCGTACTGGTACTTGGTCTTTTGCTCCTGGGCATCCGCATGCTGCCGACGCTGCGCGGCCATCTGCCGACGGTCACGATTAGTGATGTGGGACGTCGACACCCTCTCGCGGCGATGCATGACGTGGTGCGTGATGGCAATCATTTGCGCGCGCTCATGCTGACGGCATTGATTATGTTCTCCGGCTTCACCGTGATTCCTTACATCACGATTTATCTCACCGCGAATGCAGGCATTGCGCAGGCAGATATTCCGCTGATCTATCTGGCGGGCGGCTGCGCCACGCTGTTTACTTCGCGTTTGATCGGACGACTGGCCGATGCCTACGGCAAGGTGCGCATTTACCGGTTGGTGGCGTTGATTTCTTTGGCGCCGCTATTTATCCAGACGCATCTGATGCCGGTCCCCTTGTGGCTGCTACTGGTGTGCACCACGATATTTTTCATTTTTGTGCCGGGGCGGATGGTACCAGCGATGGCGATTGTTACGTCGGCGGCGCAGCCAAATTTGCGCGGAACGTTTCTTTCCATGAATGGTGCCGTCCAAAGCATGGCATCGGGTGTGGCTTCGTTTCTCGGTGGGGCGATGATTTCGGTCAATGCGGCCGGCAACATTGTCGGGTACGACCGGGTTGGCTATCTGGCCATGGTAGCCACGCTGGCGGCCATGGCGTTTGTGGGCACCATTCGCATGCATACCGGTAAGCCTGCGTCCGCACCATAGAGCATTGCAGAAACAAAAAAGCCCGCTGCGAGCGGGCTTTTTTCTTGTGGCGAAAGAAGCTTATTTCTTTTTCGCGGCTTTCTTGCCGGCCACGGCAGCCTTGAAACCGGCACCTGCGGTAAAGCGCGGCACAGTCGTTGCGGCGATCTTCAATTCCTTGCCGGTTTGCGGGTTACGCCCCGTACGCGCTGCGCGCTTGGACGACTTAAACGTACCAAAACCAATCAGGGTAACAGTGTCGCCCTTGGAAACAGCCTTGACCACGGCGGCCGTAAAGGCATCCAGGGCATTGCCCGCAGCAACTTTCGAGAGGTCGGTTTCTTTGGCAATGATTTCGATTAGTTCAGACTTGTTCATTACGTATATCTCCTTGTTTGAATTTGGTCGGCGGTCTTAATGAGCCAAAAGAATTGTAGCCCTATTGCATGGCATGTCGAGAGGTGAATGCACAAAAAATAGAAATTTTTTATGAAAAAAACGGGAAAAATCAGCCACTCACAAGGCTTTTTCTCAAAATCCAGGTGGATCAGTTGTTTCCGAGGGAACGATTATTCGCCCGCAGAGGCTTTTTCTGGTCGTTTGTAATCCGGTTTGCTCTCCCGGTGTACGCGCGCATAGTAGGCAATCATCGAGAGGGTAAAGCACACGATCAGCAATCCGACAATGAACGGATGCGAAACGAGGTGATAGATAAATTTATCCATATTTCGTTGTGTCGGTCAAAAAGAGAGCGGAATTTTGTGTCAAAAATGAACCAGAACCCTGCGTAGGCCGCAGCACGGTTCTGGTAGGGAGGTGCTTGCTACAGTGATTCGGCTATGTGGCACGACCCCATAATTCAACCGGAGCGCCAACCGTTCGACGCAGCGCCTCACGGACTTTTGGAGCGGTGAGGGGGACTTTGAATGTGATGGCTTGAGCAAACAGTTGACCGGTCAGTCGATAGAACCAGGTGCGGTGTCGTACGATCATGATCTACTCCTCGCGTTGGTTGCTGTGCAGCTATAAGGATTAACGTCACAATCGCGCAAAGCATTAGCCAACGTGGTCGCTGATTTGTACTTTACTGCGGGCACTTTATTTCTTGTACTTTGCAAATACGCGTTTTGCGTCTTGGTGGGCGCGATCCAAGGTGCAGAGCGATGGATCGTCATCGTGCACACAAAAAAAACTCGTCCGCCTGCGCGCACATCACTATCTTGATCGCTGTTTCATCATCCATGTCGTATAACTCTGTAATGAGTGTGGTGACCTCGTCAAGGTGTTGCTCATACGTCATCGTGCCAGCAGAATTGGAATTTGAACCCATCGGTCACTCTCCTCGGTTACTCCTCTGATTTTATGTAGACCTGAGCGAATCGGTGATGTTCTGCGATGCCAAAATCACCGTGGCCATATTGCAGTAGCCAGTCTTTTGCATTTCCGTACAAGATATCGCCACCCGCTGAGCGAGCGACTGAAAATGTTTCAGAAATTTGTTTGGCGAAAATGGGTATGGGTCTGGCTTGGTAGCGGCCATCTTCCCCCTCTCTGGTTGGTGGCACCGCTTCGTACTTCACATCAAAACGATGGCGGGAAACGCTCCAGCGGCTGCCGGTAGAGCCGGTAATCAGGGCATCTCCGGATTGGTAGCGGTTCAGTCCTTCCAGGCTCATTAGTTCGCCGTCTTCAGATGCAAAGCTTACGGCAACGATTTCTGTCTTGATGTAGCGCACGGCAGATGGGTCTGTTGTCAGATCGATATGTTGCAGCTTGAGCATGATATGTCTCGAACTATCGTGGCGCGGGAACCCTGCGCCAACGTCCTTCCGCCTTGAAATGCCGATCAGCCTTGGGCTTTGGCATCAAAAGGTTTTTCCCCCGTTCTTTCCGTGCAGCCTTGTGCGTCCTGACAGCAGTACTGAGTTGTGCATCGGTCAGTATCACCGGGGAGAATTTTTCTCTTGGGTTGTAGGTAGCAAGAGTGGCTTTTATAACAATGACGGCGTCTTGCGTCGTGGCTTTTTTGGGCGGCATCGACAAGATTTCCAGTGCTGCATCTGTCAGGGTGAATCTTTCGTCAGCTTCAGTCATCAAGCCATAGATGGACAGTCGCTCAATCGCGTCGCCCAGTTTTTCGGGGAAAGGAATGAAGCCTTGAATCAGGTCGGCTGCAGCGATGATCTCAACGAGATCAGCCGGACGCCTCTTTGATGAAAGCGCTGTGGCCATCAGGATGATGACATCGGTTTCGTAGATCGGGTGCATTGTGAACCTTTTATCTTGTGTGAAGCTCAGCGAACCAGTTCAGCACTTAATCAGCACTTATCAGGACTTAACGAACATCGTAATCAGCGGCTGCTCACCGACCTGGCAACTCCAGTGGCCATGCACCCCGGGATCAAACGTTGCACCTTCTGGCAGAAGATCGGCAGAGTAGAAGTGCTCGCCCGGTTTGAAGGTTCGACTGCTGCCGTCTTGCAGCCCGATTTTCATTTCGCCGCCTAGTACAACCAGCCATTGTTTCTCGGTCGTGCAGTGGAACTGGCTGCGAAAGCCGACAGGACTTTGGCGGAATTGGCAGCCTGTGGTGGGGATGACTGACGACAACATTGACTGTGGAGAGCCCTCGGTCAGTGCGATAGGTTCCTCACGAAATTTTGCACGACCGTCAGTGTCAGTAAAGAGAATGACTTTTGTAAACGTTGGCACGGCTATACGCTATCTGTATGTTTGATTTCGTATCGTTTCCCGGTGCGGTCGACGACATATATTTCACCGATGGTCTTGGTCACGCCGAAGTCGAGCGGCTCGTTTCCGTAGTACGGATCCAGGAGGGCATAATTTCGCCCCTTGGCCAGCGCAACATGCTCAAGGTCAAAGCTTAGCTTCAGCGGGTCGAAGTTGGCAATTTCAGCGTTTACAAAATCACCTTGATGCGAAACTTCCAGAATCACACTATAAGTGGCTGGCGGCACGTCATCATAGACGTTGATTGCGGGTGGCATCACGTTGCGGCACTGGCCCTTGATGTTGGGCCACGAACTATGAAATTTTTTGCCATCAATGGCGACTGTCGTTTCATCGAGGAATGGCGCGGTGATGTAGGCACCAGCCTCAATGAGCTGGCTTTTTAAATCCTCGAATATGTCGTCTGATATGCCTGACTGGGTAAAGCATCCGAACGTCTCGTGATCGATATCCAGCACATGAAACGAAAGCCCCCGGCCTGAAATAACGACCTTGGTCATCTTGGTCATTGTGGTGCTGGATTTTTTTGCGGGTTTACGTGGTGCCATTTGATATTCCTTTAATGTCAGAGTATAGATGCTACCTTAGTCCGTGGTGGCCGTAGCATTCGTGTTTCTTCGATACAATCCGGATCCGACATGAGCGGTACCACAGGAGTATTTGTGATGCGCAATCAGAGGGTGTGGCGTCAATTTGTCATCCGTATGTCATTTAAGCGACCGCGTGAAACGACCTGTATCACCTGTATCCGTTGTATCAGTTGTCGCCAAACTCAGCGTTTCGGTTTTCACTATAGTCAATTGTGCTCCCGGTAATCGCTCCGCCTCCTTCGCTCCTTGATCGTTGGCAAACGCCGACGCTAATCATCATTTTTGTGGGGCTTCTGGTCTATCTTGATCGGTTTTCTACCAGTTATCTGGGGCATTTTCACCAAATGGTCATCGGGTGGGGGGCGCTTGGGATTCTGTATGTAATGTATTTTTTTCGCAAATCGCGTTCGATGCCTTTGCGAATGACGTTTATCTTGATCTCTGCGTTTCTGGCTTTTCGCTACATGTACTGGCGATCCACTGAAAGCTTGATGTACACCGGGCCGGCTGACTTTATCGGTATGACGGCTCTGTATCTGGCGGAGCTATATGCCTTTGTGATTCATTTTCTCGGCATGTTGCTGAATGCTTGGCCGCTCAAGCAGCCGCAGATTGATCCCCCGGTCGATCAGAGCACATGGCCGACGGTTGATATTTTCATTCCGACCTACAATGAGTCTGATGACATTATTCGCGTCACGACGATTGCCGCGATGCAGATGGACTATCCCAAGGATAAGTTTCATGTGCATATTCTTGATGACGGCGGAACTATGGCCAAGCGGCAACACTCGGAAAACGGCATGTCGGCGTGGGAGCGTCACTACCGGTTGCGACGGATGGCTGAAGGTCTCGGTGCGCGCTACATCACGCGGCCGCTGAATCTCCAGGCCAAGGCGGGCAATGTGAATCATGCCCTGAAGCATACCGATGGCGATCTGGTTTTGATTCTTGACTGCGATCATATTCCTACGCGCGATATGCTCAGGCGCACGATTGGGTTTTTCATGGCTGATCCGAAACTCTTTCTGGTGCAAACTCCGCACTTTTTTATTAACCCGACTCCGGTTGAAAAAAACCTTGGCGGAATATCAAACCCGCCTGGTGAGAACGACATGTTTTATCGTGTCATTCACCCAGGTCTGGATTTCTGGGGTGCCAGCTACTTCTGTGGGTCCGCGGCCATGCTACGGCGCACCCACGTCATGGAAAACGGTGGGTTGAGCGGGAAAACCATTACCGAGGATGCTGAAACCGCCTTTGCGTTGCACGGGCGTGGCTATCGAAGCGTTTATTTTGAACGGCCGATGGTGTGCGGCCTGTCGCCGGAAAGCTATGACGACTATGTGATTCAGCGGCAGCGATGGGCGCAAGGCATGTTGCAGATGTTTCTGTTGAGCAACCCGCTGTTCACCAAGGGGCTCACGTTGGCGCAGCGTGTTTGTTATTTCAACTCATGCTTTTTCTGGTTTTTCGGCATTGTTCGCTTCATCTATTTCATTGCGCCGGCGACATTCCTGCTCTTTGGGCTGCAGATCTATGCCGCATCGTGGTTGCAGATTCTCGCGTTTGTGTTGCCTTATGTGCTCAGTGGCTGGATCGTGATGGACTTTTTTTATTCGCGGGCGCGGCAGCCATTTTTTTCAGAGGTGTATGAAAGCGTGCAGTCGATGTTCCTGATGCCCGCAGTGCTGTCTGTATTTATTAATCCAACCAAGCCAACCTTCAAGGTGACGCCCAAGGGGCAGATGCTGGAGCGCGAGTCGTTGAATCCGATGTCTGTATCGTTTTTGCTGGTGATCGCGATTAACTTACTGGCGCTGTCAATGGCAATTTACAAGTGGTTCGACTATCCCATGTTGCGGGATGTGATCGCGGTAACGGCGGTGTGGTCACTGTATAACCTGTTTCTTGCGCTGGTATCGTTGGGTGCGTTCTGGGAGCGCAAGCAGATTCGCAATCATCATCGGATCGGTTCGGATGGGGTGATCAGCGTGACAGTGCCGCGTTTGCGTGAGACGTTTGACGGTGAAATTATGGATGTGTCACTGAAAGGCATCGGCTTTAAGATTAAAACCGATGCAGTGTTCCAGTCGATGGAACGCGTCACGCTAGATGTCTGTGATAGCGACGGCCACACCTATCAGTTTGATGCACGACTGCAGCGCGTTGCGGCGAATGGCGGGGATATATTCTGCGGCTCTGAATTCATGCACGCGGATCCCTGTGACCCGCAGGCGATTCGATTCGTGTTTGGTGACAGCGATCGCTGGATGCGACTCTGGATGCGCAAGCAGGAAATGAAGGGCACGTTCAGGAATTTGTTGCACTTTATTGGTCTTGGCATGCGGGGGATGAAAGGTAGTGGGCAGATGCTGGTCGATCGTGTGCTTTATCTGTACCGCATGATTGTTTCCGCGCTGCGTCGCTACGCAGCGACGTATCTCCGCTAATTCCGGCTGATTCAGTCGCACGCAGGTGATGCTGCTTTGCTATTATTCGGATCCATGAAACGCGTGCGGATGTTGTTCCTGCTGATCGCTGCTCTTTTGCCAGCGCTGGCAGGTGCCGTTGTCACTGAATTTCCACTGACCCGGTTTTTGCCATTCCCCAGTCTGGAATTGCGCTGTGTGGCAGACGAACAGACGATCGAGGTGCCTGTTCCGTTGCGTTGGAATATTCGCAGTGTGAAGTTGAAGCTTTATTACGCCGTTTCCACTGCGCTGCTGGCCAAAACCTCAAATCTGCTCATCAAGGTGAATGGCACACCCGTCATGCAGACAAAGCTGGTCTCCATCTCTGCGGACGATCCGCTATCGGTCGTCATTCCGGTAGGACTGTTTAAGCCGGGCTACAACAAGCTCACATTTGCTGTGTCGCAGCATTATTCCGACAAGGAGTGCGAGTTACCGTGTTCGTCGTCGTTGTGGACCAGTATCAAGATTCCTCTCTCCACGTTGACATTTGACTACGAAATGCGCGCGGTGCCGCGGCAACTTTCGAGTGTCAGTGAATACATTTTCGACCCTAAACTGGCTACCGATAACCGGGTTCATCTGGCATTCAACACCACCGATGATCAGGTCGCAAGTCTGGCCGCAGTTGCGGCTTCCGGCGTGGCGCGACGTTTTGATTACCGCAAGGTCACCTTTAGCGTTTCCGATATTCTGGAGTATGGGCGCGACAACGTTGTGATCGGAACGGATGCTTTTGTGCGGCCCCTGTTGGGCAATGCCCTTCCGCCCGCGACGGATGAAAAAGGTGGGCTGCTCAAAATTCTGCCCATGCGGCGTAGTGATGGAACCATTGACGAGCAGCACGCCCTGATTGTCGTGACTGGCAAGACCATGGAAGAGGTCAAACTGGCAGCCATGACGCTGGCCAATATTTCGCTTGCCTATCCTGGCTCTGATGAACTGCGTGCGGTGGGTTTTTCGTTGCCGGAAATTTCTGCGTATGGCGGTCGCAACATTATTTCTTCGGACAAAGTGTATAGCTTCAAGACGCTTGACGCGCCGACCCGAACAATGGCGGGTTTGAATGCACAGGCCATACGCATAAATTTCCGTTTGCCGGCCGACTTTCTCATCAAGCAGAACCGTACGGTGGAATTGATATTGAATTTTGCCTATGGCGCCGGCATGCGCCCCGATTCTGCGTTGAATGTCATTGTCAACGATCAGGCGGTGCGCGCCATCCCGCTACAGAATCCGGAAGGCGGTTTTTTTGAGAAGTACAAACTGGACATTCCTACTTATGTGTTCCGGCCAGGTGACAATTCGATTACCTTTTCACCGGAGTTGCACGTTGCTGGCCGCGAATGCGATGTGGTCCAGCCGGGCAACCTGTTTTTCACGCTGTTCGATAACTCGACATTCAAGTTCCCCTACATGCCGCACTTCATCGACATGCCTCGGCTTGAACTATTCATGTTGAACGGATTCCCGTTTACCCGCTGGCCGGATGGTTTTGAAGGTTCGATCTACATTACGAGGCCGTCTGTCGATTCACTGAGTGCAGCGATGAATCTGGTTGGCCTGATGACGCAAAAGAACGGATTCCCGCTGCTGAACATGGCGCTGACCTATAAGCCCCCGAGCAATTCCACCGGAGACCTGATTGTGATCGGTGATGTATTCAGTGTGCCGAAAGAGCTTGCAGTTGCATCGCCGCTACAGGTGGGGAAAACTGCAAGAATTCCCTATCCCATCATCCGTAGTTGGCAAATGGAAACGAATTTTGCCTTCAGTGACCAAGTCAGCCGCATGGGCAGTAATCGCGGATTGATGATGGAATTTGAATCACCGTTCCAGGCGGGTCGCAGTGCGCTGCTGTTCGCCGCGGACGAGCAGGCTGATTTGGTGCGCTTGTCGGAGCAGTTGCTGGATCCGGAGATCCAGAGCCAGATCAACGGCGACCTGATTATTTTTGAATTTCTCGACCCGAAGACCAAGGTCACGGCATTGTCGGTCGGTAAACGTTACACGACCGGAAAGCAAGGCAAGGTGGATTGGATCGATACGGGTATGGATCGACTCGATTCTTTGTTGTACGCGAACAAGGCGGTGTTTTACGGCTTGCTCGTAGTCGCGCTGGCCGGGTTGAGTTGGGTACTGTTTGTGGCTATCCGTCGTTATCGGATTCGCCGGCTTAAAACGGTGGCTGGGAAGGGCGACTGAAACCCGGCAGAGATGTCAGTGCGGGACGTCAGCGGCGCAGTGGTGGCAATTCGCTCGGTGTGCTGATTGTCTGGTTGATTGATCGTTTTTCCTCACCGCCGAGATTGCGGATACGATCACGCATCGCCAGTGCGCCGACCAGCATGATGACAATCGAAAACGCCACCGCATATTTGATCCAGTGGCGGCGTGTGGCTGACGGGTCGACGGGTTCAACCGGCGCTTTCATGCCGCCTTGCCGGTCGATTTCGATTTCTTCAGGGTTCCAGAATGCCTTGTAGGCGTTATACGGTTCCGTTTTCCCTTTAAGCGTTACTTTCCGCTCAAACCGGCAATAAATTTCCGCCTTGTCGCTCAGGGCGTTGTAGGTATCCTCAGAGAGAAATATGTCTCCGGGGTTCGCCGACGATTCAAACCGCGAGGCGGTGTTGACGACGTCGCCAAAAATATCGTTTTGCTCGACGATGCACTTGCCGGTATGCATGCCGATACGCATGAGTACGGGCATCGAGAACTTGCCTGAGCGGTTGAGCGCATCCATTCCGGTCTGGATGCGCACCGCAGCACGCACCGCATCCAGCGCGCTTTCGAAGTGGGAAAGTGTGCCGTCGCCAATTGACTTGACCAGTGTGCCGCGCAGTTCGCTCACCGCCGGAAAAACGATTTCGTTGTGGTGCTGAATCAATTGCCGACTGACAAGGTCGCCGTGTTTCTCGGCGATGGCTGTAGATCCTTTAAGGTCTGTGAAGACGACGGTCAGTGTTTTTGTGAATTTTTCGTCAAACGCGGATTCCATCGCTTCGCGCTGACGCAGATAGACCTCGATGTTCGCAGCGTCTTCACTGGAGCCATCAGTTTTTTTGTCGTTTGTATCCACAGCCAATCCATCCGGATGAGTTAAATCAACGTGCGTATCTTACACCTTGGGATTCGTTAACAACCTGATAATCGGCCCATGCACCGTTGCCCTGCTTCAGTCGGTAGCGGTCGCCAATACCGACGATCAGGGTTTCCGCGTTATGTGCGACAAACGGCGTGGTCGGCAGATCACGGCTGTAGTCGGCTGGGGAAAATACGGGAAGCTCGAATGGGGAGCGGGCAATTAGCCGGGCGATGATTTCTGACAAGGCGAGGTAGCTCGTCGGATCGTTGACGCGTACCGTGTCACCTTCCCGAAGCGACTGCGGACCTATGACCTTGATGCCCACGGGAACCAGCGTGATCGCCGGGCTCGGAATTTCCCGCAGACCGGCGAATTGCATCTTGTCCCCGCGCACGGCGGCGCCGTGCTCCGGAATTATCGCCACCACGGCGCGGCGCCCGGATTTTTCGATATCCGTCAGAAAACCGTCGATATCGTCGAGCAGCTTTTTCAGACGCGTGCGATAGGTGTCCATACTGTTTTCGGTGCGCGGTGCGCCGACTAGGCGATTACCGTCATGCAGGCTGATGCTGTTGTAATAGACGGCGGCCCGGCTTTTTGAGGCGTCTCCACGCGAGGCCATCCAGCGCCGCAAAACATCCATGTCGTCATAGATCGGTGAGCCGTCAAACGAATACATCGCAATCTTGGCACCCTCCAGTGGCATGGGGGCTTCGCGCATGCCACCCTGGGTCTGTATGGTCTTGAGGAAATCATCAAAATGGCCGTCGTGATTCAGCACCATGGCCGGCTTAAATCCGGCCTGATTCAAGCTTTCCATCAGGTAGCAGTTGGCACGGATGGGATTGTACAAGTCGTCATGTGCCTGCTGGCCGCAGGCGGCGCGCTGGAGACGGATTGCCGCCGGTCCGCTATACGATGCGGCGCTGTTGAACCGCGTGAGAAGAATGTCGAAACGCCGAAAAAGCGGGTGCCCATCCAGTTCCATGGCGCGCAGATCGTCCCACGACAGTGAGCAGATATGCATGAATATGACGTCGAATGGCGTGTCGGTGGCAGCAACTGGCTTAAAGGCGACGGTGCGCTTTGCTTCGTCGGTAAAGAATTTGCGCAGATACTGCTCGGGATCGACGTTGCCGACCGATGCGATACCCGTACTAGTAGCCGTGCCATCGGCCGTGGTCGGGTGGGGCTGGGCGGGCGTGGACGATGGTGTTCCGACGCTCATGGTAATCAGCGCAACCAGCACAAATGCCGTCAGCCGCAGCCATTTTTCAAGCAGCAGATAAATAACGACGACGACGACGAGCAGGGATACCGCCGATATGCTGACAAACCGTCCGCCGAGTTCCAGCAGGTAGGTCAGACTGAAATTTGCAACAACGTTAGCCTGTGACAGTGCGCGTGAGAGCGGGGGCAGCCAGGAGTCGTAATAAAGCAGAGCGATGGCTGCGGGCCACGCGGCGATGGCACGGCCGCGTTGTAACTTGGGCGATTTGAGCGGCACCAGCAGCAGCAGGGCAAATGCCAGATTCTCAAGCGGATGTAGGCCGATCAGTTCCTTCCAGTACAGCGCAAATTTGCCGAGGAAGTACAGATTCCAGCCGCCAAGGTCTGAAATTACGTCCAGGGGCGGACGCCGGATCTCCGATGGCGTTGGATTCTGGTCGGTAACGGGCATATTGAACGGGCGGGCAGCAGCTGTTTATGCTGATTATTATCCCCAATCTGGTGCTGACGTGTCAGAATTTATCTGTATGGGTGCCTGTCTTTTTTTTGCGCGCGCTGAGTGTTCAACTGGCCGGTAAGTTTCATGCTTCGTTTGCTTGCATATCGTGTTTTTCAGGCGTTGCTGCGGACTTTTTCGCCGAAAATTCCGCAATCGTGGCACGCTGACCAACAGATGTTGCTTTCCATTATTACTTTCGTGCTGTCGCTTATTTTTCGGGCAACGCCGACAGAAATACGCGATGCCGCCACCGATTGGCGACGACGTTGTGCGCCGTACTTTTGTCATATCGACCTGAATAATCTGGGTCGTGCCGATTGGGTGAGGATTCCTCTGCAGGGAATGGCGCTGCTTGTTCTGCGTCCCAGATACGGTGATCGTGGTGCCGGGATGATGGCGTTCATTACGAATGTTGAGCATCGGTTGGTCGGAGTGCTTGTCGGTATCGCCCGGCGCATTGATCGCGGCTGGGCGCAGTGTCGACTGCATGCGGAATGGTCGTGGAAACCATCACCATCGATGGGCGACAGGCTGATCGATAGTCCAGTTTTTAGCAGCCCGGCACGCCGATGGGCGATGATGGGTTTGGGTGGCGTGTCTCTTCTGTTTGCTGCATCGGTTCCCATGAGTCCCGCAGCGCAGGCAATATTCGGTGCTTTCGTGCTGGCGTCGGTCGTCATGGGGTGTCGTGTTGCGCATCCGCTTGGCCGAACATCGATTGCGCTGCTGACCCTGCTGTTGGGGGTGCGCTACTTTAGTTGGCGAATCGGTGCAACGCTCCCGGCCACTGGACAGATTGACCTGACGCTCGGGGTTTTGCTACTGCTGGCAGAACTGGTGCTCTGGTATCCCGGCTTTGTCATGCTGACCGGGTTTTGTTTTAGCCCGTCGCGGTTGTTAGCCGCCCGTGAAAGCGCTGTCGCACTGCTGCGCAGCATGGCGTGGCTGGTGGTCTGTAGCCTGCCTGCCGTGGCCGCGATTTCAGGTCGCATCATCATTGACGCGACGTTTGCTGAGTATCTGATCTACGTTTTGCCGTATCTGCTTGGCGGCGAACTGGTTGCCGGAATGGTGCGACCGAGTGTGCGCGTCTGGCAGCAGCGCGAGTCCGAGCTGGCGACTCTGTCGCAATCACTGTGCCGTCGTCCGTTCACCGGTTTTTTGCTGAGTCTGGCCTGGCTGAATGCTGCCGCCCTGTTGTTGCTTGTGGTGCAGAGTCTCGGGGGGGCAGAAAGTGCTGACGGGTTCCAGTCGATAACCTGCGCCTGGGTTGCGGTGATGTTTCTCATGCTGGTGATGGCCGTTGGATTTGAGCGCGCGCCCGCGGCACAATTTGAAACATTTTCCGGAATCACGTTTGCATTGGCGGGAGGCTTCCGGTACATGGTCATTTGTCTCGTGACCATCGCTCGCACGGCAACCGGTTCGCTATTTCGTCCGATGGCGCGTTTTGAGCATTGGCTGCCGCGCCGCCCGGTGTTTGCGTCGTTGCCCTTGATGGCCTGCTTGTTTTTGTTGATCGGAGCCATTCCTGCACAGGTTAATGCGGCTAGGAAGTCCTCCGTAGATGCCATCGCTGTGGTGGGCGATGACGATGCCAACAAGGTGCGGCGCACTTCACTGAGAGAACTCAGTGGATTCAATACGCTGTCGTTACGCAATACCGATGGAAGTGCCTCGGCGTATTTTGGGTCGCGTGCCGATGAGCTGATTACGCGCTTGACGTTGGTGATTCGTTATAGCCATTCCCCTGCATTACTGCCCAAGGATTCTCACATCAAGGTGCTGTTGAACGATGAGGTCATTGGCATCATGCCGGTCGATAGCGGTGGGGAAGGGCGGCCGCGGACGAGCACCTTTGAGGTTGATCCGCGTTTCGTTGCCGACAACAATCACCTCAAGTTTCAGCTTGTCGGCCACTATGCGCAGAGTTGCGAAGACCCGCTGCGTACCAGTTTATGGGCGAGCATCAGCGGCACTAGTGAAGTTGTGACGGAATACACGGAACTTGCGATCAACAATGATCTTTCCGTATTGCCCGAGCCATTTTTCGACCGGCGTGATCTCAGGCAAATCACGGTGCCGATGGTTTTTTCTTCGCAACCAGCGTTGCCGACCGTGAATGCCGCAGGGGTGGTGGCTTCCTGGTTCGGGAAACTCGCTGGAGAGCGTGGTGCGCGATTCCCGGCCAATACCAATGTAGTTCCACCCGGGCATGGATTGGTGGTTGCCACCAATTCGGATCGCCCCGATTTTCTTCGTGGTCATCCGCGCGTTGATGGGCCAACGATCGAGATCATGACTAATCCGACCGATGGGCGATCGAAGTTGCTGCTGATTCTTGGCCGTGATGGCAATGACATCATGCTGGCCGCGCAATCCCTTGCTTTGGGGCATGTCGCAATGACCGGCGGGACGGTAACGATACGTTCGCGTCGCGATAGCGCAGCGCGGCAGCCCTACGATGCGCCAAACTGGGTGCGCAGTGACCGGCCGACAAGGTTTGCCGAGATTTCGGCCTACCCCCAGCAGTTGCAGGCCAGCGGTCATGCGCCGCCACCGCTCAAGCTCGACTTGAAAATTCCGCCTGACATCTTCAGCATTGGCGGACGTGGTGTGCCGGTGAGGTTGCGCTACCGCCATAGTCCGCCTGCGCGTGCTGGCGAGTCTTTGCTGAATGTCAGTGTCAACGGGCAGTTGGTACAGTCGTTGGCACTGACCGCTGGCGCAGGAAACGAAGCGAAGCGGTTTGTGCCGGGCGACAATGCCTTGTCTGGCGAAGAGCGTAACTTGCGCCTGCCGCTGCACAAATTGCGTGGCGGCAATCAGATGCAGTTTGCATTTGCGTTCGCGCGGGTGCAGGAGGGCGCATGTCCGGATATTCCGCCGGACGAAGCCCGACGTGCCCTGATCGATCCGGATTCAACGGTGGATCTTTCCAGTTTTTACCATTTTGCGCGCATGCCGAATCTGAATCATTTTGCCAGCGTCGGTTTTCCCTTTACCAAGTACGCAGACCTTTCGGAGACCGTGCTGGTTCTGCCGGATCATCCGAAACCGCAGGAGATTGAAGCTGCGATGAATTTGCTAGGCTACCTGAGCCGGTCTACGGGCGTGGCCGCAAGCCGCATCCGGATTGCTGGCCCGGGCGAGGAGGCGGTGCTGGAAAATGCCGATCTGCTCGTGGTGGGCTCGGCCATCGAGGAAGGTGTCTTCAAGCGCTGGGCCGACTATCTGCCGGCGACCTTGCATGGCGAAGTACGGCGCATCAGTCACGCTGCGCGTGCTGAAAATGCGCTGTATGACTGGCTGGGTCTCGGTACGGAGGTTGATACCGAGGTTGTCTCGCAGGAGAAGCTGTCGGCGGAGGGTCCCTTGGCCATGCTGATGGGCTTTGAGTCGCCCTTCAGTCCGGGGCGCAGCGTTGTCGTTGTGACGGCTAGCGCACCCGACCAGTTGTGGATGGGCGTTGCGGCGCTGGGAAACCAAAAATTGTCTGATGCGATTCGGGGGAGTGTCAGTTTTGTCCGCGGCGAGCGCGTGGACAGTTTATTGGTGGGCAGCACCTATCTGTCGGGAGACCTTCCCTGGTGGGTACTGGTTTGGTTGCCGCTGTCGTATCACCCGATGCTGCTTGCGCTGTTGACGATAGCGGTTGTGATAATGCTGTCGCTACTTTTCCGGCGTATGCGTTCCACCCAGGATGAGGGGCTGCCATGAGACGGTTGATTCTTTTGTGTGTGCTGGTGTATTTCCATGCTGCTGGCCTTGCCCATGGCGCTACCGATGCTTCAGCGACTGAGTGCCGCCCGTGGCCGGCCTGGGATGGCTTTCGGAAAATATTCATGAATGACGGAGGGCGCATCGTTGATCGTGGGTCAGTCAATTCCATTACGACCTCCGAAGGGCAGTCATACGGACTGTTTTTTGCACTCGTGGCAAATGACCGGGATAGTTTTGCGCGCATTTTGAAATGGACCGAGGAAAATCTTGCCGGCGGTGATCTGACTGCCCGGTTGCCCGGTTGGCAGTGGGGCAAGCGCAATGACGATACGTGGGGGCTCATCGATGACAACGCGGCGTCGGATTCCGACCTTTGGATTGCGTACAGCCTGATTGAAGCCGGTCGATTGTGGAAAATGCCGCGCTATGCAGCCCTGGGTGAATTACTTGCGGCGCGTGTATTGCGCGAGGAGACCGAGGTGTTGCCAGAACTGGGGCGTACCCTGCTGCCCGGGCCGAAGGGTTTCAAACCTGAAAAATCCGTATGGCGATTGAACCCAAGCTATGTGCCGCCACCGTTGATGCAGCGACTGGCCGCCGTGTTCCCGCAAACCGAGTGGCGTCGTATGGTGGCACCGGCGGTTGATCTGATGGTGCGGTCGTCGCCGCGCGGTTTTGCGCCCGAGTGGATTCTGTACAAAGAAGGCGCGGGATTTTTAGTCGATCCCGAGACGCAAGGTGAGGGCAGCTTCAACGCGATCCGTGTTTATCTTTGGAGTGGAATGCTGGCTGCCGATGATCCGCAGCGTGCCTTGCTGGCGAAACGCTATGCGGCGATGGTCGACTATATCGTCGCCAACGGTGCGCCACCGCTCAAGGTGGACACCCGTAGTGGAAGTGCAGAAGGTGTAGGAACGGTCGGTTTTTCAGCGGCGGTGTTGCCTTTGCTTGCCGCAGCAAATCAGAACAAGACGGCTGCGGATCAGCGCCTGCGGGTGATTGCACGCGGTACGCTGGAGCGTGACGACAATTATTACGATCAGGTGCTCACTCTTTTTGGTGTGGGCTGGATGGACGGTCACTATCGCTTCATGCGTAACGGCGCATTGCAACCCAATTGGACATGCGCCGCACCGCGCTGAGGCCACGCCACTGGTTGGTAGCGGCTGCGATTGTTTGCCACGGAGCCGGAACCGGATGGGTCGTCGCCGCAGAACCTGCGGCGGATGTGGCGATCGCCAGTTTGCTTGAGCGTGCCAGGCTGTGGGAATCTAGGAATCGTCCGGAACTGGCACGGCAGGCCTTAGACAAAATTTTTCGCATGACGCCCGATCACCCGGATGGACTGGCCGTGCTTGGATTGCTGGAAGCGCGCGCGGCAAGGCAGGAGCAGGCAAAAACTGCGCTGGCTCGCTTGAAGCGGGTGGCACC
>CAJAWW010000020.1 GCA_903946745.1 uncultured beta proteobacterium
GTTCAAGCGCAGGAAAGGGATCAGATCTTCTTGTGTCATGGGGGGGCGGGGAAAATTTACGGAAAATCGCTGACCAGACGTCGATCAGTTCCGTGGCGATAGCGTTTGGTTTGCTATCGCCACGGTGCGTGGGACAAACTTACTTGGCGATACCGCCCGGGTAGCACAGGCCACCGGTGACTTCCAGGGTCGTTGCATTGAGCGCTTCGTTCTCGACACAGTGGGCGATGAGCGCCGCAATCTCTTCCGGTGCGATCAGGCGACCGAGGTGCACATCGGCCAGAATGGCTTTGAGTGCTTCCTGATTCATACCGGTCAGCATGGGCGTTGCGGTATAGCCCGGCGCCACGCCGACGCAACGGATATTCTTGATGCCGCGCAGCAGAAATTCGCCGATCACGATTTTGGGCAGCAAGGCATCGGCGACTTTTGCCGATGAATAGTTGAGCTGACCTACCTGCCCCACTTTGTTGACCGATGACACCGGCACCAGCAAGCCTTCCCAGCCGCCATTGACCATGGCTTCGGCCGCATCGCGGATAGTCAGGAACGTGCCGGTGAGGTTGGTGTCGATCACCGGTTGCCACTTGTCGAGCCCCATTTTGCGCGAGACTTTGCCGGTTTCCTTGTCCAGTTGCAGCATGGTGCCGTCGCGAATAATGCCGGCCGAGGCCACCACAATATTCAGTTTGCCGAAAGCCTGCACGGTGGCTTTGATGAACTTTGCCGTATCGGCTTCGCTGGTCACGTTGGCCTGGATGCCGATTGCTTCACCCCCCATTGCCTTGACTTCGGAAACGACGCGATCAATGTTCTTTTGCGCCATATCGACCACCGCAACTTTGGCACCGGCCTTGGCAAAATACTTGATGACGGCTTCGCCGATGCCATTGCCACCACCGGTGACGAGAACTACGCTATCTTTGATTTTCATGCTTATTCACCTCGAATGATTTGATTCAGAGCGACTTGGGAAAGGACGCGCTGTCCTTGTCCCAGTAGATGAAGTTGGGATGCGTCACATCCGGACCGACGATTTTGAGATCACCGATCTTGTTGGGGTGCGCGACATCTGGGCCCACAACCCTCACGCCGACCGGGTAGACGGATTTCACCAAGGCCCGAGCTAACTTATCCGCATCGGCCGCTGACGTTCCCGGAAACAGGGCGGCACCGACCACGGCTGGATTGCCACCGGCCTGATGGCGCAGAACGTCCCAGGCCTTGCCCGAGGGCTGAACCGAGAACTCCATATCGTTGTACCAGAAGCTGTTCATGATTTTTCTCTCGAAAGGGGCTGAGGGATCAGAGCTTGCGCAGCACGGTGACGCAGTTGGTGACGGCAGAGCCGCCCACATTGAACGCCACACCGATATCGGCCTTTTTGGCTTTGACGCCGATGGCTTCGCCGATCAACTGCTTGTAGATCAGCGTGTGCATCGACGCGCCCGTCGCTCCGACCGGGTGCCCCTTGGACTTCAAGCCGCCGGAAAGGTTGATGGCGATCTTGTCGTCACGCGTGAAGCGGCCTTCAAGGTAATCGTAGCCGGCGCGGCCATCGGCCGAGAAGCCGAGTGCTTCGGTAGAGAGAATCTGGTTGATGGTGAAACAGTCATGCACCTCGGCGATATCGATGTCTGCCGCCGTAATGCCGGCTTCTTTGTAGGCCTTGGCGGCCGCATCCTTGCCGGCCATCAGTTCATACATGTTGGGGCGCACGTTTTCCGGAAGACGGTCGACCGAGTGACCGATACCGGCGATTTCCACAGCACGCGCCTTGTTGCTGACGTTTGCGGTGGCGGTAATCACCAGCGCGGCGGCACCATCGGAGACCAGCGAGCAGTCGTGCAGGCGCAGCGGTGCGGCGATCATCATGTTTTTGCACTTACCACGGGCATCGAGTTCGTTGAGCTGCATGATCTCGGCCACGGTTTGCGGGCCGCTGCGGTTGTGCGCCAGCGGGTTTTCGGCACCATTTTTGTAGCACAGTGCGCCGGCCGTCCATAACATTTGCTCCAGTTCGGCAACGGGAATGTTGTACTGCGCCTGATAGCCCTTGGCGTATTCGGCGAACAGCATCGGGAACGACCAGCCCAGCGCGCCTTCTGACGGCCAGTGTGAGCAGCACGACAGCACATGGGTCATTTGCGGCGTGGGTAACAGGTTCATCTTTTCGACGCCGATCACCAGCACACGTTTGGCACGACCGGCTTCCACCGCATACAGCGCGTCATAGAGCGCCACGGAGGACGAGGCGCAGGCGCATTCGCAGCGCGTCATCGGCTTGAAGCGCAGCGCCGGATCAATTTCGGCGGCGAGCGGGGCGACGTGATCCTGATTGATGAACGAGCCGGGCGAACAGGAACCCACATAGATGGCATCGATGTCTTTGGCTTCGATGCCGGCATCTGCAATGGCACCGCGTCCCGCTTCGATCAGCAGGTCGTAATAGGATTTGGTATCGGTGACGAGGCCGGTGGCCTTGTCTTTGCTCACAAAGGCGCCGAACGCCGTGTTGTAAGCACCGATGATGCTGACTTTGCTCATGACAATTCCCTTCAGAACGATAGTTTGCTGGCGGCCAGTCGGCTTGGCAGCATTGCCGCAGGGCGCGACGGTCAGCATTATCGCATGCGATTAGTACAGGAATATGACGGTCGATGCGGTCATTTATTCATCGGGTTAATCGATCATGCCCTGGGCGTTGAACGCCTGCGATGCCAACCGGCCGTTCCAGACCGTCGTGGGTGCCACCCTGTCGGCGACCGGTGCGGGTGCCCGGTATTCGAGGCGGAACTGTGTGCCGGGCGGCAACGTGCCCGCTTCCACTGGCTTGCCACCGGCCAGCAGGTGCCAGCGCGGTTCGCTCAGATCGATGTCTACCGCGTAGGTCGCGCCGGGGGCCAGTGTCTTCACGTCGTCTGCCGTGGCGGGTACGCCTGCACAATCATACGCAGCAGGGTAAGCCGCTTTGGTCATGACCGTGGGCACCAGATGAAGGGCGCAGTGCTCGCCGGGATCGATCAGGGCAAGCGGCTCGGAGGATGTATTGGCCAGTGTCAGACGCAGTTTCGGACTGAGTGGCGCGGGTGTAATGCTGGCAGCCTCGGGAGCAGCACCCTGCACCGGCGGCACATTGCGCCCGCGCGGTGCCGGTCGTCGCAGTATTTCAAGCTTTACGCCCAACCGGCTCCAGCGATAACCGCGGATCAGCGCCTTGCCCGATGCACCAATGGCAACCTCGACCTCCATCGGCACCTGCATCTGGCCGCGCGTCCCGCGCCGGTCCTCAATGGCCTGACCGCTGCCCTGCTCGACAAACAGTTGCTCGATTCCGTAGGTGACGAAATAGTGCGCGTTGCCGCGCCATCCCATACGCCACGAGTTTTCGGTGCGGCCACGCAGAAAAACGCCGTCGTCGGGTTGGGTGCTACTCACGCCATCCGCTTCGTACAGACCTTCCCCGGCGGGCTTCAGCCGGGTATAGACCACCTCATGGCGCTTGCTGTTGGCATCAGGTGTGGCGACCGGTTCGCTTGTTTCAGCGCGCGGACTGTTGATTTCATATTGAAGACGAACAAAATCGCCGCGAAACAGATCGCGTGGATCGACGGGAGCCGTGCGCAGGAATATCACCTTTCCGGTGCGCAAGATCCACTCCCGTTCGCCGGCCATCCAGGCCAGCACCAGCAATTGTGCAAGCACAACCAGCGCGACCAGACGGCGGCTCATGCTTGCACCTCCTGAACCCGTTTTTTGTTCTTTGCGTAGAAATTACCCACCAGAAACAAGCCCGCACCCAGCGCCACAAACACGGCCGCGCGCATCAGCAGGCTGCTGAAAAGATCGGTGTAGCGACTCACGACAACCAGTGCAAACACCAGACAACCCAAACCAACCATCTTGGGACGCAGTTGTTCGCTGCCCTCCAGAATCAGGAGGATGGCGAAACCCAGTGTGATGAGATTGAAGGGCACCATGACCAGCCAGCGATCGATCACGCCCTTGGCGAACAGGCTGATGAGGAAGACTGCCATGCCGGCGCCCAGCAGCCCCAATTGCCAGCGGCGATAGTTGTTGATGTTGCTCAGCCCGGTGCGTATCAAGAGACCGATGGCAGCGATCAGCGTTGCACCCGCCGCACCCAGATAGATCTCGATACCGGGTTTCACGGCATGGAGCCTGACCAGCCAGCCGGCCGATTCCTTGAAGCTGAGCAGATAGGCGCAGCCCAGCACCACCAGCAAGCCGAGGTTGCGCAGCGGCCCTTCGGCGGCCGGGAACGCGGTGCCCGGTGCGGCCATGCTCGCCACCAGTGCCGCCGCACCCAGGGCGAACAGCAGCGGCAACAACGCCCGGTGGTCGATCCAGCCGGCGGTAAAGGCGGTGATCAGATACAGCACTGCCACGCCGCAGAACAACAGCGTCGGCGAGCGCCGCCACCAGGCCAGCGGCAGCACGCCCATCACCACCAGTAGCGGTGCCGCATGCATCGGCGAGTGGAACTCGAAGACCTCCACGCCCGCCCAGAAACTCACCAGAAACAGGGCGAGCAAGGCCTGAACCACCGAGGGCATGACCCACGCCAGTGCCAGCGCCCCCAACGACCACACCAGAAAGGCATTCGGGTAGTGTTCGTCGATGTGATAAATCTGCGCGACCAGCCAGATGCCGGCTCCAAACAGCATGGTGCCCAGCACATGCAGACCTTCGACCACCCCGTGATGGGCATCGCTGCGTCGTGCCACGACCATGGCGGCTCCGTGCGCCGCCGCCAGCGCGCCGAAAACCAGCGCCAGTTTGGCGGCCTTGGGAATGGCGTGCCAGTTATAGGCAAAGAACAGGATCACGCCCAGCCCGACCATTACCGCACCGATCGCCGAGAAAATCATGCGCCCCCAGTTGCGCTCGGCGGTGGCCGGGTAGCGCGCCAGAATGCGCAGGGCGAGCGCTTCATCGACCAGCCCTTCGGTGCGCCAGTGTGCCACTTCCTGTTGCAGCCACCGTACTTGTTTGCTCATGCCCTGAATTCCATTACCTTCGGTGCAGAAAGTATCGCCGATTCCGGCGGCGAAGTTCGACTTTTATGGGTTTAGACCTATCCGTTTCCGGTAATCGGCACAAAAACATGCTGCTTTGCCATTCGGATTGTGTGCGGCGGTAAAGAGGATATTGGCATCGAGAAACAATGCGCATCAGAGGTTCTGCATGCGCGCAAGAATGCGCTTGTGCTCCTCGGCTGTCAGCACATCTTCGTGATCCCAGTCGGCAATCTGCGTATCAGAATAGGTGTCGATTTCCAGCACAGCGGCAGGCTTGAGCATCAGTTCGCTATTACGCTCTTCGATGATGGCCGCGCTGCCCGGCACCCGCCGAAAGCGAAAAGTCGACGCTGGGACTACGGTGCCGTCCGCGCTCTGGGTGATGTTTCCGGTTTATTTCTTGGTAGGTGCAGCGGTCTTTTCTTTCGCTGTGCCGGATTGCAGCGCGCTGTCGAGCTCTTTGGCTTGTGTGGCGCTGATGATTTCGAACACGCGCACCACCTTTTGTACGCCGCCTGTGGTGCGGGTGATTTCGACGGCGGCATTGGCCTCGGTCTGCGTCACCAACCCCAGCAGAAAGACGACGCCGGCTTCAGTCACCACCTTGACATGGTTGGGCGCAAACTTGTTTGCATCAACAAAGCGCGCCTTGACCTTGGAGGTGATGTAGGTGTCGTTGCTGCGCCCCCCGAGACTGGAAGGCCCGGCAATGGCCAGTTCGTTGCTGATCGATTTGATGTTGGGCACGGCACCCACCAGTTTTTCAATATCGACCTTGACGGTTTCGCTCGGTGCTTCGCCGGTCAGCAGCAGCATGCGGTTGTAACTGGTGACATTGATGTGAACCTTGTCGCCATATTTTTCAGTGATGCGGTTGGCGGCGCGAATTTCCAGACCTTCATCGGCCACATAGGTTTCCGAATTGCGCCGGTCGGTCAGCAGCAGCGCGCCCGCGCCAGCCCCCACCGCCACCACGCCGAAACAGCCCGCCAAGGCCGGAAGCAGCGCGGCCAGCGCGAAAAGAGTCCTGACGTTCAGGGTATGCGGTTTCATGTGGGTTCTCCCAGAATAAGGGTGTCGATGCCATCGCACAGGCAATGCAGCGTCAGCAGATGAACTTCTTGTATGCGTGCGGTGCGCTCGGCGGGCACGCACAAGTGAATGTCGTCTTGCGTCAGCAATGCGGTCATCTTGCCACCGCCCCGGCCGGTGAGCGCCACCACATGCATGCCCTTTTCATGGGCAGCCTGAATGGCTTCCATGACGTTGGCCGAATTGCCCGAGGTGGAAATTGCCAGCAGTACATCCCCCCGGCGTCCCAGTGCGCGCACCTGTTTGGCGAAGACGTCTTCGTAGCGGTAGTCGTTGGCGATCGAGGTCAGCGTTGAGGTGTCCGTGGTCAGCGCCATGGCGGCCATGGGCGCACGCTCGCGTTCGAAGCGGTTGAGGAGTTCGGCGGCGAAGTGTTGTGAGTCGGCCGCCGAGCCACCATTGCCGCAGGCCATCACTTTGCCCTCGGCACGCAGGCTGTTTGCCATTAACCGGATGGCCGCCTCAATGGGCGCAGCCATGGCCGGCAGTGCCATGAGCTTGGTTTGTGCGCTTTCGTTGAATTGCTGCGCGATGCGTTGGGCGATCAGGGTGGGGTGCATGAATGTGTTCCTCGATAATCGTTTGAGCATAGCCGTCTATGGGTCGGTTGTGCAACCGGAATAAACGGCCTAGAGCACGACAAATACTTCGATCAGCAGCCGTTGCCACGGGTTTTTGTGCTGGCGCAGCTTGGCAATGCGGGCGTCGACGGCCTCGCCGTGATCCATCGCCGCCGCCACGGCGCGGTTTTCGGCGCGCGGCAGGTAGCCAAGTTTCTGCCCGCGCCATTCAACGCGCACGGCATTTGTGTCGTGCGGATTGTCGGCTTCGCGCACCAGGGTGAGCCGGTCGCCCTCGCGCAGGGTTTGCCACAGCGTTTCGCCGGCGTAGTAGCGAAAACCCGCCAAGGGCGAGCTTTGTACGAGGATGCGTACTTCTGCCGCATCGGCCGTCAGGGATGCACAAAGCAACAACAGCGCAAAAAGAGGTCGCCAGCGCATCGATCTAATCGGCCGTAAAGGCATCGCGCACCCATTCCAGTGCACCGTTGTCGATCAGTACGCAATCAAAACGACAGGGAAGCTCGCCGTGCCGCACCAGCCAGTGCCTGGCGGCGAGAATCAGGCGGCGCTGTTTGGCGATCGTGATGCTGGCCGCCGCGCCGCCGTAGCCGGCGTGAGAGCGCAGACGAACTTCAACAAACACGGTCATGTCGCCGTCGCGGCAGATCAGATCGATTTCACCGCCGCGCACGCGAAAGTTGCGTTCGATGACGTGCAAGCCCTGCGCGCACAGGTAGTCGGCCGCGCGCTGCTCACCGGCTGCGCCTGCGATTTGGCGGCTCGTCATAGAATGCGCGGCATGAACGATGAATCGGGCACGGTGATGGCGAAGGTTGTGGAGGCGGTTGTGGAAAATGAACGGGCATTGTATGTCGTTGCCACCCCCATCGGAAATCTTGCCGACATCACGCTGCGGGCACTGGAGATTTTGCGCCGCGCCGATCTGGTGGCCTGCGAAGACACGCGCCATGCACGCCATCTGCTCGATCATCACGGCATTCGCACGGCCACGCTGGCGCTGCATCAGCACAACGAGAACGAAGCCGCGCAAAAACTGATTGCGGCGCTGGATGCCGGAAAATGTGTGGCGCTGATTTCGGACGCTGGCACCCCCGGCGTGTCCGACCCCGGCGCACGCGCCGTGGCGGCGGTGCGCGCGGCCGGCATTCGCGTGGTGCCGCTGCCCGGCGCCAATGCGGCGATTGCGGCAATCTCTGCGGCCGGACTGTGCGAGGTGGACGATCAGCGTTTTCTGTTCGTCGGATTTTTGCCCGCGAAAGTCGGCGCCCGTCGTGCGGCAATCACTGAACTGGCACCGCTGGCGGCTGCGCTGGTGTTCTACGAAGCGCCCCATCGGGTGCTGGAAACCGTCGCCGATCTGGCCGCATTGCTGCCGGGGCGTGAAATTATCATTGCCCGCGAACTGACCAAATTGTTTGAGCAGATTGAACGGCTGCCGCTGAGCGACGCCTGCGCCTGGCTGACGGCTGACGCCAACCGCCAGCGCGGTGAGTTCGTGCTGATTGTTTCTGCGCCACTGCCAGCACCGGAAGCCACACTTGACCCCGCCGCCGAACGGGTGCTGAATATCCTGCTGGCTGAATTGCCGCTCAAACAGGCGGCCAAACTCGCGGCGACAATTAGCGGCGCGCCCAAAAACACGCTGTACGCCCACGCGCTGGCACTCAAACAGCAGCCTTTATAATTCGCCTCATGCAATTATCTTTAACGCTTATTCGCCCCGATGACTGGCATCTGCATCTGCGCGACGATGCGGCGCTGGCCGCGGTGTTGCCCGATACGGCACGCCGTTTTGCGCGCGCTATCGTGATGCCGAATCTGAAACCGCCGGTCACCACCGTGGCGCTGGCGGCGCAGTATCGTGATCGTATTCTGGCCGCACTGCCGGCCGGCTTGCGCTTTACACCCCTGATGACGCTGTATCTGACCGACAACACCGCCGCCGCCGAGGTGGATGCCGCGCATGCCAGCGGTTTCGTGCATGCTTTCAAACTATATCCGGCGGGTGCGACGACCAATTCGGATGCCGGCGTCACCGATCTGAAAAACTGTGTCGCGGCGCTCGCACGCATGGAAAAACTGGGTGTCCCGTTGCTGGTGCATGGCGAAGTCACCGATCCGGCGGTCGACGTGTTCGACCGCGAGGCGGTTTTTATCGACACCGTGCTGGCACCCTTGCTGCGTGATTTTCCGGCGCTGAAAGTGGTGCTGGAACACATCACCACGCAAAATGGCGTGGACTTCGTGCGCGATGCCGCCACCCAGGTTGCCGCCACCATCACCGCGCATCACCTGCTGCTCAATCGCAATGCCTTGTTT
The DNA here is from genome assembly GCA_903946745.1 of uncultured beta proteobacterium. GTDB lineage: Bacteria > Pseudomonadota > Gammaproteobacteria > Burkholderiales > Rhodocyclaceae > CAJAWW01. The sequence goes on from CAJAWW010000020.1 coordinate 9,038, forward strand.
GCCGGTGGCATTCGTCCCCATCACTATTGTCTGCCGGTGTTGAAGCGCGAAACGCATCGTCGGGCGCTGCTGAATGCCGCCATATCGGGCAACCCAAAATTCTTTCTCGGCACCGATTCGGCACCGCATGGCCAGCGCACCAAGGAATCGGCCTGTGGCTGCGCCGGTTGTTATACGGCGCATGCCGGCATCGAACTGTATGCCGAAGCCTTCGATGCGGCCGGTGCGCTGGATCGGCTGGAAGGTTTCGCCAGCTTTTTTGGTGCCGACTTCTACGGTTTGCCACGCAATACCGACCGCATCACGTTGCGACGTGTAACGGTTGCCGTGCCGGACACACTCGATTATCTTCCCGGCGATATGCTGGTTCCTTTCCGTGCCGGCGAAACCTTGGCCTGGCGCATGGAGTGACGTGATGAAAGCTCTGTTTTTGCTGGCGGCTTTGCTGGGTCTCACCGCGTGCGGGGATATTCAGTACGCGGCCTACCATATCAATGGCGGCAATCATTCGTTGAGCCTGACGCGTGAGCAGGCCTATGCCGGCAGCGAATGGGATACCGCACTGGTGGTCGCGCGTTATCCGGATTGCCAGCGTCGCTATCCGCTCAAGGGCGTAGTCAGTGACCGCATCAAGATGGACGTATATCGCACCGGCCCCGGCGTTTTTATTCTCAACGCCGGCAAGCGCTGGTATGTCACCGAAACCGCCACCTGCCGCTTTGAGCAATACAAGGAAGCACCGCCGGAACCCGGTGAGCTGATGGGCGTATTCCAGATCAAGGATGGGCAGTTGCAGTTTGTCGATAAGGCTCCAAAAGCACCCGCCGCCGGCGCGGCCAAGGCCGCAGCGCCGCAGTGATGTGGTCCGGAGCGGCGCTGCATCCGCTCTCCGCTTTTCTGGGTGACTGGTTCGCCGCTGGCGTTCCGGGTATTGATGCCCTCAATCATGAAGCCACGCGCCGTGGTTTGCAGACCGGTGGCGGCGCACCCTTGCGCTTTGTGTTGCCGTGCGCCGCACACACGGCCTCAGGCGCACCCGGATATGAGCGGCAGGCTTTCGAGCACGGCGAAATATGCACCCGTCCGGATAACCCGCACGACCTGTTCAATGCGCTGATCTGGCTGGCGTTCCCGCAGGCCAAGGCCATGCTCAACCGGCGTCACCATGAAGTCTTGCAGAGGTCCGGTGACACACAGCGGCGCGGGTCGTTGCGCGATTTTCTGACGCAGTTCGATGAATGCGGCGTCATCGTTGCCGGTATGCCGGATGACATGATCGCAGCCATGCGCGCGCATCGCTGGTCCGAAGTGTTTGTGGCGCGGCGTGCCGAGTTGCAGCGGGTCAGTTTTGTGCTCTTCGGCCACGGCAGTCATGACGCGCTGCGCCAGCCCTTTATCGGGCTGTGTGGCAAGGCGCTGTTCCTCGATGTGACGAATGTGACGAATTTGACCCTGTCGGCACTGGATGTCGCGCTGGCGCACCGTATCGCCAGCGTCGACTTTTCATGTTCGCCGCGACAACTGCTGCAACCCTTGCCTCTGCTGGGCATTCCCGGCGCCACGCCGGACAACGAACATCCCGATTATTACGCGAACCGGCAGCAGTTCCGTCCGCCGCGTACAATGAGCGCGGGAAGTTCGCCAGACAGTCGCTGATCCGCCATGCAAGTGGCGGGTGGGAGGAAAGTCCGGGCTCCATAGAGCGGGATGCCGGCTAACGGCCGGGCATCGTGAGGTGACGGAAAGTGCAACAGAAAGATACCGCCCAAGTTCGCAACTCGTTTGTGAGCCGGCAAGGGTGAAATGGTGGAGTAAGAGCCCACCGCGTTTCTGGTAACAGAAACGGCACGGCAAACCCCATCCGGAGCAAGGCCAAATAAGGACACTATGACGTGGCTCGCGTCGTGTCCGGGTAGGCTGCTTGAGGCCGTCAGCAATGGCGGTCCCAGAGGAATGACTGTCCAAGACAGAACCCGGCTTATCGGCGAACTTCCCACCTTCGCTGGTGCGCAAAGCCGCACTGCATTTTAAGTTTCAGCGAACAAGTCCCTGATAGGCGAACACGGTATATGCGCCCAGAAAGCCAAGCCCCAGCCAGCGGTGCAGGCGACCCAATGCGGCAATCAGGACAAAGTAAAGTGCCGCCGCCCCGAGGATGATGACGGTGCCCGTCTGAAAGAAGCCCGGAATGCTGATCGGATCGAACAGCGCATAGAGCCCGATGCACATCGGTATGCAGATATGCGCGTCACCAATCTGCGAACTGACAACGATGTCCTGACGCCCTGCGCGGGCATAGTAGATCGCCAGAATTGCATTGGGCAGCACCATCAGCACGCCGCTTAACCAGCCCAGATCCGCCATCGTGAAGAGGCGGCTATCGCCCTTTTCAACCCAGGTGACGAGGTGGTCAACGCTGAGATAAATGCCGTAGGCACATGTTGCAATCAGGAGCAGATCGATGATGATCGTCCAGTGGAGGCTGCGGTTTTTGCGGACATTGGTTTTGAGCACTTCGAAGACATGCAGAATCTGCCAGAACAGAAACAGGGCAACCAGCACCAGACCATCGTAGAAATCCAGAACACCATCTTTTGCCAGCGCCCACAGCACGCCGGTAAAGAGTCCCATGGCAACCAGTGTCAGCAGCAGATCAATGCGGTACAAGCGATAGAAGTCGGCAGATTTCCTCGCTTTCCCGCCACCGCCAGCGGGAACAATGGCCGCCGAGCAGAGTATGGCCGAGAGCCCCAGAATCAAGGTCAGGTTGGTGACGTTGTTGACCAGACAGTTTTCCAAAACCTTCTGGCCGTTGCCCGGTGTTCGGGTCATGACAAACGCGAAGATGAGATTGGCCGCGCCCGAGCAGTAGGGCATGATGAGCGTGCCCAGCACCGTCCCCTCAAAACCCTTGGCCTCCATGGCATGCAGCCGCCAGATCATTACGGCGGAGGCGAGGGCAAAAATACCCAGCAATACCCACGGGTTGGCAAGGTCTACTGAGCGGGGGATAGAGAGGTCGGCGAGCATGATTCGTATGGGATGGCGGTCATCCAATGTCACAGGCTTGCTAACGATTGATCCTGTGAAGTGCGGGGGTTTTTGTGGTCAATTGTTCGCTTTTGTTGTGATTGCTAGCCATAGGATTGCTGACATTAACTCAGCAGCGAGACATCTATGGATTCCCTGTCCTTCCTTCCCGGTGACATCGCCGCTGAACACATCGTGAATCATTTTCAGAAAGAAGGATTCACGGGGATCACCGAGGCGATGATTATTCGTGTCAGCCTGAAACACGGTACGCGCGGTGAGGTGGATGCTGCGTTCGAGGCCGCGATGGAGGGCGACAAACTGCCGCCCGTGCATGCACACTTCGAACTGCACCCGTTTGGTCACTACGCCGAATCGCGCAGTTTTGATGAGGCACGTCTGGCGATTCAGTCGGATTTCGGCAGCAGTCTGCGAATAGACCTGCCACGTCTGTTTTTTGATGCCGCCCCGATCATCATTGATGACGCACTGGCGACCGGCACCCGGTACGACGCGATGGTGAAGCTCAGTGACAACATTGATGGCTGCGCCTATGCCATTTTGTTGAACGATCCGGATTCATCTTTCATTGAGTATCTCGGCACCCATCATGGCAATGACTGGGAGCAACTGCTCGGGGGCATCACCTCTACGGCGATGGGGCTGGTTCCCGAGTTCACGCTGAACTGACCCGGTTCCCCGGCGTCGACTATTGGGTGTGGCGCACCGGCGCTGCTCAGTAAAACAGCCGCTGCCCCTTGCGGTGAAATTCGACGCTGTAAGCCACCTGTCCGTCGGGATATTCTTTGGTGGGCACTGACTTGGCTTCGAGCTGGTAGGTCAGATCATTCGACAGGCGGCCGCACAGCGCAGAACCTTCCAGCAGGCGGCTGCCAGGATAGGCGTTGAGTGTCAGGTGGTAGGGTGGGCAGGTCTCGCACATCCGCACTGCGCCGACGATCGGCGAACCAATAATGGTGAGGTCGCCAACGATGGTGGCCAGATAACAGGGCCCCGCATCAACGCCGATGGACAAGCCGATGCCGGTTGGCACATTACGCATGTTGGCGACGAATGACGGGTAATAGTAGGTGCGAAAGTTGTCCATCACCGAACAGCAGAAGTCCAGCACCGTATCCATGCACTCGGCAAACGAGGTTTCGACCAGCCAGTAGCAGATGAAGCCATCGCCGGTGAACTTGTCGAACCAGCCGCCGTGATAGTGGAGCACGGTACGGAACTCGGTAACGAAATCGTCGAGCATCTTGGCGTATTGTGCAATGTCGATGGATTCCTTGAGCACGCTGGATGAGCGGCGAATATCAACCGTGAGTACGATGGCTTCAATGGCCGTAGTTTCGCTGATGGCTTGTCTGACGGCCAGTGAGATATTGGTTCGGGTTGGATCAAAGCGGTCAAGCGGCGCATGGCTTTGAAACTGATTTTCGATATTTCCCTCCACAGCGAGGCGGTTCATGGCATCAGGCTCATAGTATAAGTTATATGCAGGATGGATTTTCTGGTAGCGTTATCGTCAGCCCTTCAGCGTACCAGTAGCACCGGCACGCTGGAAAGATGGGCAACGCGCATCGCCACCGAACCGAGCAGGGTGCCGGCGATTCCGCTATGACCACGCGTGCCAATCAAAATCTGGGTGCAACCCTGACGGGTGGCAAATTCGCAGAGGGTGGGTGCGGCTTCGCCAATCAGCACATGGCGTTCGGGGTTGAGTCCGGCAGCCGTCAGCATCTCGTAGGCGGTGGTGAGTGCGGCCATGCCGGTATCGCGATGAAAGTCGCGCAGGGTGTCGGCGTTGACGAAACGGCTGATGTCGCGCGGCAGTGAGGGTTGAACGTTGATCAGATGAATCTGCGGCACATCTTTAAGTGCCGGGGCATTGTCGATAATCCATGCGATGGATCGCAGCGCAATGTCTGAACCATCGAGGGGCACGAGCCAAATCTGTTTCATGATTGTGTTTCCTTCGCTGCGGGGTTGGCAAGGTCGGCCGGTGCTTGTTTCGTGGCGCGCAGGGCGATGAGTTTGCCCAGCGCAACCACCAGTGCCGCGCCAGCGGCTGAGGCAATGAGCTTGCCCTGTGGAATGCCGGCGAGCAAATCGGCTGGCAACGCCGGGTCGGTCACGATCATGCCACCGCCAATCCAGCCCAGTAGCGCGCCGCCAATGGTAATCACAAA